>JBBQJG010000014.1:0-34939 GCA_038325725.1 Polyangia bacterium | reverse complement strand
TCGCTCGCGAGCACGGTCCCGCCGCGCATCGGCGCGTATCCACGCAGCGCGGTCCACCCCGTGGGGATCGCACCCACGGCGCCCGTCTCGAAGTCCTCGCACAGCTTGTACGTCTTGCCCGCGCACCCCGACGAAGCCGCGCCGCTGTCCGTCGCGCCCGCGTCGGTGGCCGAGCCGGCCACGCCGCCGCCGGCAGCGCCGCTGCTCCCGGCCGCGCCGCCGCCGGTAGCGCCGCTGCTCCCGGCCGCGCCGCCGCTGCTCCCTCCAGCGCCGCTAGCGCCGCCGCTGCCGCCAACGCCCGTTCCCGATCCGCCACCTTGGCTGCCGGAGCTTCCTGCGACGGAGACGCCGCCCGCGCCACTCGCGCCGCCATTGCCCGCCGCGCCGTCGGGCGCGGTGGTGGTGCCACCTCCGCCGTTCGCGTCGGGCGTCGAGCTCGCAATCGAGCCGCCGCCGCAGCCGGCGATCCACCCCGCCGCCACGAACAAGAGGCCAAGCCGGCCCCGTCTGTGCAAACCCGAGGAGATCTGCATGCGCCCCATTGTACGCGCGTTCGGGCCGTTGCCTCTACGACGGCGAAGGCGACGACGACGCTGTATGAACCGCGCGCTCTCGGCATAGGATTGGCCTCATGTCGAAGAGCGGGTTGAAGCGCGTCACGTTCGGTTCACGAAAAGTCTCGTGGCTCGCTTTGGCCGCGCTCGCTCTGCCGGCCTGTGGCGGCAGCGGCGGGGGCGGCGCCGCGGGCACGACGGGCGCCGCGGGCACGACGGGCGCGGCTGGAGCGACGGGCGCCGCTGGCACGACGAGCGCGGCCGGAGCGTCGGGCGCCGCTGGCACGACGGGCGCGGCCGGAGCGACGGGCGCCGCTGGCACGACCGGCGCCGGCGGATCGGGCGTCGCCGGGACTACGGGCGCCGCCGGGACCACGGGCGTCGCGGGGACCTCGGGCGGCGCGGGATCGACGGGCGCTGCGGGCGCGGCGGGGCAGGGCGGCGTCGACGCCGGCACCGACGCGTCGAACGACGCCACCGCCGGCGCGTTCACGCTCACGAGCGGCGCGTTCACGGAGGGCATGGAGATTCCGCTCCTGCACAAGTGCGCGAACGTGACCCCCGTGGGGATGAACCAGTCGCCGCCGCTCTCGTGGACGCCCGGCCCGCCCGGCACGAAGAGCTACGCCATCACGCTCAACCACGCCGCTGGCGACAACTCCGCCCACTGGGCGCTGTGGGACATTCCGTTGAAGACGCGCTCGCTCGACGCGAACGTCGAGCACGTCGCAATGCCGCCCATGCCCGAAGGCGCGAAACAAGCGACGCAGAACCTCGACGGCTTCCAAGGCATCGGCTACCAGGGCCCGTGCCCGCAGGCCGCGAACGCGCGTCAGATGTATCGCTTCACGGTGTGGGCCCTCGGCGTCACCACGCTCGGTGGCGTGACGTCCGCGTCGACGACCGCCGCGGCCCAAGCCGCCATCAAAGCGGCGGCGCTCCCCGGCGGCTCGGCCACGCTCGTCGGCACGCAGATCAGAACGCCGTAGCGTCGCCGAATTTGTCAGCGACGAGTCGCGCGGGCCTCACGGCGCGCGCTATGGGAGGCAGCAGACGGTGCGGCCGCCCGTCGGCGTGAGCGCGCCCGTCGCGGTGCTCGCGGGCGTGCACGTCGGCGGCGTCGGCGCGCCGGCGAGCTTGTACCCGGGCACGTAGACGCCGAACGCCTGCGACGCGCACGTCGCCTGGCCGCCGTGCAGATCCGCGTAGGCGACGCCGCAGCTGTAGTCGCTGCCCATTTGCACCGCGACGTTGTTGCAGCTCGCGCCCGTCGAGCCGCAGCTGCAAGCGGCGCAGGTGCGGCCGTCCGAAAAGCCCGTGTACAGGAGATCCGCGTTCGTGCCGGTGGGACAAGTGCCGACGGCGTCGAGCATGACGCACGAGCGGCCCGCCGCGCCCTTGGGCATGCAGACCGAGCCCGTGGCGCAGCCGTTGCCGACGGCGGTGTCCACCTTGTCGGCCGCGCAGAACTTCAGCGCCTTGCCCCAGGTGGGCGTCGGCTTCGTGGGCGTGCCGCTCGGCGCGCAGCCGGTCGTCACGACGTTCCACGGCGAGAGGCGCGCGCCGTAGACGTTCGACGTGTTCTGGTCGGGGATGGGGCACGGGTCTGGGTCGGTCGTGCTCATCGTGTAGACGAGCTTGCCGCCCGTATTTTGACCGCAGGTCGCCTGCGTGAGCTGCGTGTAGAGATCGGCGCTGCAGCTCGTCTGTCCGGCGCCGCACTGGCAGCTCGACGCGCACGACGTTCCGGCGGCGAGGCCGCCGGTGAGCGCGGTCGCCGCCGTGAACCCCGTGGGGCACGCCCCCGCGCCATCGACCGTCGTCCCGACGGAGCCCGCGGGCCGCGGTACGCAGATCGCCGTCGGCGTGCAGTCGGGATCGGCGCAGTCCGGCTTCCCGTCGCAGTCGTCGTCGAGGCCGTTGAAGCAGTCCTCGGTCTTGGGCACGCAGGCGGGCGGCGCCTCGGGCGCGACCTCGCGGGGCGCGTCGGGCGGGGCGTCTGTGGGCGCGTCGAGCTTGGCGTCGCCAGCGTCCACGGCGGGCGCGCCGCCCGCGCCCGCCGCGGCGTCGCTCGTGCCGTCGGTGCCACTCGCGCCCCCCGTGCCACCGGTCGCGGGCGCGTCGCCGACGTCGCTCGTCGCGGGGCGATCCACCAGGGCGTCGCTCGGCGCGCCCGAATCGACGTCGGGGTGCGCGAGGTACACGGGGAGAAGCTCGGGCGCGCGCGCGCGGTCGATGCACACCTGCCCGACGGAGCACGTCTTGTTGGGATCGTGGCAGTCGAAGTTCACGCACTCGGCCGCGAGGTACATGTCGAGGACGAGCGACTTGCCCTTGATGAAGCTCGTGATGGCGTCTTCGCTGACGACGGAGTTGCGCGCCAACACGCCGGTCACCGTGATGGCGACGTCCGAGCCGCCGCCCGAGGGGCTGAGCAACCCAATTTCGAGCGGCAACGTGTGCGTTCCGCCCGTGAGCGGGAACGGGAGGTTCTGAATCTCCTTGCCCGCGTGCTTGACGACGATGCGAACCGTGTCGAGCGCGGAGGGCACCTCGAGGTTGCTCTGGACGCGCACGACGAGCATCGTGCGATCGGGCGTGCACGCCGCCGCGAGAGCGAGCGCGACGATTGAAGACAGTTTCGTGGTCGCGCGCATCAAAGCCCCGTGTTCGCGCAGTAGTCGACGCCCGGCCCGCAGTCGGCGGTCTTGCGCGTGAGCAGCAGCGTGCCGACGACGGCGCCTGCGACGACGGCGCCCGCGCCCGCCCAGAACCACCAGCGCGTGTAGACGGGCTTGTCGTCGTCGCGCGTCGCCGGGGCCGCTTGCGTGACGAGCACGGTCGCCGCCGGCGTCGAGGGCGGCGGCGCCGCGGGCACGGTCATCGTCGGGGCCGGCATCGTCGACGACTCGCGCGTCGCGGTGGCCGCGCCCGGATCGACGTGCGCGAGGTCGGTGCTCTCGGCCGAGGCGACGTGTCGATCGTTCTCGACGGCCTTCTCGAGCTCGGCGATGTGCTTGTCGACGTCGGGCGCGTGCTCGGCGCGCCGCCCGTAGACGCGCCGGTAGTTGCGGTACAGCTCGAGCGCGCGCTCTTTCTTACCGGCGAGCCGGTTGGCCTGGGCGGCGTTGTAGAGGATCGCCGGATCGGGCTTGAGCGCGAAGGCGGCCTCGAACTCCGCAGCGGCGTCGCCGTAACGCCCGAGCGCGTAGGCGCCGGTGGCCTTCTCGTAGTGCGCGCGCGCGTCGGCCCGGTCGTCGGCGTGGACGGGGCGCGCGCTCCCCGCCGTCGCCAACAGCAGGACCCCGACCAACGTCAACAACCGCGCGCGTCTCATGAGGAGCGAAAAATATCACCACTGCCAACTCCTTGTCTCGGCGGCGATCTGGCCAGCGCCACCGGCAATCACCACCTTGGCCGTACTTCATTCCGTCCCGGCAGGTGAGCCCGCCCAGACAGCTGAGGTCGAGTGGCGCGCCAACTTTCGGTGGGCCCCCCTTTCGATTTGTGCGCGGGAGACTTAACTTCCGGGGATGAAGTGCAACCTCCGTGACGTCCTCGCTTACCCGCTCGCGCTCTCGCTCGCGTTCTGCCTCGCCGCCGGCTGCGCCGGTCGCGCAGGAACCCCTCCCGCGCGCAGCGCGGCCGAGCAGGAACAAGCGGATCGGGAACCAGGCGACGGAGGCCTCCCCACGCCGGCGCCCTCGACGAAGAAGGGAATCATCGTCCCCTCCGACGTCGGCATCGGCACGCAGCCGGCCACGACGACGCCCAGCGCCGGCACGAACAGCAGCAGCATGGGGACGCCGAGCGGCCCCGCCTCCAACTAAGGGCGGCCTCGTCGGCTACTTCGCGTCGAGCGTGTCGAGCGTCCCGTTGCGCGGATACAGCGCGCGCTGGATCGCCGGCGGCGGCGTCTCGGCCATGCCCGTCGGATCGCGCAGCGCTACGGAGAACTTTAGATCCGTCGTCACCTGCGCGGCCGTCACGTCGAAGTTGAACGTCGAATCGAGGGCCTGTGCCGTCGAGGCGCCCGTGATCGTGCGTGGGGCGCTCACGAGCGTCACGTCCGTCGTCGCCGTGAGCATGTGGAGCTCGGCGACGGTCGGGTGCGCGACCCAGCCCGTGTCCGGTCGAACGTGAATGCGCATCATCAACGCCTGCGCGGCGTGGATCGCGCCGTTGTGATTCTTCGTGCCGTCGATCGAGATCGAGACGGTCGTTCCGCTTTGCACGGTCGTCACCTGGATGATGCGCAGGAACTGCGTGAGCGGCGCTGTCCCCGTGGCGGCGTCGCCGGCGGCGGCCGCACCGTCGCCGGACGTGCCCGCGTCGGGGCTCCCGCCGGTCGACACCGTGCCGCCTGTGCCCGCCGTCGATCCAATGCTGCCAATGCTGCCACTGCTGCCACTGCTGCCGCTGCTGCCACCGCCGCCAGTCGACGATGTTTCGCCGCCGGCGCCCGCGGTGCTCGTCGAGCCGGCGCTACCGCCGCCCGTGCTGCCGCCGCCGCCGCTGCCACCGGGATTGCCCGCGCTGCCGCTCTGTCCGGCTGAGCCGTCGTCGTTCGCGTTGCCGGCCGCGCTACACGCGGCCAAAGCCAACGTCGCGATGAAGGCGACCGCGAGGCGCGCCAGCGATCTTCCGGTCATCGTCATCAAGGAAGCGCCACCGGTTCCGGATAGTCACCCTTCGCCGTCGCGACCGCGCGGACCGTCGTGAGCTCCGTGGCCTGCGCGAGCCGCTGGTGCAGCTCGGTGACGACGGCGTCCAATTCGGGGTGGGCTTGTCCGGGCTCGACGCCGTTCGCGGCGCTGAACCAGTGATAGATCCAGTCGACGTTCTTCAGCGTGTACGCGCGGTCGAACACCTTTCCACTTTGCCCCAGCTCGTCGTTCATCAGGAAGAGAAACATCCGGAACGCGTTGGCCCACAGCCGCTCGTGAATCGCGTAACGGCTGTCGGTGGCTTGCGGGTGGTGAAGCTCGCGCTCGTTGTTCTTGAACACGCCGAACGGCCGCGGGCTGGCCCACATCCCGGTCCCCTGCAGCGCGATGCCCTTCATGTCGACGTACTGATGCGCGTTGGCCTTGGCCGTCGCGATCGCGGCGACGATGAACGCCTGGTGCACCTTGTAGTACTGCTGGCTCGTCGCCTGGAAGTAGTCGCTCGTCGTCGTGCCGAGATCGTCCTCGCTGATGACCAACGCCGGATCGACGCTGAAGCCCAGCCAGAACCAAGCCATCTTGTCCTCGTAGGTCTCGCGCGAGCGCGCGGCGTCGCCCGCGGCGAACGTCACGTCCATCGCCGCCGGGAACGTCGTGCACGGCGCGGGCTGATTGCAGTTGAGCGGGTTCGTGCGAATGCTGTCGCCGATGCTCCAGAACGGATTGTGCGAGATCGCCGTGAGGCGCATCGCCTGCGGATCCGCCGACGGCGCGCCGACGTAGAAGTCGGGCAGGCTCAGCGTGCGACGCACGAGCATGTGCGACGCGATCTGCACGGCGAGGTACTTGCGCAGGCTCCAGCGCGCCGCGAGGTCCTCGGGCTCGCCCACCGTCATCGACGGGATCGCCTCGTAGAAGTGCCACAGGTTCGCGTCCGTCGGAGCGGCGAGGTACGCGTCGGCGAGCGCGTAGGCGTCCGCGGCGTGCGTCGGCGCCGGGTGACGCGCGAGCATCGGGATCCACTCGACGGACGTGTTGCTCGCGGGGCCGTTGAACGCGTCCTCGGTCCAGCGCTCGCTGGGCACGCCGACCTGCAACTTGCGCAGGTCCAGCTTCATGAGCTGGTCCTGGGCCGCCTTCGCTTGCTCGAGCGTCGTGATCTTGTCGCCCGCGAGGAGCAGCTTGACGGTGTTCTGCAGATATTGGCCGAAGGCGCGATCGCGCGCTTCGTCGTGCGTCCCCGGGTTGTCGACGGCGGTGACGCCGGGATCGGCGATCTCGGCGAGCACGTCGTGCCCCGGCTGCATGAAGCGGAACTTCCGCGGGTGCAGCGGGCGATCGACCTTGTAGCGCTGGCGAAGGGCGTGGACGAGATCGACGATCGTCTGCGCGTCCTCGGTGCCGACGTTGGGGACGGCGCGCCGCAAGATCGTCGCGTCCGAAAAACCAATGAACGTCAGATCGATCGCGCCCGCCGAGTGGCAGCCGGCGCACGCGCCCTTGGGACCCTCCTTGCGGTACACCGCCAGGCCCCGCGTGATGCGCGCGGCGAGGTCAGCCTCCGTCGCGGCGGGCAGGTCGGCGGCGCCGGGGCCGCAGTCGGGATCGGCGGCGGCCGTCGGATCGCCCGTACCTTTGAGCGCCGCGAAGTCCGCCTGCAGGCGCGCGTCGGGCACGGCGGCTGCCGTGAACGCCGGCATCAGCTTGCGTCCCATGCGCACCGTCGCGATGAAGGTCTCGACGGTCGTGACGTTGCGCAACGAAGGGAACGCGCCTTGGCCCACTCCCGCCGTGCCGTGGCACCCGGCGCACTGGGTCGCGAACCCGGCCGAGAGCCCAGCGGCCGACGACGCGGCGGAGATCGGCGCGCAGAGCACCGATTCCGGATAGAGCGCCGACATCGTTTGGGTGACGGTCGAGGGCGGAGCCGCGGGCGTGGCGGTCGGCGGCCCGCCGGGGTCGGCCGCGGCGGGCGTGCTCGGACCCGAAGCCGGCGGCGCGCCGGGGTGATTGCCGTTGATCGTCCCCGTGCAGGCGCTCCCGGCGGCCAGCAGAGCCACGATTCCCGCGCCCGCGAGCATTTTCGTCGACATGTCCTGAGGAGTGGGCCGCGCGCCGGTTTTCGTGGCGTCGCCTGTTGCATCGGCGGTCCGTCTCTTGCGCCAGGGCGCGCCGCGCCTGGCCTGGGCTGATCCGAACCCACCGGCGTGGCACTCTGGCGTCCGCTCATGCCCTCCGCGACGACGCCTCCCGCGCTCCACTCCCCGCGTCTCGCCGGTGCGCGCGTGACGTCGGCTGGTGAGGTCACGGGCCTCGCCGCGCTCGGCGAAGACTTCTGGACGGCGTTCGCGGCGCGGCTGCGCGCGCTCGGCGCGACGCCAGAGCACGCCGTCGAATCTTTGCGCGTGGGGCGCGCGTCGGAGGCGTTGCCGCGTCAGCCGCTGCCGCTGTGGCATCTCCGACGACGCGACGACGCGGCGGCGACGGCGCTGCGGTTGTTCTTTCTCTCGGACGACGTCGCCGCCGAGGCCGCCGAAGCCGCTCTCGGCGCGTTGTTCGAGCCGAGCCTCGCCGCGGGCCTGCTCGCGCGCGCGGGCGGCGACGTCGCGTGCCCGTTCCGATTCGCGTACGTCGAGGACTTGCTGCTGCTGTCCGATCCGCTCGACGGCGACGACGCCGACGCCGTGATGGGCGCGGGCGCGACGACGGCCGCGCTCGCGCGCCTCGCCCGCCCAAGCGGGCCCGTGTCGTCGCTGCTCGATCTCGGCTGTGGCGCGGGGACGCTCGCGCTGCTCTTCGCAACACGCGCGGCGCGCGTCGTCGGGACGGACGTCAACGCGCGCGCGATCGCGCTGGCGCGCCTCAACGCCGCGCTCAACGGGCGCGCCGTCGACTGGCGCCAGGGCGATCTCTTCGCGCCGGTCGCCGGCGAGACCTTCGAGCTCGTCGTCGCGCAGCCTCCGTTCGTGCCGCGGCCCGCGGGCGTCGACGTCGCGACCTATTTGCATGGAGGCGCGCGCGGCGACGAGCTCGCGCTGCGCGTGCTCGCGGGCTTGCCGACGCACCTCGCGCCCGGCGGGCGCGGCGTCGTGCTCGCGATGTGGCCCCAGCTCGAAGGTGACCCGCTCGCGGCGCGCGTCGGGCGGGCGCTCGCTGACGAAGGTCTCGGCGTGACGCTCTTCGCGGGCGCGCCGTTCGAGCTCGACGATTGGTGCACGATGTGCGCGGTGCGCGCGCACCCGTCGCTGGGACCGGAGTTCGACGCGGGCGCGATCGCGCTGCGGGCCCACCTCGGCGACCTGGGCGTCGACGGGTTCTCGCTCGCCGCGGTCGTCGTCGAACGTCGCGGCGCCGATGGGCGTGGATGGTCGACGACGTTCCCCGGCCTCGCGATGGATCGCCTCGCCGCCGCGCACGTCGAGGCGACCCTGCGCGCGCAGCGGCTCGCGGCCGGACCGGACGCGCCGCTCCTGGCGGCGACGCTCCGCGTGCCTGCCGGGGCGACGTTTCACCGGGACGGCGCGCGGTTCGAGCAACGCTTTGGAGACGACGCGCCCTGGCCAACGCTCGTCTTCGACGACCTGACCTACGCCGTCGCCGCGACGCTCGCCGCGGCGACGGACGTGGGCGCGGCAGTCGACGCCATGGCGGCGCGCTCGGGGGCGCCGCGGCCGGACATCGTTCGGGCCGTACGCCTGGCGCTCGCGCGCGGCGTGGTCGCCGTCGCCTGAGCTCGGTGTTGTGTTGCGCCGGTTGGATTTCCGTTGTTGCGCTTCTCTACGCGCGGGCGCAACGCGGGCCGCGCCGCCGTGACTAGAGTGCCGTTCGTCAGGACGTTTCGATGAGGGAGGTCTTCATGGGCGCTCGTGGGTTGCTGGTCATGCTCGTGGGAATTGGTTTCGCGTCGCTCGGCGCCTGCGACGGCGGCGGCACCGGAAAACCGGGCAGCGCTGGCACGACGGGCAGCGCGGGCGCGACGGCGAGCGCGGGCACGACCGGCAGCGCGGGCACAACGGGCAGCGCGGGCGCGACGGCGAGCGCGGGCGCAACCGGGAGCGCGGGCACGACGGGCGCCGCGGGCGCGACGGGCAGCGCGGGCGCGACGGGCGCCGGCAAGATGATGGCCGTCGCCACGGTTCAGCAGACGAACGGCGACGGCACCAACGGGATGGCGACCTTCGTGCAAGACGCGACGGGTCTCATCACGCTGACGATCACGCTCAAGAATTGCCAGACCGCCACGCACGCGTTCCACCTCCACTTGATGCCCGACTGCGGAAACGACGCCGTCAACGCCGGCGCTCACTGGTCGCCCAAGGGCGAGATGCTCGGCACGATCATGTGCGGCGGCGGTATGGGCGGCACGGGCACGGCGACCTACAAGACGCCGTCGGCCGGTTACTGGACGATCGGGACGAACGACGTCGCGAGTGACATCCTGATGCACGCCCTCGTGTTCGATCAGGGGGACGAGACGAAGCCCGGCAATCGCATCGCCTGCGGCGTGCCGCGCGCGGATTAGCCGCGCGTCCATTGCCGCCGCGACGCGAATCTGTTTCGATGAAGGCGTGTGGCGATTCGCGGCGGTGATGGCGGTGGTTTGTCTCGGGGCCTGTGGCGGGGGCGGTGGTCCCATCCCCATCGACCAGCTCGGGCCGCGCGTCGAACAGGTCCTGTGTGACTACGACGTGCGCTGCGGCTCGTACCCCGACGTCGCGACGTGCCTGACCGCCGTCACCGACACGACGCCCCAGCTCGTCGCCGACGTGAAGTCGGGCAAGACGCTGTACGACGCCACGAAGGCGGGCGCGTGCCTCGACGCGTTCGCCTCGTTCGGCTGCAACAAGAGCTCGATGAACATGACGCCCCCCGCGTGCGACGAGGCGTTCAAGGGGACGGTGCCCGTGGACGGCGCGTGCGCCGACGCCCAGCAGTGCGCCTCGTCGAGGTGCGACCTCACCATGTGCGTCGGGACGGCCGCTTGTTGCATGGGCACCTGTATCGCCGCGCCCGTCACCGTCGCCGAGGGGGGCGCCTGCGGCCTGGACGCGACGTGCGCGACGGGAACCTTCTGCTTCGCGTCTGGTGGCACCTCGACATGCAAGCGGAAGGGTGGGGCGGGCACCGCGTGCGTCTCCTCCGTCTCATCCATCGAGTGCGCCTCGGGTCTGACCTGCGTCACGTCCCCGGGCACGACGGCGCGCGCGTGTGGCGCCTTCGCGCTCACGGGTGAGGATTGTCAAAGGACCGACGGCGCCTGCGACGCGGGCAGCGACTTCTGCGACCCGACGACGAACAAGTGCGTGCCGCGCGGCGCCCCCGGCGCCGACTGCGTCGCTAACAACATTACGGGCTGTTTGTCATACGCCCGTTGCGAGCCCATGACCCTCAAGTGCGTCGCACGGGGGGCCCTCGGGGCCCCGTGCGCGCAAGGCTCGGACTGCTCGAGCGGCCAGTGCACCAACGCCGTCTGCGTCGCGCGCCCCACGCGGGCGATCTGCCCCTGAGCCCGCTTGATGGGCCCGTTCACGGTCTTCCTTCGCGCCGCCAAACACTGAGTCTTCGCGCTATGTTCGGGCGATGATCGCGGGAGCGCTCGAGCGCTTGTTTCACTTCGTGGGCGGGGACGCCGGCCCTTGGCGCGTCGTCGCGAACCGGGCCGTCCTCGGCGAAGGGCTCGCGCCGGCCGCGCGCCTCGACGTCGTCGCGGGCGCGCTCGCGACGCCGACGACGTCGTCGTCCAATTGGGTCCTCCGCGGCGTCGTCAGCAACGAGCGTTACGTCACGCGCCCCGAGAAGACGACGCTCGTCGCTACCCAGGCGGCCATGGGCCGCGCCGAGGCGCGGCGCGGGGCGCTCATCCCGCTCAAGAAGACGGCCGCGTGGTGGGCCCTCCCGCAGGACGAGCGCCGCGCGATCTTCGAGGATCGCTCGGCGCACATCGCGATCGGCCTCGATTATCTGCCCGCCGTCGCGCGCCGTCTGCACCACGCGCGCGATCTCGGCGAGCCGTTCGATTTCCTGACGTGGTTCGACTATCGCGCCGAGGATGAGTCCCGCTTCGACGAGCTCTTGGCCCGCCTGCGCGCCACCGAGGAGTGGAAGTATGTCGAGCGCGAGGTCGACGTGCGCGTCGTCCGGGAAGACTGACGTTGTCGCGCAAGATCAACCTCATCTACGCGCACCCGTACCCCGATCGCTCGCGCGCGGGGCGGGCCCTGCTGGCCGGCGCGCGCGACAGGCCCGGCCTCGAGGTGCGCAGCCTCTACGACCTGTATCCCGACTTCGCGATCGACGTCGAGGCCGAGCGCGAGGCGCTCTTGCGCGCCGACATCGTCGTGTGGCAGAGCCCGTTCTATTGGTACGGGATGCCGTCGTTGCTGCACCTGTGGATCGAAAAGGTGCTCGCGCACGGATGGGCCTACGGCGAGGGCGGCATGGCCGTGAAGGGCAAGACGGCGTTCTGGGCGACGACGACGGGCGCGCCCGCGGCGGCCTATCAACCAGGTCAGATGCACGGGCACCCGTTCGAGACCTACGTGCCGGCGATCTCGCAGACGGCGCGTTTCTGCGGCATGCGCTGGGCGGACCCGCCCTTCGTCCTGCACGGCGCCCACCGCGTGAGCGAGGACGAGCTGCGCGACGCGGTCGAGGCGTATCGCCGACGCCTCGACGCCCTCGCGACGGAGGCCCCCGATGCCTGAGCACGGTTTGCTCTTCGAGGTGATGGTCTACCTGGGCGCCGCCGTCGTGTTCGTGCCGCTCGCCGCCCGGTTCAAGCTGGGCTCGGTGCTCGGCTACCTCATCGCCGGTTGTGCCATCGGACCGTGGGGCCTGCGGCTCGTGCGCGACGTCCATTCGATCCTGCACTTCGCCGAGTTCGGCGTCGTGCTCATGCTGTTCCTCATCGGGCTCGAGCTCGAGCCGAAGCGCTTGCTCGGCATGCGCCGGGCCGTCTTCGGCGGCGGCTCGCTGCAGATGCTCACGTGCGGCGCGCTGCTGGCCGGGGGCGGCCTGGCGGCGGGGTTGCCCTGGAAGGGCGCTGTCGTGGGCGGCTTCGCGCTCGCGCTGTCGTCGACGGCGATCGCCGTCCAGACGATGCGCGAGCGCGCCGTCATCGGCTCACCGACGGGCGTGACGGCGTTCGCCGTGCTGCTGTTCCAGGACATCGCCGCGATCCCGCTCATCGCGATCGTGCCGCTGCTCGCGACGAGCCCGGGCGGGAGCGGCGGCGGCTGGATGGGCGCGGCGCGCGTCGCGGGCGCCGTCGCGCTCGTCGTCGTCCTCGGCCGTTACCTCACGCGGCCGCTGCTGCGCATCGTCGCGCGCACGGAGCTCCGCGAGATCTTCACGGGCTTCGCGCTGCTGCTCGTCGTGGGCATCGCGCAGATCATGGCGGCCGCGGGCGTCTCGATGGCGCTCGGCGCGTTCCTCGCGGGCGTGCTGCTCGCGGGCTCAGAGTACCGCCACGCGCTCGAGTCCGACATCGAGCCGTTCAAGGGCCTGCTCATGGGCCTCTTCTTCATCGCCGTCGGCATGTCGATCGACTTCGGCCTCGTCGCGAGCCGCCCGCTCACGATCGTCGCGCTCGTCGTCGGGCTGCTCGTCGTCAAGGGGCTCGCGCTGCGCGGCCTCGGGCGCGCGCTCGGCGTCGCGGCCGGCGACCGCTGGTTCTTCGCGGCGCTGCTCGCGCAGGGCGGTGAGTTCGCGTTCGTCGTGTTCGGCGTCGCCGGCCAGGCCCACCTCCTTCCGGGCGCGTGGGACGCGCTGCTCACGCTCGTCGTCGCGCTCTCCATGGCGCTCACGCCCTTTTTACTGCTCGCGCAGGACCGGCTGTCCGGCCGCCGCGTCGTCGCGCGTCCCGACGACGTCGTCCACGACGAGGGCGCGCCCGTCATCATCGCGGGCTTCGGCCGCTTCGGGCAGATCGTCGGGCGCTACCTCTTCGCCTCGGGCGTCCGCGCGACGGTGCTCGATCACGACACCGATCAGATCGAGCTGCTCAAGAAGTTTGGCTTCCGCGTCTTCTATGGCGACGCCGCGCGGCTCGACCTGCTGCGCGCCGCGGGCGCCGAGCACGCGAAGCTGCTCGTTCTCGCGATCGACGACGCCGCGGCGAGCGTGCGGCTCGCTGAGATAGCCAGGCAGCACTTCCCGAAGCTGGCTGTTGTTGCGCGCGCGCGGAACATCAGCCACTGGGTGGCGCTGCGCAAGGCGGGCGTCGAGACCGTCGAGCGCGAGACCTTCGAGGCGGCGCTGCGTACGGGCCGCCGCGCGCTCGAGCGCCTGGGCGTCGGGGCCTACGAAGCCCGCGAGCGCGCCGACCGGTTTCGCCGCCAGAACGTCGCCGTGCTCGAGCAGTTCCTGCCGCTCTTCGAGGATGAGGCCCAGCGCCTCACGGCGGCGCGCGCGGGCCGCGAGCAGCTCGAACAGCAAATCGCCGAGGACAAAGCGCAGCTCGATCGGTCGTTCGGCGGCTCGTGGTCCGCGGACACCGAGACCCCCGAGGAGCGCGCCCCCGCGGGGGTTCCAACCGCCGAAGATCACAACTAATCAGTCGAGATCCAATTCCTCCGAATTCGTCCGTCAGAATCCGACGCTCGGTTCGACGAACTTGACCGACCCGAGCGAGGAGCGACTTCGATGATGACCAAATGGACCCGCCGTCAGATGTTGAAGGGAGCGGGCGTCGCATTGAGCCTGCCGTGGCTCGAGACGCTCGCGCCCCGCAAGGCGCACGCCGCCGCGGCCGGCGCCAAGCGGTACATGTCGCTGTATTTCCCGAACGGCGCGGCCTTCGGCTATTGGCCGCCGTCGGGGTCGGGGACGTCCCTGACGCTGTCGCCCATGCTCGCTCCGCTCGAGCCCAACAAGGCCAAGGCGCTCATCCTCGGCAACGTCGGCAACTACTCGCCCTGGGGCGGGCACATCGAGCCGTCCCACGGGCACAACAGCGCGACCGCATGGACGGGCGTTCGCGCGAGCACGACCGCCGGCGTGAACACGGGCAACGGGGATCTCTACGTCAACAGCTCGATCTCCGTCGATCAGCAGATCGCGAACACGATCATCGCCGCCAACGCCGGCAAGTCGCCGACGCCGCTCTCTTCGCTTCAGGTCGGCCTGTCGACGCTAGATTCGTACACCGACGGTCTCCCGGGTCCTCACTCGCGCAGCATCTCGTGGAAGTCTGCGAGCGAGCCGCTCTACAAGATCACGAGCCCGCAGGCCGTGTTCCAGCACCTCATGGCCGGCGGCTTTCCGTCGGGCGGCTCGAACATGTCGGCGGCTGACCCGGCGGCCGCGCGTCGCTTGGCCCTCAAGAAGAGCGCGCTCGACTACATCGCCGAGAGCTCGTCGAGCTTGAAGACGCGCCTGAGCCGCACCGACACGGTCCGGCTCGACCAGTTCCTCACGAGCGTCAAGACGCTCGAGACGCGCGTCATCGCGAACAACATGCCGACCGCGAGCGTCGCGGGCTGCAACCCGCCGGCGACGGCGCCCACGCAGATCTACAACGTCGGCAGCGTTCCCCCCGACTACAGCCGTGGCACGCACGCGACGCTCATGATCGATCTCGTCGTGCTCGCGTTCCAGTGCGACATGACCCGCGTCGTGAGCTTCATGCTCGATGACGCGCGCAGCGACTACGCCTACACGTTCATGAAGCAGCGCGCGTTCACGGCGACGGGCTCGACGCCGACGGCGAACAACGTCACGGCCGGGTACCACGGCCTGCAGCACGCCGCGAACTACGACACCGACAACGGCTTCGCGACCATGGGGTGGTGGAACGTCGATCGCGCCAACGAGCTCGTCACGAAGATCAGCGCGATCTCCGACGGCGCGGGCGGCAGCGCGATGGACAACACCGTCATCCACTTCATGAGCGGCATGCACGGCGGCAACCACGACAGCCTCAACCTGCCGCTCGTGCTGCTCGGCAGCGGCGGTGGCGTGCTCAAGCAGGGTCAGTACCTGAACTTCCCGGCGACGGGCCCGATGAACAGCGGCAAGAACCTGCAGGACATTCACCTCACGGTCATCAACAAGGTCTTCGGCGGCTCGCTCGCGCAGTTCGGCAAGGCGCAAGGCGCCTTCGCCGGCACGACCGGCGTCGTCAACGAGATCCTGGCTTAAAGCCCGGGGCGGTGGCCCGCCAGGGCGTCTGGGGTCAGTCCTCGGCGCCCTTGCGGAACTTCTGCGGGCCGATTCCGAACTTCTTGATCCAGCGCCACACGGCGGCGCGGTGCTTGCCCAGCTCGCGCGAGACGTCGGCGACGTTGCCTTCGTAGCGGCGCAGCAGCTCCTCGAGCTGCGCGGGCGTGGGTGAGGGGCTCGACGGGCGGCGCGTCGCCGAGGCCGGCGCCGTCTCGATCGCGCGCGCGATGGGCTCGGGCAGATCGCGCAGGCCGATCGGCTTGGCGCCTGCCGCGAGCACGGCCGCCGTCGTCACGATCTTCTCGAGCTCGCGCACGTTGAGCGGCCAGCCGTGCAGGCACATCGCGCGGAAGGTCGGCTGATCGAAGGTGACGTCTGGTGTCGCGCGCAGGAAGTGCGCGGCGAGCGCGCCGAGATCTTCGATGCGGCTGCGCAGCGGGGGCAGGTGAATCGGCGCGGCGCCGAGACGCGCGACGATGTCGTCGCGCAGGCCGCCCGGGCCGCGCGACGCGCCCGTGAGGCTCGAGGTCCGGTTCGTCGCCGCGATGATGCGCACGTCCATGCGTCGCGGCCGCGTCGCGCCGAGCGGCGTGAGCTCGCGGTCCTGCAGGAAGCGCAGCAGCTTCGTCTGCGCCTCGGCGCTCATCTCGCCGATCTCGTCGAGGAAGAGCGTGCCGCCCTCGGCCTCTTCGATGAGGCCGGGCTTCGCCTGGTGCGCCGTCGAGTGCGCGCCCGCGCGGTAGCCGAACAGCTCGCTCTCGACGAGCTCGCGCGGGATCGCGGCGCAGTTGATGGCCATGAAGCGGCCCTTGCGTCCGCTCTTCTGGTGCACGGCGCGCGCGTAGACCTCCTTGCCGACGCCCGTCTCTCCGACGATGAAGAGCTCGCCCTCGGAGGCGGACAGCCGGCGCAGGCGATCGCACGCGGTCGCGAGGGCTGGGGACACGGTCGCGACGGGGCCGAGCGGGTTGACGAGCTCGGCCTTGCACGCCTCGACCTCGAGCGCCGAGGCGAGGCGGAAGACGCCGGCGTGGTTGCCGAAGAACAGCAGCGCGCCGTCGCGCAGCTTCGTGCGCTCCGTGAGCTTCGCGTTGTCGAGCCACGTGCCGTTCTTGCTGCCGAGGTCTTCGAGCTCGTAGCCGCCGCCGGGGACGCGCAGCAGGCGCGCGTGCTGGCCCGAGACGACGCCGTCGGTGAGGACGAGCGCGTGCGCGCCGGGGCGCAGGTCGTCGGGCGCGCGGCGGCCCACGACGAGCTCGTCGCCGAGGATCTGCAGGCGCGTGCGCGCCGGCAGGCCGGGCGTCTCGGCGCTGCCGACCATGAGGAGCACGGCGCGATCTTTTTGCTCGCCCGGCGCGAGCGGAGACTGAACGGCCGTGAGCGTCTGATCGCGGCTGGTCATGCCGAGAAGACTACCACCGCTGCGTCACGGAATTCCGTAGCGCGTCTTGAGCGTCGCTTCGATAGCGGCCCTGTCGGCGTCGTTGCGCGCGTGATCGTAGACGATCACGCGGCGATCCTGGCGTCGAACAATCAGCCGCGACGCGAGCGCTTCAGTGACACGCGAGGCGTGCGAGCTGCGGCGTGTTGTGCGTGAGGACGGCGTCGTCGCCGAGCTGGCCCGAGGTGTCGGCGCCCCAGCACCACGTCGTGCCGTCGGTGCGGCGCGCGCAGGTGTGGGCGTCTCCGGCGGCGAGCTCCTCGACCTCGGTGAGCCCGACGACGGGTGTGGGCGTCGCGCGGTCGGTCGTCGTGCCGTCGCCCAGCTCACCGAAGGCGTTTGCGCCCCAGCACAGCACGGTGTGATCGCTCGTGACCGCGCAGGTGTGCGCGGCGCCCGTCGCGAGGGCGCGGGCGTTCGCGAGGCCCGGGACGGCCAAGGGCGCGCGCGTGTCGGCGTCGGTGACGGGCTGACCGACGCCGACGGGCCCCACGCCGAGCTGCCCTTCGGCGCCGCGTCCCCAGCACCAGACGCCGCCGACGTTATCATCGACAGCGCAGGTGTGCGCGGCGCCAGCCGCGAGCCGCGCGGCCGCGCCATTGCCGAGCGTCGGCGTCAGGGGCAGGGCGGCCGACATCGTCGTTCCGACGCCGAGCTGCCCATCGGTGCCGCGGCCCCAGCAGCGAAGGCCGCCGTCGGTGAGCCGCGCGCACGCATGAGCCGCGCCCGCGACGAGCGTGTCGATGGCGCCGAGCGCCGTTGCGCCCGCGAGCACGGCCGCGGGCGTCGGGCGATCCTTCGTCGTGCCGTCGCCGAGCTGTCCGTCGCCGTTCGCTCCGAAGCACAGCGCCGTGTGGTCGGCGAGCGTCGCGCACGTGTAGGCGTCGCCCGCCGCGGCGTCGCTCACGAGCGCGCGGCCACCGAGGGCCACGGGCGTCGGCTGGGGCGTGTCGACGTTGCGCGCGGGGCCGAGCTGACCCGAGCCGGCGCGTCCCCAGCACCACAGCGCGCCGTCGCTCGTGACGGCGCAGCTGTGCGCGCGACCGGCCGCGAGCCGGGTCGCGTCGATCTCGCCCTTGATCGACGCCGGGTGCGCGCGATCGTTCATCGTCGCGTCGCCGAGCTGACCTGCTTGGTTGGCGCCCCAACACGACACGCGGCTCGTCGTCGCGCTCGCGCCCACGCCGCTCGCACCGGCGACGACGCACGTGTGCGCCGCGCCCGCGGCGAGCGACGTCGCCTTCTCGATCCCGACGACGCGCGCGGGGCGCGTGCGCAGCATCGCCGTGCCGAGCCCGAGCTCGCCGTAACGATCGTCGCCCCAGCAGAACGTCGCGCCATCGGCGGCGCGTCCGCACGAAAAAGCCCCGCCCGCGACGATCGCCGTCATCGGACCGAGCCCCACGACGGGGACGGGGATCGGCACCGTGCTGAGGGAGCCGTCGCCGAGCTGGCCCGACGGGTTGCCGCCCCAGCACAGCGTGGCGCCGCCCTGGCGGATCGCGCACGTGTGCGTCGCGCCCGCGGCGACGGCGATCGGGTTCGTCACGATGGGCACGAGCGTGGGCAGGGCGATGGGGCCGGGCGCGTCGCGCCCGAGCTGACCGACGTTGTTGTTGCCCCAACAGAAGAGCCCGTCGGCGCGCGTCGCCGCGCACGTGTGCGCGCGCCCCGTCGCGACGTCCGTCACCGCGGCGAGGCCCAACGCGCGCACGGGCTGTGCGCGGACGGTGAACGAGCCGTCGCCGAGCTGTCCCATGCTGTTGTCGCCCCAGCACCAGAGCGTCTCGTCGTCGCGCGTGGCGCAGGCGTGCTGCCAATGCGCCGAGAGGGTGCGCACGCCCGTCAGCGCGAACACGGGGGTGGCGCGGCGACCCGACGTCGCGTCGCCGCCGTCGCCGAGCTGTCCCATGCTGTTGTCGCCCCAGCAGCGCACGGTGCCGTCACTGATGACGGCGCAAGAGAACGCCGCGCCCGCGGCGACGGCGATCGCCCCCGTGACGTCGGGGACGGCGACGGGCATGCGGCTCGCGCCACCCGCGCTGCCGAGCTGACCCGCGTCGTTGGCGCCCCAGCACGACACGCCGCCGTTCTCGAGCACGGCGCAGGAATGACTCTCGCCCGTCGCGATGGCCTTCGCGGTCGTCAACCCCTTGACGGGCGTTGGCAGCGAATGGGGCGTCGTCGTGCCGTCGCCGAGCTCGCCGTCGTCGTTGCGGCCCCAACACGAGACGACGCCGTCGTCGCGAAGCAGGCACGCGTGGCTCGAGCCGGCGGCCATGGCGTGCACGGGGTTGTCGGCGCAGGTCGCGCCCACGCACGCGTTCGACGCGGCTCCCTCACGCTCGCGATATCGCCGCCGCGAGGGACAGGTGAGATCGGGCAGGCTGCAGCGGCCGTCGATCTCGCAGAACGAATTCGACGTCGTCGGGCCGCAGTCACCGTGCGCGTGACAGCGGAAGTCGCCCGGGCCGAGGCAGCTCGTCGCCGACAGCGCGGCGAGCGCGAAGGTGAGCGCCACGCGCGCGTTCAAAACGACCCCACGAGCGCGAGGCCGCCCGGCGCGAGCGTGAGCGTCGCGTGCGCGCGGTGCCGCACCCAGAGGTAGCGCGCGACGCCGCCCGTCGCGAGCGCGCCGCCGGCCGCGAGCGCGACGACGCCGATCGTGAGACGGCGCTCGGCGGTCTGGTAGCGAGCGTCGTAGTCGTCGAACGCGAGGCCATCGTTCGGCGGCCGCGCCGAGAACGAAGCCGCGAGGAAGCCGCCGCCGACGGCGAGCCCGACGACGCCCGCGCCGACGAGCACGGCCCCGAGGCGATCGTGCGTCCACGGCTCGGGCGGCGGTGGCGGAGGGGGAACGACGACGGGCAGCGGGGCGGGCCGTTCGGTCGCCATCTGTTGAGCGCAGCGCGCGAGCGCGATGTGCGTCGCGCTCGTCTGCACCGTCGAGGGCCCGAGCGCGAGGAAGCGCTGGTAGAGCGGGACAGCGCCGCGACAGTCGCCGGCGAGCCGCCGCGCCTGCGCGTCCGCAAACAAGAACTCCGGCTGCGCGTCGATCGCGAAGCCTTCCTCGAACACACGCGTCGCGCCCGCGTAGTCCTTCTGTCCATACAGGGTGAGACCACGCTCGTAGAGCACGCGCGCCTCTGGCTTCATCGGCGCCTCGGCCAACGGGCCGTCGATTGGCTTGTCGTCTGGCGCCTCGTCGCCCGCCATCGCGCGCCCGGGCCGCGTAACCAGGGCGAACAGCGCACACGCGACGAGCGCGGCGAGGCTACGGCGGAACGGGAGAATCGGGATCCCAGGCGTGCAGGCGTGATTCGGCCGTCGGTGGCGTCGCGACGCTCGGGACCGCGGCGCGCGCGCGGCTCCCGCGGCGGCGCGCGCCCTTGTCGGAGCTTCTGACGGAGCGGGAAGCGACATTCGGGACCGCGGCGGGAAGCGGATTAACAAGAGGATGCTCAACGACGGCGAGGGGCCGGGCGGGGGCCTCCTGCGCGGCGGGCGCTTCCACGTTATTCCTGGCCGCGCTGCCTGTCGAGATGATGGGGGGCGGCGCCGCGGGCGTCGGGGCCGGGGTCGCGAGCGTCGTCGCGGTGCGCGCGGGCCGCGCGCGTGACGCCGCGAGGCCCGCGCCCGTCACGACGACGACGAGGAGCGCCGCGCCCGCGAGCGCGCGCCGCCGCGGGCGCCCCGTCGCGGCCGAACGCCTCGTCGCCGCGAAGGCGTCGGTCGCCGTGCGCGGTTCGGCGCGCGGCCGCCCGGCGTCCCGGGCTGCGAGGTGCTCGCTCAGAGATTGTCCGGCGCGTTGCGCCTCTTGCCACGCCGCGAGCTCGTCGGCGAAGAGCCTCCGCATGAACGCGCCGAGCGCGACCGTCGAGACCTCGAGCCGTTCGGCGCGCGCGAACGTCTCGAGTTCGACCTGCAGCGCCTGCGCCGTCGGCGTGCGGTCGTCGACCTCGCGCGCGAGCGCGCGCATGACGATGGCCGCGAGCACTGGCGGATACTCGCGGCCGTCGCGCCAGCGCGGCGCCTCCGGCGAGCCCGAGACGATCTTGTTGAGGATCTCGAAGTCCGTCTCGGCCGCGAACGGCGGCGCGCCCGTCGTCAGCTCGTAGAGCAACGTCCCGAGCGCGAACACGTCGCTGCGCGCGTCGACCGGCTTGCCGCGGCACTGCTCGGGCGACATGTACGCGAACTTGCCCTTGAGCGCGCCTTCCTGCGTCTGCGTGCGCTGGTACGCCCACTTCGCGATGCCGAAGTCCGACACCTTGACGGCGCCGTCGTACGACACGAGCACGTTCGACGGCGAGACGTCGCGGTGACCGATGTGCAGCGGCTCGCCCGACGGGCCGTGCTTCGCGTGCGCGTGATGCAGCCCCGCCGCCGCCGCCGCGACGATGCCGACGGCGTGCGCGAGCGGCAGGGAGGGGGGCTCCTCCGCGTCTCCCGCTTCGCCCGCGTCGCGTGTCGCGCGCGCGTGCGCCTGCATGAGCTGCCGCAGGTTCGACCCGTGCACGTACTCCATCGCGAAGAACGGCATCTCGCCGTCGGTTCCGACGTCGTAGACCTCCGTGATGTGAGGGTGCGTGAGCGTCGCCGAGAGGCGCGCCTCGTCGAGAAACATTCGCAGCAGCTCCGGGTCGAGCGCGTGCTGCGGGAGGATCCGCTTGATGACGACCAGCTTGCCCGCGTCCTCGAAGCCGACCCCGGGCAGACGCGCGAGAAAGATCTCGGCCATGCCCCCGACGGCCACGCGGCGAATGAGCTGGTAGCGCCCCAGCTTTTCGCCGCCCGCTGACGGCTCCGCGACGGCGGTCATCCCGCTTCAGGGTAGCTCGCAATTGCCTAGCGAACACAAGGGTTTCCGCCGCGATTTCGGGCCGTTTGCGGTTGCCCGTTGCGCAACGAAGATACGCTCCTAAAAACCAAATAAAATCATAGCGATGCTGTTTGGCGCGCGTGAAACCCGCCCGAATCTCGGGGATTCCCGGGTTGCGCAACAGAGACGTGTGACGAGACCCGCCGCGACGTAAGGAGGCCGACAATCCGCCTCGTTGAGCTTGCGGCGCCTGTGTTTGTGCTGGCCCTCTTCTTGCTCAAAGTGCCGGCATGGGAAACCAACACACTTTGAAGGCGCTCGGTTTCACGGCGCTCGCGGTGGCTGCGGCGGGGTTCGGAGTCGGGTGCTCGAACTCGGGCTCGCCGGGCACGGGCAGCGCGAACCCGGCCGTGCTGGGGGACGTCTCGTCGATTGTGTTCTTGCAGCGCAAGCCGCGCACGGACACGGGCAACGTGTTCGACTACGCGTCGTTCGTCCCCGGCGGTCGCCTCGTGATGCTCTCGCCTCCCTCGGCGGACGGCACGCTCACGGTGTTGACCTCGGACCCGCGCTTCGACGGCGCCGACATCATGGCCTACGACCTGTCGTTCGACGCGAAGTCGATCGTGTTCTCGGCGCGCCTCGCGTCCGACGGCCACTATCAGATCTTCTCGATGAACCTCGACGGCACCGAGCTCAAGCAGCTCACCGAGGGCGCGAACGACTTTGTCTATCCGCTCTATCTGCCGGGCGGGAAGATCTTCTACACGACGAACCTGAACGTCGAGAATCAGGTCGGCTCGCTCACGTACAACCCGGACTCGAAGCAGTTCAAGGATGAGTACGAGCGCGCGACGACGGCGCAGGTCGGCACGATGAACCTCGACGGTTCGAACAAGCAGCTCGGCGCCCGCAACGTCTCTCACCGCGTCTCGCCCGCGCTGCTGCCCGACGGCCACGTGCTCTTCACCGAGTGGATGCACCTGGGCATGGTCAACGATGGCCACCTGCGCATGATGAACACGGACCTCACGGGCATGCGTGAAGCGTTCGGCGGCGAGGACGGCGGCAACGGCGGCACGAACAGCTACCTCAAGGCGCGCGTCGTCCAGTCGCTCCCGCGCACGGACGCGCAGGGCAACAAGATCGCCGACGACATCCAGCTCGTCGCCGTCTCGACCTCGCGCGACCGCACGCTCCAGTCGGGCAAGCTCTTCCTCATCGACCTCAACGGCACCGAGGCGGCCTCGAAGTTCACGGACATGACGCCGCTCGTCCCCGGCGATCGCGTCAAGAGCGACGTCGGCCGCTACTACGACGCCGAGATCGTCGGCACGCCCGGCGCGCGTCAGTTCCTCGTCTCGTACGCGTCGGGCCCCGTCGAGTCCGAGGCCCTCGACCTCGCGCAGTCGCAGGCGAACTTCGGCCTGTACCTGTTCGACGCCGCGTCGGGGAATCGCTTCCCGATCTACGACGACCTGAACTACTGGGACGTCGCCGCGCGCCCCGTGACATCGCGTCCCGAGCCCATCGCGACGGCGACGGCGCTGTCGGGCGGGTCGAGCACGGTCATCGGCGCGCTCAACGTCTACGACTCGTCGGTGCTGACGATCCCCAAGGGCTCGGTCGCCAAGGTCCGCCTCATCGAGGGCTTCTCGGGTGAAGAGGGCTTCGACATGTTCGGCACGACGGAGTTCGACGGCCAGTCGCTCTACGGCGAGCAGCCCATCAACCCGGACAACTCGTTCACGGCCCAGGTGCCCGGCAACGTGCCGTTCCACATCCAGCTCATCAACAAGTTCGCGATGAGCGTCGCCAACGAGCCCATCTGGATCAGCGGCCGCGCCGGCGAGCGCCGCGTCTGCGGCGGCTGCCACGAGGATCGCGCCAAGACGCCGCAGATCGCGGCGGGCCAGGTCGACGCCTTCCTCACGGGCGGTCCGAGCTACGACAAGCCTCGCGTCCAGCGCATCACGCCGTTCACGGCCGGCTCGACGACGGCCTACGACTTCAGCTACGGCAAGATGCGCGGCGTTCCGTGGGACAAGGCCATCCAGCCGGTCCTCAACGAGAAGTGCGTGAGCTGCCACGATGGCGACGCGAGCAAGCCGGGCAACCCGACCTACACGATCACGGACAACACGATCGGCGTGTCGCAGACGTTCACCTTCAACCTCAAGGGCGACGCGCTCAACGTCATGATCGGCGAGCGCATGACGGGCGCGTACTCGCAGTCGTACATCTCGGTCATGGGCCTCGGCGAGATCATCGGCGACCACGACGTCACGGTCACGGGGGACGGCTACGCGCAGTACGGCTACGTCTCGGCTGGGTCGGCGCAGGACTCGAAGATCATCAAGATGCTGAACCCGCCGCAGCAGTTCCCGCTCGACCTGACGGTGCGCGCCTTCGGCGCGAGCACCCACCTCAAGGACGTCGGATCGACGGCGGAGCTCACGCCCGACGAGTACTACCGCTTGATCCTCAACATCGACATGGGCGGCCAGTTCTACTTCCGCGAGAACCGCGACTCGGCGGCCTCGTACTACGCGACGGGGGGCAAGTAACATGCGCACCATCAACAAGCTCGGCAGGACCGCTCTCGCTTCGACGCTGGCGGTCGCCCTTGGGGCGGCGGCGTTCTCGGGGACGGCGCTCGCGGGCCGCGGCGGCAGCCGCGACGCGATTCAGAGCGCCGTCAACGCGAACTCGATCGACGCCATTCAGGCCGAGCTCGAGCGCTCGGAGCACCTCGTGTGCGCCGGCTGCGTCGACATCGTGTCGCCGCTCGTCGACCACCCTGACTCTCGCATCCGTCAGGCGGCGGCCTGGTGGCTCGCGCGACGCGGGACGAGCCGTCAGGTCTACGTCGCGATGTTGACGCGCCTGTCGCAGCCCGATTCGGTCAAGGCGCGCAACGCGGCCAATGTCCTCGGCGAGTTCAAGTCGGGCGCGGCGATCCCGGCGCTCGGCGCGGCGCTGTCGAACCCCATCTACACGGGTGAGGCGCGGGCCGCCATGGCGCGCGCGCTCGGCTCGATCGGTCGCGCCGAGGCCGCGGCGCCGCTCGTGCAGTCGCTGTCGGACACGAGCCCGCTCGTCAAGGCGGCCTCGCTCGAGGCGCTCCGCGAGGTCGACGGCTTCCACGACGGCGGCGTCGCCGTCGCGCTCGTCGGCGACGTCGACGCGCAGGTGCGCGCCACGGCCGTGACGACGCTGGGCGTGATGCACACGACGACCGCCGCGAACGCGCTCGTTCAGGCGCTCGCGAACGACCCGTCGGAGAACGTGCGCAAGAAGGCGGCGTGGTCGCTCGGCGAGATCGGCGCGCCCGCGAGCGCCGTCGGCCCGGCGCTCCAGCTCGCGGCGGCCAAGGACGCGAGCCCGTTCGTGCGCTCGCTCGCGCAGGCGTCGCTCGGCAACCTCACGCGCTAGCTCGACGAAGTTTTTCGACGGTCACGCCAGGGCCCGAGACGGTTTCGTCTCGGGCTCTTTTCGTCTCTGATAGGATCCCCGCATGCGGACACCGATTGACGCTCGACTCCGCTCCGTCACGGCGCTCGCGCTGCTCGCGCTGCTCGGAACCACTGGCTGCCTCGCGAAGAAGTCCGCCGAGCGGCACTACTACGACGAGCACATCCAGCCGATTTTTGACCGCTCGTGCACGAACGCGACGTCGCCGTGTCACAAGGTCGATCCCGCGACGGGCATCGCGCTCGGCAACCTCGACCTGACGTCCTTCGCGAACGTGCAGAAACGCCGCGACGTCCTGCGCCGGTATGGCACCTATCCCATGCCGCTGTTGTTGCTCAAGGCGGTGCCGGAGTCGGAGGTCACGATTCCTTTTCGCGGGCGCAATCTGCCGAGCGAGATTCGCCACGCGGGCGGCAAGCCGCTGTCGAGCCTCTCGCAGGCCTTCGGCGACCTCAACAACTGGCTGAAGAACGGCGCGAACGTCGACGGCATCTTGCCAATCGAGAAGGGGAACCGCGGGGTCGGGAGCACTTGCCGCAGCACCCTGCCTCCAGGCTATACGCTGCCGACGGTCGACACGAACGCGTCGGCCTACACGACGTTCCAGAGCGACATCCTGCCGTTCATTGCGAACAACTGCACCTACAGCACCTGCCACTACTCACCGCAGGCCGACTTCTCGCTCCTGTGCGCGGACTCTCAAGACCCGAACGTGCAGATGTTCAACTTCGTCCAGGCCGCCAGCTTCGTCGCGCCGCAGGGTCAGGCCGCTCGGGCGAGCGAGCTCCTCATTCGGCCGCTCTCGAGCCTCAAGGGGGGCATCAACCACACGGGCGGCGTCTTCTTCCCGAACCCGCAAGACTCCACCTGGATGAAATGGGAGCAGTGGGCGATGGACGTGCAGGGCTACGTCGCGGCGCACCCGCTGTCGACGGAGACGAAGTCGCCGGGGCGTCAGTTCTTCGAGGCGAACGTCATGCCGAAGCTCATCTCGCGCGGGTGCGCGTTCGAGGGTTGCCACAGCCCGAACGGCTTCAACGACTACCGCCTGCGGCCCGGCGCGCTCGGCTTCCTCTCGGACGGGGCGCTCAAGCGCAACTACGAGGCGACCATCAACGAGTTCATGGCGCTCGACACCGTCGACGTCAAACAGTCCCGCGCGGTCAAGAAGACCATCCTGACGTCGAGCGTCGGCATCACCCACCGAGGCAGCGCCGTGCTCGAGGACGAGGGCGCGACGTCGGATGTCGCGTGTCCGACGCCGTTCCCCGCGACCTTCGATCCGACGATCTCGTACGATCCCGCGAAGCCGACGTCGGCGCGCGCCTTCTGCGTCCTCAAGGAGTGGCACCGCATCGAGCGCGCCGATCGCGCGGCGTCAGTCTCGCCGATGGCGACGGGCGACGTGCTGCCGCTGGCTTTCATTTCGCGGCCGGCCAACGGCGACAGCCTCCTGCAGTTCGACACCTACGAAGGCGGCGCCGATCTCAAGCTCGCCGACGCGACGCTGGGCGCCGACGGCGTTGTCATGGCGGTCGCCAACGTGCGCAGCGGCTTGACGGCCTGCGCGGCGCTCGCCGGCAAGGACGTCGACGTGCGCGGCCCCGAGTGGAGCTACGACGGCACGAAGGTGATCTTCGCGGCGCGCCCCGGGGCGGCCAGCGGGCTCGACCTGTGGGAGCTCGACGTCGCGGGCAACACCTGCAAGCAGCTCACGACGGATGCGGGCCGCCTCGTCAACGGCGTGCGCGTCCACAACTTCGATCCCGTGTTCGCGCCCGACGGCAGCGTCGTGTTCGCGTCGACGCGCGCGGGGACGCTCACGCAAAAAAACTTCCTGCCCAACGCCGACCTCTTCCGCGTCATGGCGCCCGCGGCGAGCTTCGCGAACCCGCAGCAGATGACGTTCTTGCTCAGCTCCGAGCTCGCGCCGGCCTTCATGCAGGACGGCCGCGTCAGCTTCACGGCCGAGAAGGCCACGCCCGACTTCTATCAATTGTCCGGCCGCCGCATCAATTGGGACCTCACGGACTATCACCCGCTGCTCGCGCAACGCGCGAGCTCGGCGAAGTCGACGCCCGTGACGGGCGTCGTCGACATGGACGTTCACCCGTCGGTCGGGTACCAGCAGGCCACGGAGATCCGAGAGGGCCTCGACCGCAACTTCCTCGTCGTGCTGTCCGACGAGGGCGCGAAGGGCGGCGGCGGCGCGCTCGCGACGTTCAACCGCTCGGTCGGTCCGTTCCAGGCCGACCGCGCCGAGGTGACCTTCGTCAAATCGATGATCGTTGTCGACGCGGCCGCCACCGGGCGGGCCGGCACGAAGGGCGTGTATCGTTCGCCGTTCTCGCTGCCCAACGGCGAGATCCTCGCGTCGTACGCCGTGAACGTGACAGACCCGACCACGCAGGTGCCGAAGTTCGATCTCGTCGCCGTCAATGAAAAGACGGGCGCGCGTCGCCCGCTCGTCAGCGATCCGACGTTGTCTTTCGTAGAGGGCGCGCTCGGCTACAAGCGCGCCGAGAAGCTCCTCTTCGCCAACACGCCGCAGCTCGTCTTCGGCGGCTTCGAGGGGCCGCCCAACGACCAAGGGCAGATGCACTTCCCCGACTTGCCGCTGCTCGCGACGCTGCTCGGCGCCAACCTGCGCCAGGGCCGCGATGTCGCCGCGTTCAAGGCCGGCGCCTCGCTCAAGGTCTACATCGACCAGCCGCCCCCGGGTCCGGGCGCGGCCGTCTCGGGCACGCAGAAGGTCTTCTCGTCGCGCACGCCGGTCGGCTCGGCGCCCCTCGAGAGCGACGGCTCGCTCCGCGTGCTCGTGCCCGCGGGCAAGCCGCTCATCCTCGAGCTCGTCGATCGCGACGGGAACTCCCTCTTCACGATGAGCGAGGAGCACCAGGTCACGAGCGGCGAGGTCATCACGCCGGGCGCGCCGCGCGCCGTGTTCGATGCCATCTGCGCGGGCTGCCACGGCAGCATCAGCGGCCAGGAGCTCGACGTCGCCGTGAAGGCCGACGCGCTCACGGGCGCGTCGCTGAGCATCGCGCACGACAAGCAGGCGTCCGGTCTTCAGTAACAGGCCGTCACTTGTTGGGGCCGCGGGCCTCAAAATTAACGGTGCGCTTGCCGGCGCGAAAACTGCCCGAAACACGTCTGGGAGCAAGGTGGTTACGTCGTGCTCGAGCGGCTCCCCATGGCGACTCCCAGGCTCGCATCCCCATCGACGTTGGCTCCGTCCGCTCCCGCGGCGGTGCTCGCCCTCTCCGATGACCTCGAGGTACGAGATCTGTTGTTCGAGCTGGCGATGGAAGAGGGCTACGGCGTGCGCTGCGTGGCGACCGACGCCGAGGCGGGCACCGTGCTGCTCGCCGAGCGCCCGGGCGTCGTCATCGTCGACCTCGACATGGAGTCGGGCGCGGGCAGCAAATTCTTGCGGCTGCTCCGGCGCAGCGTGCACCGCAACATCCCCTGCATGGCCGTCACGGCGACGAACGACATGATGCTCTCCGTCGCGCTCGACCTGCCCGTCTACTTCAAGCCGTCGCTCGCGGGCCTCTCGGAAGCCGTGCGCGTCCTGTTCGCCACGCACCCGTCGACGTAGAAGATCAAATCAAAACCGCAGCGAGAACGCGGCCTGCAGGATGTGGGCGTTCTTGCGGTCGGCGTTGGGCGCGTCGGCGGATTCGAGGTGGTAGATGAGCAGCTCGTACTTGAGGGCGAGCTCCATGTCGACGTACCAACCCGACCGCTCTTGCTCGGGCCGCTTGAGCAGCGCGACCTTGCCGCCCGTGAGGTAGTTGCTCATGGGCGATAGCTCGCGGTCGCCGGTCCAGTACGTGCCGTTCGGGCCCGTGTTGCGGTAGCCGACGGCGTCTTTGTAGAAGCTCGCGCCCGTCTGCTGATGGTAGCGGCCCCGCAGGGTCACGAGGAAGGCGTTGCCGAAGTACTTGTTGAGCAGCAGCTCGCCCGTGACCGCCTGAACCGCCCAGCTGTCTTGATAGCCGCGCACGTTGAAGTGCACCGAGCCGCGCACGGCGGGCAGCGCGTAAAGAGCGCGCGCGTAGACGGCGTAACGCTGCCGGAACTGCGGCAGGCGCTCCTGCGGCACGTTTCCCTCGGCGCCGAGGGCGACGCTGCGGTACGGGTTCGATTGGAAGCCGTCGAGGATCTGGATCGTGCTGCCGACCTGGAGCAACAGCTTCGGCGTCGTCGTCCAGCTGATCGATGGCTGGAAGGTGTCGATCTGGACGCGGTGGGTGACGACATCCGTTTCAGACGTAAAGCAGTGGCCCGAGCTCGTGAGCGGCTTGAGCCTGATCGGCTGGTCGCCGAGCGACGCGTTGTTGGCGTCGCACACCTGATCGAAGTTGTGGGTGTACGACAGGCCCACCGTGAAGTTGTGATCGAGCAGGTCGCTGCGTGTCGCGCCCGTGATCGCGAGGGACTTGTAGTCGCTCTCGAAGCCGTACGAGCCGCCGAGCGAGACCGACGACATGGGCCGGTTGTAGGAGAGGGCGCCCGCGAACTGGTGGCGTACGTCGGAGAACTTGGTCGCCGACGAGACGGCGTCGACGCCGAACGTGCCGGGCCGCGGCTGGAAGACCTTGGGCGTCGCTCCCGAGACGATGTCGACCTCGTAGCCGACGGCGAGGTGAACCTCGGGCCCGATCGTCGTCCCGACGTCGAGCTGCGGGTGCGTCACCGTGATGCCCTCGTTGTCGCGCGACGGTTCCTTGAAGATCGTCACGCGCGCGGCCGCGTCCTGCGTCGCGCGCGCCGGCGAAGCCAGCAACAGCGAAGCCAGCAACGACGAAGCCAGCGACAGCGAAGCCAGCAACAGCGTCGCGACCCGGACGCCGGCGTTGGCGCCGCGGAGGGGCCTCAGTTGCAACCGCACCCCCCGCCTGACGTGCCGCTGCCGCCGATGGCGCCCTCGCGGTTCGACAGAACGTGATCGTCGGCGGCCGCCTCTTGGGCGTCGCCGTCCGGTTGCATGATGCGGTCGGCGAGGAGCTCGCGCTGATGCGGCTTCACCGTCCATTTTTGCGTCGCGCACCCCGCGCTGCCCGCGAGCGAGGCCAACAGGATCCCGAGCGCGAGCCAGCGGCTAGAAGTAGACACAGAGTGCACCTGAGTACTCCTGTATGCGTTGGATGTGGTTGGCGTCGAAGATCACGTAGTGGCGCGCGTCCCCGCGCAGCGTGAGGCGCTTCTTGAGCGTCACGAGCAGGCCGCCGCCGACGTTCATCATCGCGTAGTTGGTATTCTTGACTGACGCGAACTGATCGGCCTTCTTGCGGCCGAAGGCGCCGCCCGCGGCGACGGCGATGAAGGGCGTCACGGGCGACGACGGGAACACGTTCGAGTTGAAGCCGCCGCCCGCGAAGCGCACGTCGAGCTGATCACCCACGGTCTCGCCCACGAAGCCTTCGATCGAGAGGTGCGGCGCGAGCAGCACGCTGGGCCGAAACATGAACATGCCGTCGCCGCCGAGCAGGCCCGCCGAGAACGTGAGGCCGATCTGCTTTTCGAGCAGCGGCGACGGCGAGAACACGGTCTCGCCCATGCGCTTCCAGATCGACGGTCCGCGGTGCGCCTCGGACGTATCGACGTCGAGCGGGAAGACCTCGTCGCCGAGGATCCAACCGTAGGTGCCGTCGGGGAGCTGCACGCGGAACCAGTGATCGTTGGTGGCGCGGCCGATCGCCGGCAGGACTTCGTCGCGGTTCGCGAGGTAGACGACGCGGTAGCCGAAGCCCGGTCCCGTGTGGACCTGCGCCTGCTCGGCGATGACGCGCACGAGCGCCTCGTCGTCGGCGCGCGCGGGCGCGGCCGCCGCGCACACGACGACGCTCAGCGCGCAGGCGAGGGCGAGGGCGAGCCGGGCGCCCGTCATGGCGATCCCGCCGTCACCCACATGCGGAGCTTCGTCTCCTGCGGATCGGTGTTCTTGAACAGCGCGCCGCCGGGGTGGCCCATGCCGCCCTCGCCATATTCGATGAGCGGGCTGTTGCCGGGGCTCGAGCAGTTCATCTCGTCGGCGGCCTTGAGGTAGTTCATGGCCCAGTCGTCGGGCAGCGGCAGCGTGGGCACGAGGGGCTGCGGGTTCGCAATGAACGACGGGCGACGGCCCGTGCCGGGATCGTGGCAGGTGGCGTCGTAGCAGTGCTTGCCGCCGTAGCTCTGCGCGAGAACATTGGGCCAGATCTCGTCGACGAAAAATTGCTGACTCGGCCGACAGGCGTTGACGTCGGCGGGCGGCGAGCCGAGATCGACCGTCTGACAGGCCTGCAGGCCGCCGGCGATGCCGACGGCGGCGGCGAGGACCACGAAGGCGTTTCGGATGACGAGCGCGCGATTCAAAACGTGTACCTCAGGTAGGTCGTCGCGACGATGTCCTTGCTGTTGCTCAACTCGCGCAGGACATAGAACTCGCCGCGCAGGCCGATCGAGAAGTGCCGCGACAGCGAGTGGTAGTCGAGGCCACCGCCGCCGCCGAACTGGAGGCCCGTGCGGTACGTGGGCTCGATGCCGTTGACCTCGTGAAGGATGTTCGTCGAGAGCTTGAGCAGGCCCACGCCGCCTTCGCCGAACAGCGCCAGCTGTCCGAAGCGCAAGGTCAGCTTGCCTTCGAGCGTCGCCTGATACGTCTGCAGCAGCTGGTCGCCCTGTGGGCGGCCGTTGGCCTTCGTCAGATGCGTCGAGCCGAGCCCATGCACCTGCACGGCGAAGAAGCGGAAGATGTCGTAGCCGAGCCGCGTGCCGATCGCGAAGCCAGGCGCGACGGCGTCGCCCGCGGGGCCCAAGAACGCGACGCCGCCAATCTCACCTTCTGTGAAGAACCCGCTCGCGAACTTCTTCGGGTCCGGAAAGATCGCCGCCTCGGGCTCCTTCGTCACCTGCGCGCGCGCGCGCGCAGCGGGCAGGGCGCCGAAGACAAAGGCGGCCATTGCCAGCGTCGGCAGGGCGGAGTATCGGCGCGTTCTCGACGTCAACGTGGTGGGATGTTACGGCTTCGGGGCGATCATGGGGACGAAGAGCGTCGGCTTGGCCTGGAAATGCGCGTCGCTCTTGACGTGCCAAAGGCGATCGTCGTCGTCGCGTACGCGCAGCGTCCACTCGCAGGTCATGTGCTTGTCCGTCGCGAGCGTGACGTCGACCTCGACGAGCGCGGGCGTGACGACGTCGGCGGGGACCATCGCGAAGTCCTCGGGTTTGACCTCGGAGCGGTTGATGAGCAGCGACGCGAACTTGTCGGGCACGAAGCGCCCCATGGCGTCGAGATCGGCCTCGCCTTCAAAAAAGTCGTCCTCGCGAAGGATGCCCTGGTAGGTCTCGCCCGGCCCCAGCGTCGCGGGCAGCGGCGCGGGGTGCAGGTTCATGAGCGGGTAGTACACGGGCGGATCGTTGGCGTTCCCGGCGCCCCCGATGGCCATCGCGACGACGTTCTCGTCGTACTTCGTGTACTCCGTCGCGCCGTCGACGAGGACGTCGAACGTTCCCGGCGTCGTGTCGAGGTTCTTCACCGTGAACAGCAGCTCGAGGTGGACCTTGTCGCGCGACACCCACGGCACGCGCTTGTCGGTGTCGGCGGGGTTCATGGCCTTGCTGCGGGCGTCGAGCGCCTTCTGCTCGTCGGACGTGGGGCGGCGAAAGTCCAACGTGAAGCCGTTCGTGACGCGCGGGGGATCCTGGCCGGCCGCGATCTCGAGCGGCGCGGGGTTGTTGAAGTAGACGGGCGCGTTGACGCAACCGAAGGAGGTCGCGACCGCGCCGAGTGAGACGAGCTTGAGGACGTTCATGTTAGGTCCCTCCTTTGAAGATGAAGGGGTAACGCGCGACGATCGTTTGGCCGGGCGCCTTCGGGAATTGCCACTGCTTGACCTGACGGAGGATGCAGCCCTCGACGGCGGCGTCGCCGAGCGCCGAGCTCTTGATGTTGGCCTTGCTCACCGAGCCGTCGGGCTGGATGACCCAGAAGATGTCGACGCCGCCCGCGAGCCCGCTTTTGTGCTGGAGCTCTTTTTCGTAGCAGTACTTCACGCCGGCCATGTGCGCGCGGACGACCTTGGCGATCGCCTCCTTCGAGAGCGAGCCGTCCATGTCGCCGCCGCCGCCGCCGATGCCGACGGAGACTTCCCGCTCGCCGCGCTCGGCGAGCTTCGGCCCGCGGCCCTTGCCGTGCGTGCCGCGGCCGCCCGTGTCGAGGTTGCCCGCGCCGTAGATGTGGCCGTAGCCCGTGCCGCCGCCGCCGGGGCCGGCGCCGCTCGTCGACAGGCCGCCGTTGCCGCGCCCCGCGACCATCTTCGCGCCCGCCATGCCGGCGACCGCCTGCTCGACGGCCGTATCCTCGGCGAACAGCTTCGACAGGCCCGAGCCCTGCGGCCGCTCTTTTCCGATGAGGCCGAGCAACCCGATCTTCGAGACCTTGTCGCGAAGGACGTCCTTCTCGCCCTTCGGGATGACGGTCTCCTTCTGAGGCGCGTCGTTCTTGCCCAGCTTGCCGGCCTTTTCCTTGGCCTTCTTCATTTGGCCTTCGTCGGCCTTCTTGCTCGCTTCGGCGCGGCGCGCGGTCGCCTTCTTCTCGATCTGGAGCACGGGCTCTTCGATCTTCGCCATGCGCTCGACGGTGAGCTGCAGCGGCTTTTCGGGCTCGCGGTACATGAGCACGAGCAGCACCGCCGCGAGCCCCATGACGATCCCCGTCCCGACGAGCGTCTGGAACATGATCGGGTCTTCGACCTTGGGCCTCGCGAGGATCTCGGGCGGGTCGACCCAGCGGATCTCGAGGCGCAGGTCGGGGCTGTCAGCGAAGTACAGCTTCGCGCGGTCACCGATCCCGAGCGTGACCTCGCGGACGGCGCCCTTGACGCCCTTGGTGGGCGGCTGCGCGAGGTAGTCGTCGACCTCGGCCGTGTTGCCGGCCGCCGAGACTTCTCCGCGCAGCGCGGGCGCGAGGCGGAGCGTGTAACCGCCGCGCGTCGGCTTGAGCAGCACGAAGCGCTGGCGCCCGTCGGCCATCGGCGTGAGGAACGTGGCCTTCTGCGACGGGCCGATCGAAACTTTGCGGCGCTTCGTCAGCAGGCGATAGCCGATGATGCGCCCGCGCCACACGACGACGAGCTGCGGGATGGCGCTCGCCATCGCCTGAAGCGGTTGCGTGAGGCGCAGCGGTCGTCCGGCCGGCGGCGGCGGCGGTGAGAAGTTGTTGGCGGGCAGGTTCATGGGGATCGTCTCAGCGGTTCTTGGCTCAGAGGTTCTTGTCGTCGGCGCTGCGCGCGAGCTCTTTCATGAACGAGCGCTTGTCCGGCGCCGACATGTCGAGCTCGAGCTTGACGCGGTTGAGGAAGTACAGGAGCTGCGGCGTCTTGAGCTTTCCTTCGACGTCCATCGCGCCGAACGTGTACGACTTCGTCTTGATCGTCTTGCCGTCGCTGGGCTTCCCCGATCCCTTGGTCGTGTCGCCCGCGCCATCGGACTTGTCGGCGGCGTCGGCTTTGTCGCTCTTGTCGGGCTTGACCGCACGCTCGGCCGTCACAGGCGTCATCGCGCGGGCCGTGCGCTGGGCGCTCTTCGCCCGCGCGCCTGTCGGCGCGAGCAGCAACAGCGCGACGGTCGCGCCGCGAAGCAAACACGTCGCCGTCACCTTCATTGCAGCTCCTTGAGGCGCGCCGCGACCTCTTTCTTCTTCGCGTCGGTCGCGTCGCCCGACTGCGTGTACTGCGTGAGGAAGTCCTTGGCCTTCGTCTTGTCCTTGTCGAAGTCCATGTAGAGCACCCCGAGGTTGAAGAGCGCCGGGGCGTAGTCGTCCTCGATGTCG
>JBBQJG010000013.1:0-35251 GCA_038325725.1 Polyangia bacterium | reverse complement strand
CGTGGCGAGCGCGGCGTCGACGACGAATCCCCGGGGCAGCGGGACCTCGACGCCGCCGCCCGCCGTCAAGGTCCCCGCCACGGACTGGCGCGACGGGGCGACGCCTGCGGAGGTGAAGCTTTCGCTCAGCAGCGAGGGACCCAGGCCGATCCCCAGGTGCAAACTCGCGCGCGACAGATCCCAGACGTGCGCGCCCTCGAGCTGCAGGTTCACGTCATCAGCGGTCGACGCGACGTTCTGGTTCGTGAAGCCGCCGCGGCAGGCGGACGCGCGCACCGCCCACGAGAAGCCGCGCGTGACGAGCTCGGCGGCGGCGAACACGCCCTGGCACGGATCGGCGCCGCGCCACAGCGGCGAGCGCACGACATATCCGGCGTGCAGGCCGCGCAGCCGCTCGCGCTCGCCGCCGCCCTTGCGCACGAGGCGCGCGTAGGCGACGCGCTCGAGCTCGGGCTCCCGCACGGTGCGCTCGGCGTCCGCCTGCAGCGCGACGGCGCCCTCGAGCAGATCGTCGCGGCCTCGACCGCGCACGAAGTAGCGACCGGGCGGCAACGTCAGACGGTGGCTGGCCGCGTTCGCGGACGTCTCGGCGACGACGGCGCCTTCGGGCCCGTCTTGCAGCACCAGGAACGCGCGGGTCGACGGCAGCGTCACGTGCGCCATCGTGTGACCCGCGCCGCCCCCGGTCGACGTGAGGATCACGTCCTCGTGGCCGCGCAGATCGTACGAGAACGTCGGGTGCTGCGTGCCGGCCAGGCTGCGGCTCGACGCGCGGAGCGTGCCCTCGTAGGCGTACGCGTACGCCTCGCTCAAGGTCACGCGGCGATCGCCGTCGCTGTCGGCGGCGCCCAGGAGGCCCGAGACGAGGTAGTGCGTGAAGAACGAACCGCGCAGCGCATCGGACTCTTGCGCGTCTTCGTTCGCCGCGCTCGACGTCAGGAAGACGGCGCCTTCGCTAGGCGCCGCGCTCGTGACCTGCACGTCGAACGCCGGCGCCGGCACGCCGCCCTTGACGCGCGTCAACGATCCTGAGCGACACGCGTCGACGACGAGGATGCGCATGCCGGCCGCGGAGCCGCGAACGAGCGCCTCGATCTCGTCGATCGCAAACGACGTCCCGCCAAGGTGCAGCGCGCGCGCGTCGGCGTGGCCCGAGTAGTAGACGACGAGCAGGCTGTCCCGTCCGCCGGCGCCGTCCTGGCGCAGGCGCTCGTTGACGCGAATCACCGCGCGGCGCACGGACTCCGTGCTCTCGCCGCGAAGGAGGATCAGGTCCTCGGCGTGGAAGCCGCCGAGATCGTGCAGCACACGGCTCATCTTGGCGGCGTCCTCTTCGGCGTAGCGCAGCCTCGCCTCGTCGCTCTCGCCGGTGTTGTTGCCGACGAGGATCGCGACCCGCACGCCCGCCTGGGCGCGCGCGGCGCCCGTGAGCGCCACGCAGGACAGGACGATCATGAGCACGCGCGTCTTCATTCGCGCCGGCTTTCGTAGCTGAGCTGGTCGACGTGACATCCTGCGGGCCAGCGCGCGCCGTCGCCACGCTGTTCGAGCTCGCGCACGAGCGGCGCGATCGTGACGGCGCGGTCGCAGAACACGCCATAGAGCGTGCCCACGCCCACGGAGTCGTCGAGCGCGACGCTGGTCGGCAGCGGAACGGCGCGTCCGGACGCGACGGGCGCCGCGACGGGCGCGCTGGGAAAGAAGACGCTCGCGCGGCCGCCGGCGTCGCGCTCGAGGACCGTGAGGAAGCGAGGCGCCGCCGTCGTCGTCACGAGCTGCAAGCGATCGCCCGGCCTCACGATCTCGCCCTGCACGCCTTCGCGCACGAGGCCCCCGTGCAGGACGAAAAAGCCCAGCGCGTCGTGCCCCTTGGTACGCACCCCTTCTTCGTCGCGGGGCCGCGCCATCAGCACAAACGCCGCGGCCGCCGCCAGCGCGGGCGCGAGGGCCCACCAACGCGACCAGCGCCGGCGCGCCGGGGCCGCTGGCGCGAGCCGCTCGAAGGCCGGCGCCTCCAGCGGGAACGCCGTGCGCGCCGCGAGCCGCGCGCGATGCCGGCCCGCGCACGCCTCGCAGCCGGAGACATGCGCGTCGAGGGTCGCGCGCCGGTCGGCGCCGAGCTCGCCCGCGAGCCATTGGTCCAGCGCGCGATCGGAGGGGCAGCCTTCCGCGCGCGTGCGCTCCAGGATCGTCATCGGCCGCGCTCCTCTCTCTGCCAAAGGTCCGTCGCGCGCTCGAGGAGGTTGCCCACGTGGCGGCGCGAGCACCCGAGCTGATCGGCGATCTCTTCGTGGGTCATCTCGTCCAGGTATGCGTAGACAACGACCTGCGAAAGCTCCTGCGGCAGGCGCGCCAGGATCTGCCGCAGCTGCGCGAGGCGCTCGCTTCGGGCGTCGACGCCCTCGGTCCTCGGCTGCCCCGCGAGCAACCGCTGCCGGTTCTTGCCGTCGCGCAGGCGGTTGAGGCAGCTGTTCGTCGTCGCGCCGTACAGGAACGTCGTCGCGCTGCTGTGGCCGGCGAACTGTTCGGGAGAATGAATCAGCGACACGAAGAGCTCCTGCAAGACGTCCTGGGCCTCGGCCTCGTCATTCAAGATCTGCCGCGCCCGGCGCAGGACGACGTGCCCGTGTGCGGTGTACAGGGCGGCGACGTCCGCGCGCGAGCGCAGCGGCGCGCGTGGGGGCGCGACGTCGCTCACCCGTTCGGCGACTGGCAGGGTTGCAGGACGGGGAGCGGCGCAGCCGCGGCCGGGACGTTCAGCTCGATGGAATCGAAGGGAACCTCGGTCGACTTCGACTCGCTGGTTCTCATGGTGCAGAAGTAGCGGTCGAAGTCGGTGAGCGTGCCGTTGCCGAACTGCTGGGCCCTGTCCAGGCAGGCCTGATCGATGCCATTCGAGCACTCCGTCGTGACGTTGTGGATCAGCTGAAAGCCCTTGTGGACGTGCGCGACCTTCACGACGGGGCCGCCGGCCGCCGGCTGAAAGCCCAGATCGCCGTCGGAATCGTAGTACGTCAGCATGTATTCGTTGAAGGTCGCCAGCACGGGCCCGGCGGCGGGATCGACCAGGTTGACGGACGCGTCGGCGACAGTCGCGTCGCGCTTCGCCAGCAGGATGATCGCCGTCGCGAACCGCGGGCCCACGAGGCGATCGCCATCAGGCGGCGGCACGAAGTAGGCCGTCTCGGGCGGTGGCTGGAAGATCTCCGCGCTGAAGCGCGCGGGCAGCGTCGCGGCGACCTGGACACGGACGAACGACGCGAAGGGCGTCGCGTTGTCGACGGTCTTCGTGTAGTCGGGCCAGCCCAACATGAGATCGGCGGCGGGCAACGAGGCCCGGCTGCTGGTCAGCGTGCCCTTGAGCACGGCCAGCGGCTCCCCTTGGTAGGACGGATCGGCCTGAGCGTCGCAACCGGCGTTGAGCGCCAGGACCGCGAAAAGAAAGGCGAGCTTGGTCGGGTGCATCGCAGACGGCTTCAGAAGGTTCATGGGTCTCCCTTGGTTTGGGCCGCCTCGTCAATTGGCGACCTCTGCACCTTGGGAACGTGGGCCCCCCTTTTTGGCACGACTATTTTCGAAAAGCACGCCGCGGGCGCCGGCCCTAGAGCCTCGTGTACTCGGTGATGCGCTGTTGCGTGTCCTCGAACAGGATCAGCGTCGACGTCGTCGCCGTATGGTGCAGGCTCACCGTCGCCGACGACGGGCAGCTCGACACAGCCTTGAACGTCGACCCGAGCGTCGAGTACGTGCCCCCGCTGACCGAGACGGTGCCGTTGTGGTCGTGACTGTCCTGGAGCGTCCCGTCGAAGTGCAGGGACAGCGTCTGTCTCCAGGTACCGGGGTTGCCCGAGCTGTAGTAGGTGCGCTTCGTCGCCGTTACTTGCGTCCACTCCACTGGACGTACTGACACCGCTGGGCCGGATCGAACTGGAGGAATAGCATCGTCCCGCCACCAACCCAGCTCTCGGGAAGATGGTACAGGATGTACTCCCACACATCGGTTTTGCAGTCACCTCCCACCGCTGGCTCCGTCCCACACGAATCTGGTTGCCCGAGAGCGGAGCGGATCTCCTCCTGCGAAAGCCCCACAAGAGGATGGAGGTCAAGGTCATGTCCCCGGTCTACGTGCTCTTCGGAGCGCGCTTGGGCAATCTCGGCGCGTCGCGTTCGAAGTAGCGAGAGTAGTTGATGAGGATCTGGTCTCGTGCGTGCCTCGGGAGCTGGTGTCGTATGCGACGAGGACGAGGGCGTGGCGCAGCCCACCAATACGATCAGACAGAGAATACGCTTTATGATCACCATCCGTCGTCCGTCCAACGATCTGCCGTTCAGCGGCGAACGCCGAACGGTCGTTCAAACGTACCACGGCCGCGAGGAGCCGCGGGCGCAGCCCGCGGCGTCGCGGCATCAGCCAACGCTCGGGCGGACCGCAGGGGCGTTCGTCCGCTGCAACGGCTTGTGAGACGGCGTTTCAGGGTCACGCGTCGGAGCCGTCCATCGGATAGAAGCTGAAGCCAGAGCCGACGTCCGGAACATCTGCGCCATCGAACACCTCTATTTCGTCGGCAAAGATCCTTGGAGGATCTGTTTGCGGGTTCGACACGGCGCCCCTCAGCCACCTATCGTTTCGAATCAGGTCCACCGCCAGAAGTTCAGCTCCATCGCGATTGTTTGCTTGGACAAAGCGCGTAGTGAAGAACCCCATGCGCGTCGACTTCCCGTCGACGTCCATCAAGAAGTTCTCCCCGCGCATGAAGACTCGAAAGTGGGTCACTGTCCGTCCGTCGAACGACCTGTCGTTCAGCGGCGAGCAACGGAGGGAGCGCAGCGACCGATGTGGTCGTCCGTCTGCAACGACGTGTTATGCGGCATCCTCATTCGGCGCACACTCTCATGCGCTCAATTTCGCCCGTACGTTTGATCACCCAAAACGCTCCGATGTCGAGATTCACTCGTCGGGCCTTCACATCGACCCCGAACTTCTCGCTATCAACGCGATCCAGCGTGACGAAGGACCACGTGACCTCCTGATAGGGCTCGTCGGGCTCGCAACCACCCTCTGCACCTGCCATCTCTTTCACGGATACCGACAGCTCCCCGAGAAGGGCGGCCAGGATCTTCGGTGAAGCGACTCCCGCTATGTTTGACGGAAACCGTAGGACACCTGCATCCTTCACGTACGCGGACTTGTACGTCTTGATCTTCTTCAATGCGGCGAGTTCCTTCGTCGCCATCGATCTACTGGCGTAGGGCCCTCGCACCACCGCATATCGGTCCGGCTCAAGGCCCGGATATACGTCGGTGTCGATAGCCCAGCCACCGTTCGAGGCGGCTCGACTCTGAGCGTCCTCTTGCGACTTGAACGTGTCCGTGATGACGAAGAAGTCACCCGCCTGCGAGGTGCCTGCCCAGGTCATGGCCAGAATGAAAACGATCAGCGCGCTTCTCATGATGATCGAGTCTCGCAGGTCCGCATAACGATACTGGCGTTCAGCGGCGAGCACCCGCCCGAGCGAAGCGAGGAAGGGTGATCGGCCGCTGCAACGCCATGTTAGTTTAGCCAGCTTCCTCGATGATGACCAAGGACGTCTCAAAACGTTCTGAACTTCGGCGGCTTCCGACTGGTGCGCACGAAGGTCCCGTGAGCCTCGATGCTGTGACCGAAGCCGCACGCAGCCCAGTCGCCTTCCTTCTGTTCGATAGCAATCCGCTTGGACTCGAACGCGAACTCGATCCGGCACTTGCCGCCGAACTCGGTGGTCTCGAAGACCGCCTTGCCGTCGCGGACAACCAGATGTCCCTGGGCGAGACCTGAGCTGTGTGCCGGAGGCCCGCCCCACAACTGAAGCTGGAACTCCACGTCGCCGTCGCGGGCGACAGTTCGGAGTTCGCCCGTGGCGTTCTTGCCCACGCCACATCGCCAGGTCCCCGACCACGACTCGCTTGCGTCGGCGCCCCCCGCCACCAGCAAGACTCCAACTATGAGGACCGTGCGGTTCATCGTGTCTGGCTAACGATCTGCCGTTCAGCGGCGGGGCGCAAGCCCCGTCCGCTGCAACGGCGTGTTAGCCGGAGCCCCGGTCGTGGGCGAGGCGTTCCACGACGAGATTTCCCGCCGAAACCAGGAAGGTGATGAGGGTCAGTGCCGTCACGCACAGAAGCCAGAGGAAGTGGTAGCTCACGCGTGGCGGAGCGTGCATGAGATTCATGCCCACTACGAGGGCTGCCACGAATGAAGCGGCGCAGGCTACCAGGGCTCGCACCCGGAGCGTCGACCAGGCGGCGATAAGCATGCGCCACAAAACGAACGCCTCTACCAAAAGCAAGGCGCAGGAGAACGTCACGGCGCCCATAGGATAGGGCCGCGCAGGAAGCGGAGGCCCGAACTTGCGAAAGTACGCTCTCGACTCGACCGTGCCAGTGACAATCAGCGCCACAAAGCAGCCGGCCAACGCCAGGATCGCAAGGCCAACACCCACGCGAATCTGTCTGTCGGTCAATCGCATCGCATCTACTTCCGGCTAACTAGCATTCTCCTCCGAAAAATAAGTTCCTTCCAGCCGCATGTTCGACCGCTGCGGACGAACGCGAGCACGAGATTCCGAGGACTTGCGCCAGAACGCTTGCTGGATAATGCGATAAGAGCAGCGGGATAAGACAGCAAGCGAGCGCGACTGGGCTCACAACGTTGCTCAACGATCGAGGGGGCTGCGAATGCGCGGGCACCCCCGTTGAGGACGTGGGTGTAGAGGTCCTGCCGTCTCCCCATTTCACCAAGCCCGCGGGCCGCGCCGAAGCGGTCATCGGGCAAGAGGCGACGAACGGTGGTACGTCCGTCGAAGCGGTGGTTTCATGCGGTCATGATGGCAGGAGACGGGAGGAGCACGTCGCCTTCTTTCGCGCGCGATCTCCTCGCCCAAGTCTTCTCGGACAAGTCACACATCGACGCCGGGCGATACTGTGCGTACAACGGGTTCCTGGGGGTGATCATCCTCGGCGCGGCGATCGTGCTCGAGGTTTCAGGCTCCCCGCCTGCGCTGGGAATCTGGGGTGTCGCTCTGGTCGCGCTCAGCGGAATGGCCCTGATGACCGCACTCGTCATGCCGCTCGCGTGGCCAGGAAGGGTGCCCAAACTGCTCGCCGTCCACGGCGCCCTCGTCTTGGTGTTGACCGCGGCCTTTGCGATCAGTTGTGCGCGGTGGGCGTTGCTCGCCTCGCCGCGGCCATCGTTTCGCTACCTGCCCGGGCTCATCGTCGTCGGCGTGACGTATGGAACCGCGCAATGGGCAGAGATCCGTTCGCATGGACGGCGCGCGTGGCGCTTCCGCGGCTTCGTCGCCGGTGTCGTCGCCGAGACCGTGGTGGCGGCGCTCGTGCTCTTCGCCGCGCTCAGGCCCTGAGGGGCCCGTCGTCCGCGAAGGCGCCGCGCGGGGACGCGAGGCAGCTGATCATGGAGCTGGAGGGTCGAGGGATCGACTACGCGTTGTGCGGCGGCGTGGCGCTCGCGATCCACGGCGCCCCGCGCGCGTCCGCACGTCCTCAAGACATCGCCGACGTTCAACGCCTCGAGGAGCTCGCCCGTGGTTGATCTGGGCGCCCCCGCCGTCACCGCTCGCTTGCGGCTGATGGCCGCGTTGCTGGCGCGCGAAGGGTTCAAAGCCAAGGGACCGGCGATGGACGCCGCGGCGATCACCTCTCGGCTCGTCACGCTCGGCACGCTCTCCGACGGCTGCCGGCGGCTCGTTGCGCTCGGTCGGCGTTCGATTCCGTAATCGCACGCACCTTGCGCCGGGAGCTGGCGATAAGGGCACGTGACTACGTGCTCGGTCGCTGCCATTGTCGCGCTCGTTGCGGGCGCTGTCGTTTCAGGGGCAGATTCGGCGGGATCGTCGCGGGCGCTTGGTCGCTCGCCTCGCGCTTCTTTTGGCGTGCGCAGCCCTGGTGCTGTCACGACCGGCTCGAGCAGCGGGGACCCTGCGCGTCGATTTTATCGACGTCGGGCAGGGCGACGCGGCCCTCGTGACCTCTCCGACGGGCAAGACGGTGCTCATCGACGGGGGACCGCGCCGATCGTCGCGCGCGCTCACGGCGTTCTTGGCGGCGCACACGCACGGACCGCTGGACTTGATCCTTCTGACCCACCGCCACGAAGATCACCTGGGCGGGCTCACGGCGGCGGTGCGCGAGATCGGCGCGCGGCAGTTCCTCGACGCGCCCGTCCCGCATGCGGGGGCGGCGTACGCGGCGTTGATCGAGGCGCTCGAAGCGGGCGGCGTCGCGGTTCGCCAGGCGACGCGCGGGCGGAAGATCGACCTCGGGGGCGGCGTCACGATGACGTTGCTCGGGCCGCCCGAGCCGCCGATCGTTGGCTCTCGCTCCGATGTGAACGCCAACAGCGTCGTGGCACGGCTGACCTATGGAGGCGTCTCGGTGCTGTTCTCGGGCGACGCCGAGGCGCCGACGGAAAAGTGGCTCCTCTCGTCGGGGGCCGAGGTGCATGCCTCGGTGCTCAAGGTCGCTCATCACGGGAGTCGGTACGCCTCGTCCGCGCGCTTTCTCAAAGCCGTGGGCGCGCGGATCGCGATCGTGAGCGTGGGCGCCGCAAACGACTACGGCCACCCCGCGCCCCAGACGCTCGCGCGCCTCGCGAACGAGGGAGCGTCGATCTATCGTACGGACATGGACGGCGACGTGACGATCGAGACGGACGGTACGACCCTCCGAATTCGCGGCTCTCGCGGTCGCAACGAGACGGTGAAGGTGCGATGAAGCGCGACGCCGACTTGCTGTTCATTGACGCGATCGAGGGCGACTCCGCGCGCCTCGTCCTCGGGGTCGATGCCTTCAATGTGCCGAAGCGCCTGCTTCCCGCGGGGGCGAAAGAAGGGAGCTGGCTCAGCCTGGCGTTGAAAGTCGCGCCGGATCCGCCAGACGAAGGCGGCGCCCTTCGTCAGAAGCTCGGTCGAGACGACGACGGCGGGGACATCAAACTCTGACGATCGGGGCGCAGGGTGCGAGCTGACGCATCGACGGCGCCCCGGCTTGCCGGGAAGATGTCTACGAAGCGTCTTACGTCGCCGGCGGAGACCACGGTCCTGTCCCGAAAAGGGCAGGTCGTCATCCCGAAGCGCCTGCGCGATGAGCGCGGCTGGGAGCCCGGGCGTCGCCTCATCGTCGAGGTGACGACGCAAGGCCTCTCATTGCGGCCCCTCGACGCGACCCGCGCCGACGTCGCCGCGGATCTCTTGGGGGCCGTCGGATACCGCGGCCCCCGCAGATCCCTCGCCGAAATGGAGGCCGCTGTCGAAGCGCTTGGCTGAGGGGCGTTCCGGGTGCTAGCCGCTGTTGCGGAGGCCCGCGGCGACGCCGTTGATCGTGAGGTGGACGGCGCGGCGGATCTCGTTGGCGTCGCCGCGGCCGGCGCGCAGGCGGCGCAGCAGCTCGACCTGGAGGTGGTTGAGCGGATCGATGTACGGCGTGCGGTGCTGCAGGCTGCGCGCGAGCGACGGGTTGTTCTCGAGCAGCGTCTTCCTGCCGGTGATGGAGAACACCGCGGCGAGCGTGTCGTCGTGCTCGCGCTCGATGCGACCGAAGATTCGCTCGCGCAGCTTGGCGTCTCGCACGAGCCCCGCGTAGCGCGCGGCGATGCCCATGTCGGTCTTCGCGAGCACCATCTCGAGCTTGTCGATGATCGTGCGGAAGAACGGCCAGCGCGCGTACATCTTCCGCAAGAGCGCGCGCCGCGGCGCGCTCGCCTTGCCCTTGCCGACGAACGCGCGCACGGCGCTGCCGAAGCCGTAGAAGCCGGGGATGCTCTGGCGGCACTGGCCCCAGCTGAAGACCCAGGGGATCGCGCGCAGGTCCTCGATGCGGTCCGAGCTCTTGCGGCTCGCGGGGCGGCTGCCGATGTTGAGGTCGCCGATCTCGTTGATGGGCGTCGCCTCGCGAAAGTATTTGATGAAGCCCGGCGTCTCGTAGACCAGGGTGCGGTACGCGCGGAACGCCAGCGCTGACAGCTCGTCCATGGTCTGCGCGAAGGCGGCGTCGTCCGCGTCGCCCTCGGCGGGGAGCAGCGACGCCTCCATCGTCGCGGCGACGAGCGTCGCGAGGTTGCGCCGGCCGATCACCGGATCGCCGTACTTGCTCGCGATGACCTCGCCCTGCTCGGTGAGGCGGAGCTGCCCGGCGACGCTGCCGCGCGGCTGCGCCAGCACGGCGTGGTAGCTCGGGCCGCCGCCGCGGCCCACGGTGCCGCCGCGCCCGTGGAACAAGCGCAGGCGGATGCCGTGCTCGCGGAACACCTTCACGAGCGAGACCTCGGCCTTGTACAGCTCCCAGTTCGACGTGAGGAAGCCGCCGTCCTTGTTGCTGTCCGAGTAGCCGAGCATGATCTCTTGAACGTCGCCGCGGCTCTCGAGGAGCTGTCGGTAGTACGGCATCGAGAAGATCTGATTCATGATCGCGCCGCACGCGCGCAAGTCCGGGATCGTCTCGAAGAGCGGGATGATGTTGACGGCCATGCGCGGCTCTTGTCCTGGCACGAGCAGGCCCGCCTCTTTGAGGAGCAGCGCGACCTCGAGGAGGTCGCTCGGGCCCGCCGTCATCGAGATGACGTAGTTGGGGATCGCGCGCGAACCGAAGCGCGCGTGCACGTCGGCGACGGTCGCGAGCGTCGCGAGCGACTCGGTCGTCTCGGCGCCGTACTCGAGGTGCGGTGACACGAGCGGGCGCGCCGACATGAGCTCGCGCAGCAGGAACTCCTGGCGGCCCGCCTCGTCGAGCTCGGCGTAGACGTCGCGGCCCGACGCGCGCCGCACGATCTCCTCGACGACGCGCGCGTGGACCTCGCTGTGCTGGCGGATGTCGAGCGACGCGAGGTGGAAGCCGAAGACCTCGACGGCGCGTCGCAGCTGTCGCAGCCGTCCGTCGGCGACGCGCGCGGCGCCTGCGTTCACGAGCGCGTGCGCGATGACGTCGAGATCGGTGAGCAGATCGTCGGGGGACGGGTAGGGCGCCGCCGCGCTCACGGTCGTCCGCGGCGCGGCGCCGTCGACGCCGCCCGTGAGCGCCTTCGCCGTCGCGGCGACGCGCGCGTAGACGCCGATGAGCGCGCGCCGAAAGGGTTCGTCGCGGCGGCTCGCCGCGCGATCGGTCGAGCGCGCGACGAGCGCCTCGAGCTCGGGCGAGGCGGCGGCGTAGCGCGCCGAGAGCGACAGCTCGCTGCCGAGCGCGTGGATCTCGCGCAGGTAGTGCGCGAAGGCGACCGAGGCCTGGCGCTCGGCGGCGCGCGCCGTGACCTCGTGCGTGACGTGCGGGTTGCCGTCGCGGTCGCCGCCGATCCAGCTCGCGACGCGCAGGAACGGCGCAATGTGGAGGTCGGCGTCGCCCAGCGCGTCCTCGAGCTCGTCGTACAGCGCGGGCACGACCTCGAGGAACGTCCCGCGGAAGTAAGCCAGCGCGTTTTCGATCTCGTCATCGACGGTGGGCTTTTCGCCGCGCAGCTCGGTCGTCTTCCAGAGGATCAGGACCTCGCGCCGCAGGCGTTCGTCGAGCGTCGCTTCCTCGCGCGCGCCCAGGGCCGCGCCGCGCTCGGCGAGCCGCGCGCGGATCGCGCGTTGCCGATCGATGATGCTCTTGCGCTGCACCTCCGTCGGATGCGCCGTGAGCACGGGCTCGACCCGCGCCTCTGAGAACAGCGCGACGATCTTGCGCGCGGGCACGCCGGCGGCGCGCAAGCGCTCGATCGCGAAGGTGATGCTGCCCGGCTGGGGCGCGGCGCGTTCTTTGCGCGCCGCGCGGCGCAGGCGATCCTGATGCAGATCCTCCGCCTCGTTCGCGAGGTGGTGAAAGTAGCTGAACGCGCGCACGACGTTCGTCGCGTCGTCCGCCGCGAGCGCGCCGATGGATGTCTCCAACGCGCGCAGATCGCGCGCCTCGTGATCGCGGCGATAACGCACCGACGTCACGCGCAGATGCTCGACGAGCTCGAAGACGGGCGCGCCCGCTTGTTCGCGGATCGTGTCGCCGAGGACGCGCCCGAGGTAACGAATGTCCTCGCGGACGGGAAGATCTGCGTCGCGTTTTCGTTTCACGTAGGCAGCCGCCATCCTAGCGGGTCACGCGTAAACGGGATGTCGAAAGTTGAGGCTGGCGCGCTCTTCCGTCTCGTTTCAGAATCGGGCTTCCCATGCAACAGGTTCCCCCAGGATCGGGTTCGGACAGGCGACGCAGCGGCGCGCTTTCGATCCGTCCGTCGACCCCGGGACAGCCTGTTTCCCCGCTATTTTCGACGGGAAAACACGTCACTCTCGACGGCGGCGCCGCCGACGCGTTGAAGCGCGCCGAGCGCGGAACGCGCATCGCTTCCGATGTGCGGCGTATGCTTCTTTACGCGATCGTGTTCCTCGGCGTGGGCCTCATTCTCGCGCTGTTCGTTTCCACCCTCTGGGGCTAGCCCGTCGATCCTCTTGTGCCTCTGGGGCCTCTGGGGCCTCTGGGGCGGACGCGTTGACAGGGCGGACGTAGCCCGGCAACGTGGCGGCAACTTTTCAACCCTAGGGGGGATTCATGACGAGCCTGCGTTCATTTGTGGTCGGTGGTTTGGTCGGTGCCGTGGTCCTCGCGTCGGCCGGCGCGGCGCTCGCGAAGGGCGGCAAGGAAAAGGACGGCAAGGGCAAGGAAGACCCCGTCGCGCGTGGCGGCTACATCGTCTCGTTCGCAGGCTGCAACGATTGCCACACGCCGTGGGTCTTCAACAAAGATCTCGGCATGCCCGTGCCCGACATGACGCGCATGCTGTCGGGGCACCCCGTGGGCGCACCCGAGCCGACGGCAAAGATCGATCCCAAGACGGACCTCGCCTTCATCGGCGCGACGTTCACGTCCTTCAAGCTGCCCTTCGGCGTCGTCTACTCGGCGAACCTCACGCCCGACAAGGAGACGGGCCTCGGCAACTGGACCGAGGAGATGTTCATCAAGGCGCTGCGCACGGGCATGCACCTCGGCGCCGCGGGTCGTCCCATCCTGCCGCCCATGCCGTGGCCGGAGTTCCGGAACATGACGGACGACGATCTCAAGGCCGTGTTCGCCTTCTTGAAGACGATCCCCGCGATCCACAACCCGGTGGCCGATCCGAAGGTCCCTCCGCCCGTCATCGAGGGCCTCATGAAGACGCGCCCCAAGATGATCGAGATGCTCGACGCCGCCCACGCCCACCACGGCGCTCCCCCGGCCGCCGCCGCAGCTCCCGCTGCCGCCGCCCCGAAGAAGTAGCTAAAGCTTCATCGACAGCTCGAGGTGCACCGGCCCGTCGGCGACGCGCACCTTGGTCGCTTGCCGAACGCCCGCGCCCTGTCCGTCCGCCGGCTCGTGCCACAGCTCGAGCGTGTAGTCACCCGGGGGCACGTTCTTGATCGAGAACGTGCCCTTTTCGTCGGTGACAGCGAAGTACGGATGCGGGAAGACGTAGATCCACCCGTTCATCCACGTGTGCCCCGCGTCGCACTGGAGCTTCATGAGCCCCGGCTTGCGCATGGGGATCGGCAGCTTCTGTCCTTTGATGGGCATCGCGACGTTGAACACCGTCATGCCCGAGTCGTTGGCGTGCACGTTGTGGAGGATCGCGTCGTTGTTCATGAGCGACAGCGGCGTGCCCACGGTGAGCGCCTGCACGTGCGGGAAGTACCGGCACGTCCGCTGATCGAGCGCCGCGCCTGCCACGGGCTCGACCTTGCCCTCGAACTTCGCGTCCTTGAGGAAGACGACGACGTTGCCGAGGCCGCCGCTCTTGCCGACGATGACGGCTTCGTTGGGCGCGTCCTTGCCGCAGACGCCGCCGTCCTTGACGACGGGGTGCGCGGGCGGCCTCGGACAGGGCGTGGCGACCTTGATTGTCCCTTCGATCATTCCAGCGGCGAAGACGGGGGCCGAGACGAGCGACGTGAGGGCGAGCAAGAAAAGAGCGGCGCGCATGAACCGGATATTACACGCGCCCGCTGGGGTCTTGGGAGCGAGGGAACCGCGGAGAGGACCGCGGCCCGGCGCGTCGCGACGGCCTCAGCCGGCGGCGGTCAGGAAGCCCTTTTCCAAGAGCGACTTCACCTTCTCGGCGACCTGGAGGTCGGTGAGCGGGCACTCGTCGAAGAGGGCGCGCAGCGTGCCGACGGTGAGGGCGGCCTGGAAGACGTCGAGCTCCTCGGGCGACAGGTCGCGCAACTTCGGCTCGAGCGGCCGTGGGATCGCGATGCCGGCCGACAGCGGCGGCAGCTTCTCCGAGATCACCTGGTACTCGTCCATCTGGCGCATGCCCTCCATGAGCAGGCCCTCGGTCGAATCGTCGAGCTCCTCGAGCACGGCGCGCTCATCGGGCGGCTCGAGCTCGAAGAAGCCGGCCGTCCACGTCAGCATGCGGATCATGGACTTCTTGGGGCCCATCTTGAAGCTGTCGTCGATGCTCGCGAAGTAGATCTGGCCCTTGCGCAGGTAGACCTTGCCGACACCCGCGTCGCCGCGCACGACGAGCACGCCCGACTTCTTGCTCGTCGAGAGCAGCTGCAGGAGATCCGGCAGCGGGATCTCCTCGATGCTTCCCGACATCGACTTCGGCGCCGGACGCTTGTTGGCCGTCGTCGCCAGCTTGCTGCGCGCCTCGGTCTCCGTCATGTGGTTCGTCAGCTCGCCGTCGACGAAGACCAGCTTGATGATCGAGGTCCCGATGAGGATGCGGTCGCCGTCCTTGAGCTCGACCTTGCGGACCTTCTCGCCGTTGACGAACGTGCCGTTCGTCGAGCCGAGGTCCTGGATCGTGACGGCCTTGTCGTCCGTCGTGATCTTCGCGTGCTTGCGCGAGACCATGTCCTCGACGAGCACCATGTCGAGCTCGGAGGAACGGCCGATGATGATCTCGCGGTGAGGGCGCAGCGGAAACTCACCGCCTTGGTACTTGCCGGAGATGAAACGCAGCGCCCACAGGATCGTTTCTGAGCTCACGGAACTCCCGTCTGGTTCGGATGACGGCCTAAATGTGCTCAAAACTTCGACATTTTAAGTTGGGTGCGACGTGCCGTCAAGACGACGAAGCCGAATCTGGCTCGCGCAGCAGCGCCGTCACAACGTCGGCCGCCTCGCTGTCGATGAGCAGTCCCGTGTGGCTCGTCGGCAGCGAAATGTGCCGAACGCCGTCCAGGATCGTCGACGAGATCGGTGCGAGCCAATCGCGCAGCGCCCCCACGGAAATGACGTCGACGCCGGGGGGGAGCGGCGTTCCCGCGAGCTCCCGGAGGAAGGGGCTGCCCGGCAACAGCTGCAGGCTCGCGAGGCCGAGCGGCGCCGTAAACAGCCCGAGCAGCGCCGACCACGTCCCGTGCGCGGGCGTCCCGAGCAGCACGAGGCGGCGCACGCGGCGCTGTCCGCCGAGCCGCTTGACGTAGTAGAGGCCGACGAGCCCGCCCATCGAGTGGCCGACGAGGTCGACCTTCTCGACGCCCGTCTGCGCGATGATCGATTCGATCTTGCGCGCGACGAGCTCGGCAGAAGACCTGATATCGCCCAGGTTGATGGGCCCGAAGCGGAAGCCCATGACGACGTGGCCGTTCTTCGCGAGGTTCTCCTCGAGCAGGTGCAGCGAGCCGCGCGTCGCGAGGTAGCCGTGGATGAGCAGGACGGGCGGGCCGCCCGCGGGGCTCGCCGCGGCGTCCGTCGCGGACTGCCCGCGATCGGCGCGGCTGCCCCGCAACAGCTGGCGCAGGTAGACGGCGGCGTGCCCCGAGTCGACGACGTTGTTCGTCAGCTCCTTCGTGAGGGTCGCGGCGCGCGCGCGCAGGTTGGCGAGCAGGCCCATCGAGAAAAGGCCTAGTCCGCCGCTTCGCGCAGGCCGTGCTTGCGCAGCAATTCGCGGAAGTGCTTGCGATCGACCTCGGCGGCCCGCGCGGCGGCCGAGAGGTTGCCGTCGTGGCGCTTGAGCTGGGCGCGGATGTACTCGCGCTCGAAGCTGTCGATGACGCGCGCCTTTGCTTCTTTGAACGGCAGCTCGATGTCGACCGAGCCCGCCGAGGGGCCCGCGCTCTTCTCGTCGAAGGCCTCGTCGATCTCCAGGTGCGCGCCGTGCGACAGCGCGCAGGCGCGCTCGATGACGTTGCGCAGCTCGCGGACATTGCCCGGCCACGCGTGGGCGCGCAGGCGGTCGAGCGCCTCGCGCGCGACGTCGAGGTTGCGGCCGCCCGCCATCTGCTTCGTGAAGCGCTCGACGAGCAGGGGGATGTCCTCGAGGCGCTCGCGCAGCGGCGGCACGGTCATGCGCACGACGGCGAGGCGGTAGTAGAGGTCCTCGCGGAACTGCTTCGCGGCGATCTCGGCGCGTAGGTTGCGGTTCGTCGCGGCGACGACGCGCACCGAGACCTGGTTGTACGTCGTCGCGCCCACGCGCCGCACGGCGTGCTTGTCGAGCGCGCGCAGCAGCGAAGGCTGCACCTCGGGCGCGAGCTCGCCGATCTCGTCGAGGAACAGCGTGCCGCCGTGGGCCTCTTCGAAGGCGCCCGGGCGATCGCTCACGGCGCCCGTGAAGGCGCCGCGCATGTGGCCGAACAGCGCCGATTCGATGAGCTCCTTCGGCACGGCGCCGCAGTCGAAGACGATGAAGGGACCCGCCTTGCGCGGGCTGTGGCGGTGGATCTCCTCGGCGAACAGCTCCTTGCCCGTGCCGGTTTCGCCTTCGATCAAGACGGTCGCTTCGCTCTGCGCGACGTCGGCGAGCAGGCGGAAGAGCTTTCGCAGCTTTGGATCGCGGCCCGCGAGCGCGCCGAAGGTCTCTTCGTCCGACGGCGCGACATCGAGCGTCTCTTCCTGCGGGACGTACTTGAGCGTCGTTTGGCCGATGGTGACCTCGGTGCCGAACCCGAGCGTCAGCTCTTGGAAGCGCGCGCCTTGGACGAAAGAACCGTTCGTCGAGCCGAGATCGCGCAGCACGACGCCCTCGGGGCGCGGCTCGATCACGAGATGTCGGCGAGAGATCGTCGGGTCGGTGAGGAGCACCTCGTTGCCGGGGCCCGAGCCGATCGTCATCGCGAGGTCGCCGATCGCGATGGACTCGCCGCGCTCGGGGCCCTTGACGATGAGCAGGCGTCCTCGGCCCGACTGGCGCACGATCGCCGCGCCGACGTCCAGAATTCGGGTGGCGTTCTTTTCAATCATCTAGGGAAAGTGCCGGTCATTTCGTCGGAGCGGTGGGTGTCGTCGGAGCGGTGGGCGTCGTCGGAGCGGCGGGCGTCGGACTGACGGGCGTCGCGGCTTCGAGCGCGGCGACATCGCCGCGCGTGACGACGTGCGCGAGCTTCGCGCCGCCCGCGGCCGCGCCGAGCAGCACGATGAGGACGAGCAGGCCCGGCGGCCCCGAGCGTCGCATGACGATCGGCGCCGCGCTCGCGGCGAAGTCGATCGTTTCGGGCGCCTGGAGCTGGAACGGCTGCGGAGGCCAGCTCTTGCGGATCGACGCGGGCGTCGGGGGACGACCCGGCGGCGGGCCGCCGTAGAAGACGGGCGGCGGGGGCGTTGCCAGATCTTCCATCGAAGGTGGTGGCATCGGCGTCCGCATGTCGCCGTCAAAAGGAGACTCGATGAACTCGCGCGCGGACGGCATGGGCGGCGGCGGCGGCGCCGACAGCGAGGCCGCTCCGAAGTTGATCGGGGGCGGCGGCGCGGACGGGAACCGCGGCGGCGCGAGCGCCGCCAGAGACGGCGGCTCGGCCTGCGGACGCGGCAGCGGCGGGGCGAGCGCCGCGGCGGGCGGCGGTGCGAGCGCCGCGGCGGGCGGCGGTGGAGGAACGCTCGGGCGCTTGCCCGTGGGCGCCGTCAGCGACGAGTACGGCGCGGTCGAGTTCGTCCGTTTCGGCAGCGCCATCGGGGGCGGCGCGCTGGCGAAGCGAACGTCGCGCGCCACCGTGGGGATGTCCTCCTCGTCCTCGTGGACGGGGATGAAGTCGTGCGGAGGCAGCTTCGGACCTTGGGGATTCATGGAGACGCCCTGGCCCGTGGTGGCGAGGTCCTCCAAGTCTGACCCCTCGACGAGCCCGAGGGAAGCGGCCTCTTTGCCCTCGAGATCCTTCACCGGAATCTTCTGCGTTCCTTCGCCGCTGGACGCCGTGTCCTCTTGGAGCCAGCGCGACGGATCGGGCCCCAGCGTCTCGCGCAGGTGCGCGGCGAGCTGCGGCGCCGAATAAGACAGCCCCGCGCGGTGCGCGACCTGGCGGAGCGCTTCCGTGAAGGCGATCGCGGACTGGTAACGGTCATCGGGCCGCGGCGCGAGCGCCTTGATGAGGACCTCGTCGAGCAGAACCGGCAGGCCCGGGCGCTTCTTCGACGGTGGCAGCACGGGCTGTCCATAGATGACGTCGGGGGGCGTGCTCAGGTCGCCGACGAACAGGCGCTCGGCCGTGAGCGATTCGTAGAGGCACACGGCGAGCGAATAGAGATCGGAGCGGTGATCAATCGACTCGTTGCGCGCTTGTTCGGGCGACATGTACCCGACCTTGCCGCGCACCCGATAGAACACCGACGAGTGGGTCGACGCCTTGGCGATGCCGAAGTCGGAGAGCTTCGCTTCGCCCTCGGCCGAGCACAGGATGTTCGAGGGCGAGACGTCGCGGTGGATGATGCCCATCGAGACGCCGTTCGGATCCTTGCGCGCGTGCGCGTAGCCGAGGCCGGCGAGCACGTCGAGCGCGATGTGGATGGCGGCCGCGGCCGAGAAGTCGCGGCGGCGCAGGCGCGCGCGCCGCACGATCGTGCGCAGGTCGACGCCGCGCACGTACTCCATGACGATGAAGAGCGACTCGTCTGACTCGACGAGATCGAACGTGTGGACGATGTTCGCGTGATCGAGCGTCGCCGAGATCTTCGCCTCGCGAAAGAACAGGTCCCGGAACTCGGGGCGCGACGTGTACTCGGGCAGGAGCTGCTTGAGCACGACCTCCTTCTCGAAGCCCACGGGGCCCAGCTTCTTGCCGAGGTAGATGGCGCCCATGCCGCCCTCGGTGAGGTAGCGCTCGATGCGGTATCGGCGCGCGGCTCCGTGGGGGCTGGCGTTCATTGTCGCCGAGGGTAGGATCGCGAATCGCAAGATTCAAGAGATGCCCGGTCACGACAACCAAACCTTGCAAAGCCTGCTCGCCGTGCGACAGGAGCACGAGCGTCGGGCCGAGCGGGCGCTCGGGGTCGCGCTCGCGCTGCGGGCGCGCGCCGAGGCCGAGGCGGCGCGGCTGACGGCGGACCTCGAGGCGGCGCGGCTGACGCTCGCGGCGCGGCGGCGCGAGGACGTCGGCGGCGACGCGCGCGCCTCAGACGCCCTCGGGCGGCAGCGGTTTCTGGAGCGGCTCGCGGGCGACGTCGAGGCGCGGCTCGCGGCAACGCGCGCGTTCGAGGCGCAGACGCTGGCGCCGGCGCGGGCCGCCGAGGACACGGCGCGCACCGGACACCTGCGCGCGCGCCAACGCCGCGAGGTCGTCGCGCGCGTGCTCGAGCGACGAGCGGCGGCGGCGCGTCGCGAGGCCGACCGTCGGGAAGAGGCGGCCGCCGACGACCGCCCGTCCGCAGGTCCGCGCCACGCGCGCTGACGTTCTCAGGACGCACAAAGCGGTCTAGACTGCGCCGGTTCGCGCGCCGCGAATTTCCCGGCGCCGACCTCGAGCCCCCGCGATGCCCATCTACAGCGCCGATTTGCCGCAGGAGCACGCCGTCTCGTTCTTGTGGGCGCTGCCCGCGTTGCCCGCGCTCGTGGCCGCCGAGCTCGCGCTCGCGGGGGGGGCGGTGTCGCGCCGGCTCGGCGCGCGCGCGGCGGGCGGCTTGGCCGTGCTGGCGACGGGCGCGTCCTTCGGGCTCGCTCTCGCGGCGGCGCTCGTCGTCATTCTCGGCGCGCCGACGATCGGACGCGTGCTCGTCGAGGCGCACGGCGTGCTCGTCGACGGGGGTGCCGTTCAGATCGCCGCGACGGCGACGCTGGGACGGTTCGGCGCGCTCGTGGCGTGTGGCATCGCGTTCGTCGGGTGCGCTGGCGCCGTGGCCGTCGCGTCGCGTGGCAAGGACGCCACCGTTCGAGAGCTCACCGCGATCTGTGGGGCCGTCGCGGGCGCGCTCTTTGTCGCCGTGGCCGACGATGTCGTGCTCGTGCTCGTGGGGTGGGAGCTCGTCGCGCTCGCCGCGGCCTCGCTCGTGCGTCGCGAGGTCGTCGTGCGGGCCGCGGAGGCCGTCGTCGTGAGCCGCGTGTCTCAGGTCGCGTGGCTCGCGGGCGCGGCGCTGCTCTTTTGGGGCTTGGGCGGCGATCTCGGGGCGGGCGCGGAGCGCGGACGGACGCTCGTGACCGTCGACGTCGGCGCCGACGCCGGCAGCGGGATCGAGATCCGAACGCTCGGAGATCGGCCGCACGAGGCGGCGGTGCGCCAGGTGTCGGTCGGGCCGACGCTCTCGTCGAGCGAGATCTCGGCTCAACTGGCGCTGCGCGAGACGGCCGACACGCGGCCCTTCGCAACCACGCTCGCGGCGCGCAGGGTCGGCCCGTTTCCGCTCGTGCCGGTCGCGTACGGGCTGCTCTTGCTGGGCGCGTTCGGCTTGGCGGTCTCGGTGATGTTGTCGCTCGAACGCGGCGTCTCGGGGGCCAGCGGCGCCGTCGTCGGCATCGCCGCGATGTTCGCGGGCGTGGCGCTCGTGGGCCGCGTGTCGGCGTTCTTCGGTCCCGGGCCCAGCTGGCCGTTGGTAGCGTTCCCCTTCGTCTTCATCCTGACGCGGGCGAAAGACGCCCGGCTCGTGCGGCGCGCGCTGCGAGAGCTCGGCAGCCTGCCCGCGCACGATCTGTCGGGCGGGGCCGCGTGGCTCGAGCGGCGCATCGTCGGACCGGTGGCGCGCGTGTTGACGCTCGCGGCGCTCGTCGCGGCCGTGGTGTTGCTGACGCGATGAGGGACGTCGGCGCACGCGGGCCCCTCTCCCCGGCCCTCTCCCCGCTGCCCGGGGCGAGCGAGCGCGGCGGCGGGCGCGGGGCGAGCGACGTTCGTGTTTTTTTTGCGATGGTCGTGGTCGCGGGTGTGGTTGGCGTGGCGGGCGGGGCGCGGGCGGAGGAGGCGGCGCCGCGGCTCGAGCTGGCGCCGGCGAGTCTCTCCTTCGACGAGGCGGGCGACACGCGGACGCTGCTCTTGCGCAACGCGGGAGGCGCGCCGCTTCACGTCGGCGCGATCGCGTTCGTCGTCGCTGGTGGGCGTGGGTCTTCCGAGTTTCGCATCGATGCCCTCGGGCCGCACGAGCTCGCGCCCGGCGAATCGCTCGCGGTCCCGGTCACGTACCGCCCAGTGGGCAGCGCGTCGCATTCCTCGTTCGCGGCGCTGCTCATTCCCGCGGATGACCCGCGCCTGCCCGCGGATCTCGGCGGCCGCTTGAGCGGGCCGTCGCCGCGGCGGATTGCGACGGTCGCCCTGCGTGCGCGCGAGACGCACCTGCTGACGGCGATCTTCTTGCTGCCTCTCCTGGGCGCGTTGCTCCTCGGGATCCCAGCGCTCGGGGTCGCGCGTCGGCCGCGCGTCGCCCGCGCCGTCGCCGCGCTCGCGGCGGGAGGGCCGCTCGCGCTCGCGGCGCTCGCGCTCGTTCGCTTCGACCCGACGAGCACCGTCACCGAGGGCGGCTTCGGCGTGCAGCTCGTCGCGCACCACCTCCTCGTGCGCGCGCTCGACATCGAATACTTCGTGGGCGTCGACGGCCTGTCGATCGCGTTCGTCGCGCTCACGGCGCTCCTCGGCTTCGTCGCCGCGGTGTCGATGCGCGCGCCAAAGGCAGCCGGTTCGCCGCCGCGCGCGGCCGCGCTGCTTCTGCAGGCGGGCGCCTCGGGCGTGTTCGTCGCGCTCGACGGGTTTCTCTTCTGGTTGTTCTGGTTGCTCGCGATCGTGGGCGTCGCGGCCCTCGCCCGCGCGTCCGCGACCCCCACTCCCGCCTCGCCATCGGCGCACCGAGAGCCTTCGCTGAACATCGTCACGATCCTCACCACGATCTTCGGCGGCGCCGCGATCCTCCTGCTCACGCTCGGAGCCTTGCACGCTCACTCGGCGGCGACCTATCTGTGCGACGGGACGCCGGCGTCGCACACGTTCGATCTCGTGAAGCTCGCGAACGCGAACGGGGGCGCCTTCGGCGACGCGCCCGCGAAGCTCTTCGGCCTGCCGTTCGCCGCCGTGACGTTTTGGGCGCTCTTCGCGGCGTTCGCGATGACGGCGCCGCTGTTCCCTTTCGGCGCGTGGGCGACGGCGTTGTCGTCGCGCGCGCCCGTCGGCGTCGGGGGCTTGCTCGCGGGCGTTCTGCCCGCGATGGCGATCTACGGCCTCGTGCGGCTCGCGCTGCCGCTCGTCCCCGAGGCGGCGCTGTCGGCGTCGACGGTCGTCGCGGCGCTGGGTGCGTTCGGGGTCTTGTACGCGACGCTGCTCGCGCGCGCCGCGACCGACGTGCGGCGTTTCCTCGCGTGCGCGGGGGCGGCGCGCATCAGCTTCTGCCTCATGGGCCTCTCCCGCGCGACGCCGGCGGGAGTGTCGGGCGCGCTCGCCCAGGTGCTCGCGAGCGCCGTCGTGTCGGCGCTCTGCTTCGGCCTCGCCGACGCCGCGCTCGCCCCGGGCGCGACGCTCGACGACGTCGAAGGCCTCGCGGGCCGCGCCCCGCGCGCCGCGAAGCTCCTCGCCTTCGCCGCGCTCGCGTCGATGGGGGCGCCCGGCCTCGCGACGTTCGTGGGGCCCGCGCTGATCGTCCTCGACGCCTTTGGCCGCCACGCGGGGCTCGCGTCCTTGCTGCTCGTCGCCTTCGCGTTCTGCACGGGGGCTCACGCGCGCGTCGTTCGCCGCGCGTTCACGCCCCTCTCGAGCGTGGACGCAGCAAGCGGCGTCGGTGAGGGGCCGCGCGATCTCGACGGTCGCGCGCTCGCCGTCGCGCTGCCGCTCGCCGCGCTCGTGCTCGCGCTCGGCCTCGCGCCGGCCGCGTTGCTCGACGTTTTCGCCGTGAGCGTGCGCGATCTCGTGCGCCTCTTGGCGTCCGCGCGCGGTTGACGGCCGCAAGGCGCGACCCAACCATCTTCGTTTTCGTGCGAGACGATTGTTGAGCGCGCGCGCGCGCGGTGGCAACATCGCTCCACCACATGGGCAACATCCCTGGCATCCGCGTCGTCCGCTCTCAGATCGATGGTTACGGCGTCGTCGTCACTCGTGACTTCGCCGAAGACGAGGTCATCTCCGAAGTCGACGGTTACCTCTGGCGCGCGGGCGATGCGATGGACGATCGCTATTCGCTGCTCATGGGCGAGGGCTACTTCTTCGACATGGTCGACCAGACGAGGTGGATCAACCACTCGTGCGAGCCGAACGCCTGGGTCGAGGTCGGCATGACGGGCGCGGCCGGTGACCCCGACCGCACGGCGTGGGCGCGCCTCATCGCGCTGCAGCCGATCCGCGCCGGCGAAGAGATTCTCTACGACTACGCGTTCTCGGCCGACGTCGCCGAGCCCTGCCACTGCGGCTCGCCGTCGTGCCGCGGCTTCATCGTCGACGAGGACGAGCTACACCTCGTCGCGAAGCCGACGGCTGTCGCGCACGGCTGACGCCTCGGCGTCGCGCGCGGCCACCCCGAACGTCTAATAGACGCGGCGTCGCGCGCGGCGAGACACGGCGACGCTCAGGCGCCGCGCGGCTGCAGGTGACGGCGCACGAGCGACGACAGCTGCTCGCCGCGGGCGAACAGCAGGTTGTCGAGGAAGTGCAGCGAACCGTCGCGCAACGCGACGACCATGCCGACGCGCCCTTGGCAGACGCAGGCGCGGACGTCGGTGATGTCTTCGAACTGCCAGGTGCGCAGCCCGCTGCCGTCGCGAACGATCATGCCCGTCGGCGTCAGCACGATCGTGGGCCGCTTCTGACGCTCCTCATCGGGATCGCCCGCGGTGCGGGTCGCCGACAGCGCGAGCATCGCGGTCGTGAGGGCCAGCATGGCGACCGGCTCGCGGGTCGCGCCCAGGACGGCGAGAGCCACGGTGCAGAGGCCCGCCCCGATCGCGAGCACGCGGCGCACGCGGCGCACCTCCGCGTCGGGATCGCGCGCCTTGAACACGACGACCCCCGCGGGCACCCGGCCCGCGTCGACGCTGAGCAGCGCTTCGACCTCGCTCATGACGATCAAGTCATCGTCGGGGCCCGGCGCCGTCTTTAGGGCTCTCACCCCTTCTTTTTGTGCACGCCTGGGCGGCTTTCAAGGTGCTCCGGTGTAGGCGTCACCCCCCTTGCGGCGGGCGACCGAGCGAGTATTCTTCGCCGCCTGGTTACGCGGGCGCGTAGCTCATCTGGATAGAGTATCGGCCTCCGAAGCCGAGGGTAGTGGGTTCGAGTCCCGCCGCGCCCACAAGTTCAACCGCTCGGAGTCATGAGCCCCCGCCAAATCGCTGGTGGCGTTCTGAGAGCGATTTCGTTCGGAAACGAATCACGGACGAGCGTCTTGGGCCAGAGCTTCTTGTTGCAGCTCGGGCACCGGCGCAGCTCTCCGTCCTCGGCGGCCACTCGTGCGGGCGGTGAGTGGCGGTGAGGGCTCGCTGCATCGCCGCCTGCGAGCCTCGAGGGAGAGATGGTCACGAAAGCGCCCTTCTTAGCTCCCTGGGCTATGAAAAGTTAATACCCTGAGTTTTCTTAGCCGTGCTTAGGAAAGAAAGCTCCCATCCCACGGGGAAGGGCTGGCCGTGGTTCCCGCGGACGCGCCGCCTTGACCGCCCGCGCCCGGCGCTCCGCCGGAGAATCGGGGCATGCTAGATCTCGTCGCGATGACGCGAAGCGAGCATGTCTCCTTGTGGCTCGTTGGTGTGCTGACGATCGTGATTGGCGCGTGCGGTGGTTCCAGCGGCGCGAGCCCCTCCGACGCGGCCGACGCCGCCACGACGGAGACCGGCGACGCGCCCGCCACCGTCGACGCGAACGACGTCGACGCGAACGACGTCGAGGTCGGTTTGCCGACGTGCGCGGCCTACTGCGCGTCGATCCAGACCGCGTGCACGGGCTCCAACCAGCAGTACTCCGACATGGACGACTGCGTGAACAGCTGCAAGGCGTTCCCCGTCGGTGACAGCAGCGACACGCTCGGCGACACGCTGGGCTGCCGCACCTATCACGCGGGCGCGGCGCGCACGGACGATCCGAGCATTCACTGCGTGCACGCGGGGCCCGGCGGCAACAGCATCTGCGGAGACGACTGCGGCGGCTACTGCGACATCGTCATGCTGTATTGCACCGACGCCAACAGCGCGAAGATCTACGACACGCGCGATCAGTGCCTGGCCGATTGCCACACGCGCACAACGACGCTGAAGTACACGACGGGCGACCCGGGCCGCACCGACATGGGCAACGAGGTCGCCTGCGTCCTCTATCACGCGCAGATGGGCTCGTCGGCGCCCGTGAGCCACTGCCTGGGCGATCTCGCGCTCACGGCGAAAACCTGTCGGCCCGAGTAGCGGCTAGAGTCTGCGCCCCGCGCGCAGCGTACGAGCGCGCGTGGGACGGGTGGTCTGCATACAGCACGGTGAGCCCCAGCGAACTCGCGAGCCGTCAATAGCGAGTCGGAGGCCTGTTCTTGACGGACAATGGGGTCGCCTCTATCGTCGCGGCCGATGAAAACCGGGCGAATGGCGGCGACGAAGGCGGTGGTCTTGCTCCTCGCGTGTTTCCTCGGCTGTTCGAAGAGCGGGGGAGCCTCCGGCGGAAACCAGCTCGAGCTCGGGGTGTGCGACGACAAGTGCATCAGGTCCTGCGAGTCGGATTCGGAGTGCAACATCGGGCAAGGCGAGCTCTGCTGCGACTACGGCAACGACGGCAAGGCCTGCGCGGACGCCAAGGACTGCCCCCGCCAATGCATGACCGACAGCAAGTGCGACACCGCGAGCGGTGAGGCGTGCGTGCGCGAGAGCCTTCACTCTCCCCTCCTCAGCTGCGACAAGCCGAGCAACGGCCTGCGGCTGTGTCAGTCGGACGCCAATTGCATGGGCGCGGGCGAGGTCTGCTGCCCCAACTACAAAGAGCCGATCTGTCTGCCGGCCGACAAGTGTCCCAAGGCTTGCGCGAACAGCGCCGCCTGCAACACGACGCTCGGAGAGGTCTGTTGCACGACGCTGGCGTCGGTCGACGTGACGCTCGTCGCGGGCGGACTCTGCGTCGTCCCGAGCGTCGTCGGTTGCCCGACGGCCTGCGCGAAGTCGTCCGACTGCAAGACGAGCGCGGGCGAGCTTTGCTGCAACGGCCTGTGCAGCACGTCGTGCCAGCAACCGTGCAAGGTCAGCGCGGACTGCGGCGGACAGGTTTGCTGCAAGGCGAAGGCGATGAATTCTCCGTTCGTTCAGAAGTACAAGAAGCCCGGTTACACGGTCGTCGCGCCTCCGCCGACGGGCACGGGCGGCACGGGCGGCACGGGCGGCGCGGGCGGCGGCACGGGCGGCACCGCGGGCACGACAGGCGCGGGCGGTCAGGGCGGCGACACCGGGACGGGGCTGGCCATCGTACCCAACAACGGATACGTCTCGTCGGCTACCAACGGCGTCGGCGTTCAAGGTTACTTCTACACGTACAGCGACGGCTTCGCGTCGATCCTGCCGGCCAGCTTCAGCGCGGCAGGGACGCAGATCTGTGCGAGCGGCACGACGGCCGCGGTCGTCGGCATGAACTACGCGACGTACTACGGCGCGGGCATCGGGCTCAACCTCAACCAGGCGGCGGGCAGCAACATGCCCCCGATGGTCTACGACTTCGCGGGACATCAGGTCTCGGGCTTTACGTTCACGATCAGTGGCACTGCTATTCCCAGCGGTCTGGTCGTCGGGCTGAGGGTTCAAGGATCGACCACCAGCTACTGCCAGAAGGTTCCGGTCGCCGGCACCTACAAGGTCACCGGCACGAGCGTGCACGCTGACTGCACGGCCGCGGTGCCAGGCGGACCGCTCGCGGCGACGGCGATCGACGCGATCTCTTGGCTCGTGACGGGACAGGCCGCCGCGGTTCCGTTCAACTTCTGCATCACGAATCTCGCGGCGATCTCACCCTGACGTTTGTCGGCGTCGACGAGCGCCAGCGCCGTCGTCGGCTCGGCGACGTTCCTCGACATGACGGAACCATCGAGATCAGAAGACCGTCGCTCGTTGACGCGCGACGCGTGTTTCGCCGCTTGGCACCTGTCGATCTGATCGACCCACGTTCCTGTCCTGGCGCGAGCCGGCGGCGGTTTCGCACAGCGACGACTTGAGGTAGCTAGGAGCTATGTCGACGATTCGAATCGCCGTCGCTTCGACCCCGCTAACGGCCACGCTCGATGAGGCCGTGCCCGTGGCGGTCGCCGCCGTCGAAGCCGCCGCGCGGGCGGGCGCACGAATCGTGTGCTTGCCTGAGACGGGGCTGCCGGGGCACCGCATGCAGGCGCGCGCGATCTGCACCCTGTCCTCGGCGGCGCTCGACGCTGCCGTCGACGAGATCGCGGCCGCCGCTCGCCGCGCGGGCATCGTCACGCTCGTGGGCGTCGAGCGACCAACGCCGGGCGGACGCGAGATCGTTCAGGTCGTGCTCGACGCCGACGGCGCTCGCCTCGGCGAGCAAGTGAAGACACAGATGCACCCCGACGAAGAGCTCCACTACTGCGTCGGCGCGGGCCGACGCGTGTTCACGGCGGGCGGCGCCACGTTCGGCATCGCGATCTGTCACGAGGTCTACCGCTACCCGGAGACGGTGCGCGCGCTCGCGCGCGCGGGCGCGCAGATCGTCTTCGCGCCCTATTTCGTGACGACAAGCGACCGCACGTTGCCCCTCCAGTGGTGCGATCCGCGGGGCTCGTACCACGAAAAGGCGCTGCTTTGCCGCACCGTCGAGAACGAGATCTACGTCGCCGCCGCCAACTTCTCCGTGCCCGATCAAGGCGCGGCGACGTGCATCCTCGGCCCGGACGGCGCGTTGATGGCGCAGGTACCGTACGGGCAGACGGGCGTCGCCACCGCCGACATCGACCTCGCGCGCGCGACGCGGGCATTCGCAGCAGCGCTGGGCTCCGGAACGCAACGTCACGACCTAGAGGTCACTGCGCCAGCCACTGCTCTTCGATGTGACCACGAGAGACTTTCCAGCTCTGCGTCACGATGCACGATGGCCACAGGCAACGCGTGGTGCTCGCGCGAGCGTGAGCGCGAGGTCGTCCGGGCCCACGCCCGAGTCTCCGTTTGTTACCTTCTCGATACAGCCCGACGGCGGCTGGCAGCCGTCGATGTCTCAAGCCCTTGAGGGAAGGTCTCTCTCGTTGCTGAGACGCAAGTTCGACGGTTAAAGTGCGCACGAAATGACCACGTCGACCATCGTCTACACGCAAGGAATCGACGCCGCCGTCGCCGCGGAAGAACTCGCGAAACAGATATCAACTGCGTTTGCTGGCGAGTCGCCCGATGCGCTGATCGTCTTCTCGTCGCCGCGCTATGACCATCCGGCGCTGCTGAAGGCTCTCGTCGCCTCCTTGCGCCCTCGCGCCCTGGTCGGCGCGTCGTCGGCGGGTGAGTTCACGAGTCAGGCACGCGGCGATGGCGCGTGTGCGATGGCGCTTCGCTCCGACAGCATGAAGTTCACCGCAGGCATCGCCCGCGGTCTCAGCGCCGATCGCGGCCTGGCGGCACGCACGGTCGCGACCTCCTTCAGCGGGCTAACCTCCGATGAATATCCGTACCGAGCCGCGCTGGTCATGACCGACGCACTGGCGGGACACGCCGACGATGTCGTTGACGAACTGACCCTGGCCACGTCCGGCAAGTATCAGTTCTTCGGTGGCGGAGCAGGAGACAACGCGCAATTCCAACGCACGCCCGTGTTCTTCGGAACCGAGGCCGTCACCGACGCCGTCGTTGCCCTGGAAATTCTGTCCAAGAAGCCGATCGGGATCGGCGTCGGGCACGGGTGGGAACCCGCGACACCGCCGATGCGTGTGACCGAAGCGCGCGGCGGTCGCCTTGTCAGCCTCAACGGCGTCAGCGCCGCGCAGGTCTTTCAGAAACACGCGCTGACCACGGGGCAGACGCTTGATGTGTCGTCCCCGATCCCGTTCTTCCTCCACAACATCCTAGGCATCGAGACAGGCGGCGGGTTCCGGCTTCGCGTGCCCCTGGGCATCAACGCCGATGGCTCGGTGTCGTGCGCGGCCGACATTCCCGAGGGTGCCCTCATCCACATCATGTGCACGACTCCCCACTCGGCCATCGACGCCGCTTCGCGCGCGGCGTCGGCCGCAGTACAAGGGCTGCAGGGACACAAACCGCAGGTGGCCCTGTTCTTCGACTGTGTCGCCACCCGCTTGCGGCTGGGAGATGTCTTCGGCCTCGAGCTGCAATCCATCACCGACGCCTTCGGCGAAGCGGACTTCATGGGATGCAACACTCACGGACAGATCGCGCGCGCCGACGGCCAGTTCGGTGGTTTTCACAACTGCACCGCCGTGGTCTGTGCGCTGCCCGAGTAGATCACGTGTCCGCAAGCGACACTTCTCTGTTGTCACTGGCCTGCGCCCTCGCTGATGTGAACGGGCGCGTCGGCGCGGCGCATCGACTGGCCGAGCATGTAGGCGCCACCTCACTGCGAATCTTTGTTCCCGACTTCGAACTGGATGTCTTGGTCGCTGCGCAGGGCCTTCCAGCGACGCTGCCCCCCGGACCGGCCTGGAACGAATTTCTCAGCCGTTGTCGCAAGCCGGGGACACACCAGGGCGAAGTTCCCGACGGTGAGGCGGGCCACATGGTTTCTGCCACCGCGTACGTGGATGACGAGGGCGCAGCCCTGGTGTTTCTGGGCGCGTCTCTGACGCTCGAGCCCGAACAGCTGGCGCTGCCTTTGCTGGGCGGACTGTTTCGTGCCGAGCAGCGCGCCTGGGCGGCCATGGGCCAGTCGGTTGCCGCCGGCGAAGCGGCCCGTCACGCGAATGCCCTGACCACCGCCCTCGACCGCACGCGCAGCGACCTGGAACGAGCGATCCAGGGCAAGGAGCAACTGGTCAAGGACCGCGAGATGTTGCTGGGTGTCGTCGGACACGATCTGCGCAATCCATTGAATACGGTGGTGATGGGCACCTCGATGCTGATCGAAAGGGGCGACCTCCCCGCAGGTCACGTGAAGTCACTCCTTCGCATCAAAAAAACCGGCCTGCGCATGGCGCGCATGATCACCGATCTGCTGGACTTCGAGCGCTGTCGAGAGGGAACGATTCCGATCATGCGTGCAGACATCTGCCTTCGCGACGTCATCGCCCAGGTTGTTGAGGAGATCGAAATCAGCCATCCAACCCGGACAATCCAGCTGGTCGTCCACGGCGACGGCAGGGGACTCTGGGACGCGGATCGCTTCGCGCAAGTGGTTTCCAATCTCGTGGGCAATGCGCTTCAGCACAGTCCGCCCAGCACGACCGTTACCGTGTCCTTCGTGGAAACGAGCCACCAGGTGGTCCTCGAGGTCTCGAACGTTCACCGTCAGCCGATCCCCGAGGAGGAGCTTCGGCGTATTTTTGAGCCATTTCGTCGTGGCAAGGAGAGCACCGGTCTGGGCCTTGGCCTCTACATCGTTCAGCAGGTCGCAAAGGCTCACGGCGGATCCGTTGCCGCCAGCTCCCATTCCGAGCGCACGACCTTTTCCGTCGAGCTGCCGCGCCTGGAGGCCGACCAGTAGCCCTGGCAACCAACGGCAGACGCTGAAATGCTGGAGATGAACGAGAGCGAACCGTCGGCCTCCTGAGTGCGATTTCTGGTTGGGGTCTGTGACCTTCGGACGGACCGCCCGCTATCGGACCTCGCCCTCGAGCTCGGCGACGAGGGCGTTCAGGCGCTCGATCTCCTTCTGGGAAGAGAGCGCCACCAGGCTCATGGCGGCCCGTTGAAGGATCGCGGCGTCGCGGCTCGAGGAGAGGCCGGCAAGCCGGTGGGCGGAGAGGCCTACCAGCATGTCCAGCAGGGGTCCCCCGGGCTCGTGAGGTCCAGGGAGGATTCCGCCGCCGGGGCCTCTCAGGAGCCCGTCGTCAGCGATGTCTTTCATCAGCAGCGACATGGCCTCGAGGCTTTGCAGCCTCGTTCGTGGCGGTGGAGGCGGATCGTAGTCCGGACCGATGGTGATGCCGCCGCACGGATTGATGCCGGTGATGCCCGTGTCGAAGAGGGGCGTTGGCTGACCGGTGGGCCCCAGGGAAAACGACCGGATGGAAGCACCCAGGTCATCAGCCCAGCGGTCGACGACGTAGATGAAGGATCGGTCGTCGATCGCGACGGCGGTCGCATTTTGGAAGCCGGGGATCGTCAGGTGCGGATCCGTGGGCTTGACCGGGAAGACGAGGACAGTTTCTCCGTTGGCCACAAACAGATTGCCCTTGGCATCGAAGGCCATGTTGGTTGGGGTAACGAGCCCGGAGGACGGCCCCGTGATGGTCGTCGGAGCTTTTGTCAAAGCCGCGGTCGCCGGACCCGCGGACGGCAGGTCGTAGCGGCGGATCGATGTCACCTTGTTGGGCGGGTCGCCTATTCCCTTGATCTCCGAGACGTAGATCTTGTCCCGGGTCGGTCCGCTCGTGTCGATCGCCATGTGCAGATCCCAGCCGGCGATCCCCGTGAGCCAGTAGTCGGGCACCGGGTTGACCGTCGGTCCGCTGGCGCCCGCCAAGAAAACCGCGATGTTGCTGGTATCGAAGGGTGTCGTCGTGCCATGGAGGACGTAGAGATTGTCGTGGCGATCGACGGACAAGCCGAAGCTCGAATCGAGCCAGTCGGCACCGTAGTCGTTGCTCTCGAGACGCTGAAAGGGGTCATCGTTGCCGCTCGCCTGCGGTGCATACACGACGAGCAACTGAAGGCTGGCAAGGTACAGGAACCCCCTGGAATCGGTCGCGACGGATTGAATGAGGTCGAGATCGTACAAGCTGTGATCGGCGACCGGCGTGATGTCGCGGAGAGGAAAGGCCTGTCCGTATGACACCGCATACACCTTCACGAGCGGCGCGATCGAGGCCTCATCGTTCCCGAACCCGCCACAACCGGCCACGTAGAGCTGCATGGATGCCTTCCCCTCTCCCAAGGACCAACGCTACGGGCGCCGGTTAGTTCCCGGAGGCGAACGCAATGTCCGGGGCGCGGACCGGGGCGCACGCGCACGACCCCGGCACGCACGCTTCGTCTGGGTGGCCGTGCCCAGATCCAATGCGCGCGTCGGACGCTCCCCTTTTCGGAAGGCCGAGCCCCGTGTCCGGCGGGCCGCTGTCTATGTGAGAGCGGGGAAGCGCTCAGACTTCCTCGTGCGGCCTGGTGAACATTCGTTATCCAAAAATTGGCGTTCGTTGGGAATCCAAAGCTAAGTGCTCGGCCACGCCTCTGCGACGGTGAGGCGTTGAACAAGCAACCAAGGGAACCCAAAAATGAAGCGAACGGCGAAACTGAAGTTGGCAATTGGTGTGGCGGCGGGGCTGATGGGCATGGTGATGGGCACGACCACTCCCGCGCTGGCAGGCCTGAACTGGAACTGGCCCGTGGGCATCTCGGGCGCGGCTCCGAACTGGTCGGCGTCGGGTGGTCTCACGGACGGTCGCTTCGGCGGCAACCCGGGCGACTACATCGGCTGCTTTTACGACACGGGCTCGAACTCGATCGAGTGCGACGCGGCCCAGGACACGGGCGGCGGCGCCGTTCGCCGCATCACCTGCACGACCTACGGCCCGTCGTCGAGCTGGATCATCGCCGTGTCGGGTCTAAATGCGGCCTCGGTGCTGACGTTCACGACGCAGTCGGGTGGCAGCTGCAAGTCGATCCGCATCTGGAACGAATCGGACTATCTCTAGGATCGACGAGGCAACGGCGATGTTGAAGAACGCGATCGTGGCAGTGGCCTTTCTGGCGGGCGGATTCGCCTTGTCGTCTTGGCGGTCGACCCGTGCCGAGCACGCGAAGCCCCACGACGTCTCGACCCGCGCGGAGCAAGTCGTGGCTCCCGCGTCCGCCGTCGACCTGGCGGCGATGCGGACCATGATCCGCCAAGAGCTCCAGTTGGCCCGCAGCCAGGGTGTCGACGTTGCCGCCGGCGGAAACGCCGTTGGCGATTGCGCGCCCAGCGATCGTGACGATCTCGCCGATCCGTCGGCGCCCGCGCAGGCGCGCGGGCGCCGCGCGACGCCGACGCCGGCTCAAGCGGCGGCGCACGCGGCGGCCGCGACGCTGGTCGACGGCGGCATCTCTCTCGGCCGCTGGACCGAGCAAGACGAGGCGCAGTGGCAGGAGCTCGAGCCCGAGCTCGCGCCGGGCGCGGGCCAGGACGTGCGCGGCCGCCTGTTCGAAGCCGTCAACGACGGCCGGTTGGTCGCCGAAATCCGTTTCGGTCGGCGCATGGGCATGCCCGCGCCCGTGCCGGTTCAGACGAACTAGCCACGACGACGGCGTCGCCCCGTGATCTGGCGTGGAGCTCGGGCACGGCATCGAGCGACTCGATCACAGAGCGCCGTCCGAGCTCAGGTCAGGTCGAAGCGATCGAGATTCATGACCTTGTTCCACGCAGCGACGAAGTCACGCACGAACGCCAACTGCGAGTCGTCGCACGCGTAGACCTCGGCCACGGCCCGGAGCTGGGAGTTCGAACCGAAGACGAGGTCGACGCGGCTGGCGGTCCATTTGATCTTGCCCGTCTTGGCATCACGCCCCTCAAACACGTCTTGGGACGTGCTGGATCGCTGCCACGTCGTGTTCGGGTCGAGCAAATTCGCGAAGAAGTCAGTGGTCAGCGATTCCGGCCGGGTGGTGAAGACGCCGAGCTGGGATTGACCGACGTTGGCGTTCAGGACGCGCAGGCCGCCGACGAGAGCCGTCATCTCGGGAGCGGTTAGCGTCAGGAGTTGGGCTCGATCCACGAGCAGCTCCTCGGCCGAACGCCGGTGTCCTCTCGCCAAGTCGTTGCGAAAACCGTCACCGGTCGGTTCGAGCACGGCAAACGAGTGCGCGTCGGTCTGCTCCTGTGAAGCGTCGGTGCGCCCGGGCGCAAAGGGGACCTGCACGGTGTGCCCCGCATTCTTCGCAGCCTGTTCGACGGCTGCGCAGCCGCCCAGAACGATCAGGTCCGCCAGCGAGACCATCTTCCCGCCGGACTGCGCGCCGTTGAAGTCCTTCTGAACCTTCTCGAGGGCCTGCAGCACCTTTGCCAAGCCGGCTGGACTGTTGACCGCCCAATCCTTCTGCGGAGCCAGACGGATCCGCGCGCCGTTCGCGCCCCCTCGCTTGTCGGTGCCGCGGAACGTTCCCGCCGACGCCCAAGCCGTCGACACGAGCTCCGCAAGGGACACTCCCGATGAGAGCGTCCGTGCCTTCAGCACAGCGATGTCCTGCTCGTCGATCAACACATGGTCGACGGCGGGGACAGGGTCTTGCCAAAGCTGCGGCTCCGCGGGAACGAGAGCTCCGAGATAGCGGGACAAGGGCCCCATGTCACGATGCGTGAGCTTGTACCAGGCCTTGGAAAAGGCGTCGGCGAACGCGGCCTGGTTCTCGTGGAAGCGCTTCGAAATGGGCGCATAGATCGGATCCACTTTCAGCGCGAGATCCGCCGTTGACATCATGGGGGCGTGCTTCTTCGATGGATCATGAGCATCCGGCACGGTGCCCGCCCCCGCCCCGTTCTTGGGAGCCCATTGTTTCGCACCGGCAGGACTCGTCACCAGCTCCCACTCGTAGCCGAACAGATTGTCGAAGTAGTTGTTGTCCCATTTGACGGGGTTGGTGGTCCATGCGCCTTCCAACCCACTGCTGATCGTGTCGACACCCTTGCCGCTTCCGAAGCTGTTCTTCCAGCCAAGGCCTTGCTCTTCGATGTTGCCCGCTTCGGGTTCTCTTCCGACATGCTGCCCGGGGTCGGCCGCGCCATGGCATTTGCCGAACGTATGCCCGCCGGCAATGAGCGCGACCGTCTCCTCGTCGTTCATGGCCATGCGGGCGAACGTCTCTCGAATGTCCCTGGCGGACGCCATCGGGTCCGGGTTGCCGTTTGGCCCCTCCGGGTTCACGTAGATGAGGCCCATCTGAACGGCGCCGAAAGGCTTCTCGAGCTGCCTGTCACCGCTATGTAACTGTCCGAGCATCGACGGTGGCGGCGCCGGGCCGAGGATCCGGGCGGCTCAGGTAGCGCCGGTCGGAACCGACGCGTCGCGGGGCTGCCAGCGGTGGGGCAGAAGGTCGACGATGTGGCGA
>JBBQJG010000012.1:0-35551 GCA_038325725.1 Polyangia bacterium | reverse complement strand
GAGGATCGGGTAGACCATCTCGTCGAGCCCGAGGCGATCGTGCCCCTCGGACGCGTCCCAGCGCGTGAGCTCGAGGACGAGCTCGATCTTCTTTTCGTCGCGCACGGCGGCGACGCCGAACATGTCCTTGATGTTGATGATGCCGAGGCCCCGCACCTCCATGTGGTGCTTGATGAGCTCGGAGGCCCACCCGACGAGCACCTCACCCGAGGTGCGGCGCACCTCGACGAGATCGTCGGCGACGAGGCGGTGGCCACGCATGATCAGATCGAGCGCCGCCTCCGACTTGCCGATGCCGCTCTTGCCGAGCAGCAAGACGCCGACGCCGAGGACGTCCATGAGCACGGCGTGGATGCTCGCCGTGGGCGCGAGCTGCAGCTCGAGGTGCTTCTGAATCGCGTCGATCGCCAGCGACGAGACGATGGGCGTGCGCAGCAGCGGAACGCCGAGCCGTTCGGCCCAGTCGAGCAGGATCGGCGGAACGTCGAGCCCCTTCATGACGATGATGCACGCCGGGTCGAGGCTCATGAACGACTCGACGGAGCGCGACGCCTCTTCGGGCGTGAGCGTCGCGAGGTACGAGATCTCCGTCGCGCCGAGCACCTGCACGCGCTCGGGGTGCACCTGCTTGACGTAACCGGCGAGCGCGAGGCCCGGCTTCTGGATGCGCTGGTTCGTGATCCGTCGCGACAGGCCCTTTTCTCCCGCGAGGAGCACGAGGCGAAGGCCCGAGCTCTCGTCGAGGAGCGACCTGACCGTGAGCATCGGCGTCATGGCTGCGATCCTAACCTAGTACTTGGCGTCCTCGTCGGAGATCACCTTGTACATCGCCTCGCGCGTGGGCGCGTCCAGCAGGCGCGCGCGAAAGTCGGCGTCACGAAACAGGCGCGAGAGCCGCGCGAGGGCCTTGAGGTGCACGCCCGTCGAGCTCACGGGCGCGACGAGCATGAAGACGAGGTGCGTGGGCCGCCCGTCGATCGAATCGAACTCGATGCCGGGCCGCGAGCGGCCGAGCGCACCCGTGAGATGCCCGATGGCGTCCAGCTTCCCGTGCGGGATCGCGATGCCGTCCCCGATGGCCGTCGACGCGAGCAGCTCGCGCTCTTCCAGCACGCGCCGCAGCTGCTCGGCGTCGAGGCTCGGCTCGAGCGCCGCCATGTGGCTCGACAGCTCGGCGAGCGCCGCCGCCTTCGTCGTCGCCCCGAGGTCGGCGATGATGGCGGCCGGCTGAAGGAAGTCGATGACCTTCATGGGGGATTGCGGCGAGGCCTTGCCGTCGGTCAGCTCGAGGGCGAGGCCGGGCGTCCGGTCTCGACGAGACCGTAGTTGCCGTCCTTCCGCCGATAAAGAACGGAGATGCAGCTCGTGGCCGCGTCCGTGAAGACCAGCAGGTCGTCGCCGAGTAGGTTGAGCTGCATGGCCGCGTCCTCGACGTTCATCGAGCGCGCGCTGAAGGTCTCGTCCTTGATGACGCGGAAGCCAGGCGAGGCCTTCGCGGCCGCCACGGACGCTTCGGTCTCGGGCTCGCGCCGCGGCTCGATCTCGTCGGCCGAAATGACGCGCTCGCGGAACTCGGCGCCCGGGCCACCGTGTGGCTTGTGGTCGCGGATCTTCTCCTTCCACTTGCGCACCTGTCGCTCGATGCGCGCCGCCGCCAGGTCGATCGAAGAGTACATGTCCTCCGTGACCTCCTTGGCGTTGATCAAGATGCCGTTCGGCAGCGTGATCTGGAGATCGGCGACGTGGTTGAAGCCGCGCTCGACGGAGAACACGGCGTGGGCCGAGATCGGATCCTTGTTGAAGTACTTGCGGATCTTGTCGAGCCTGTCGGCCGCGTAGTCGCGCACGGCCGAAGAGGCATCCATGTGACGGAACGTCGTCGATAGCTGCATGGCGGTGGCCTTCCCCTCGGAACTATTACCCCATATTACCGTCGGGGGACAGTCCGGCCACGCCTAAAAAACTTGGCGGCGCTTGCTCGACGACAGGATGCGGAGCTGCTCGCGGTACTTCGCGACCGTGCGACGCGCGATCTCGATGTTCTGGTCGCGCAGCAGCTCGACGATCTTCTGATCCGAATGCGGATGCTGCGGGCTCTCCGAGCCGATGATCTGCTTGATCTTGAGCTTCACGGCCTCCGAGGCCAGGTCGTCGCCGTCGGTGCGCGCGATGCCCGAATTGAAAAAATACTTCAGCTCGTAGATGCCTTGCGGCGTGTGCACGTACTTGTTGGTCGTCACGCGCGACACGGTCGACTCGTGCATGCCGATGTCCTCGGCGACGTCGCGGAGGATGAGCGGCTTCAAGTGCGCCGTGCCCTTGTCGAAGAACTCGCGCTGGAACTTGAGGATCGACTCGGTCACCTTCGTGATCGTCCGCTGGCGCTGCTGGATGCTGCGAATGAGCCACTGCGCCGAGCGCAGCTTCTCCTGGATGTACTCGCGCGCCTTGGCGCCGCCCGCGAGCGCCGTCCGGTAGAAGTCGCTGATCTTGAGCTTGGGCAGACCGTCGTCGTTGGCGACGACGAAGTACTTGTCGCCGACCTTGTGGATGTAGACGTCGGGCGTGATGTACGTCGGCTCGTCAGACGTGTACTGGCGCCCCGGCTTCGGATCGAAGCTCATGACGACCTTCGCCGCTTCGTAGATCTCGTCGAGGGGCTGGCCCAGGTCCTTGGCGATCGCCTGGTAGTTCTTCTTCTCGAGGTTCGTCAGGTGCTTCTTGAGGATCCCCACGACGACGTCGTCGTCGGCGCCTATGTGCTTCGCCTGGATCATGAGGCACTCTTCGAGCGAGCGCGCGGCGACGCCCACGGGATCGAACTCCTGGATGCTCTCGAGCGCGCCCTCGGCGGTCTCGAGCGACACGCCCGCCTCCTCGGCGAGGTCCGCGAGCGGCTCTTCGAGATACCCGTCCGGCGTGAGGTTGCCGATGATGAGCATCGCGATGCCCTCTTCGTCCGTCGCGAAGTGCGAGAGCTTGAGCTGCCACTCGAGGTGGTTGAAGAGCGACGTGCCGCGGGTCAGCGTCGATTCGAGCGACGGCAGGTCCTCGTTGTTCGACTTGTACGACGGCATGGGCGCCGCCTGCGCCTGGTTCTCGAGGTAGCCCTCCCAGTCGAAGTCGCCGACGGCCTCTTCGGCGCGGCTATCGGTCTTGACCTCGGCCGTGTCGACGCGCTCCTGCGAAGCTGCGGACGCGGCCACTTCGGTCTCGCCCACGCGTTCGGCGTCGCCCTCGGGCGCGTCGGCTGGCAGCGCCGTCTCCGCCTTGGCCTGCTCGGCGCCCGTCTCGACTGAATCCTCGAGGATCGGATTTTCGAGCATCTCGTCGCGGACCATGTCCGCGAGCTCCATGCGAGACAGCTGCAGCAGCTTGATCGCCTGCTGGAGCTGCGGCGTCATCACCAGCTGCTGCGAGAGCTTGAGGTGCTGTTTTATCTCCATTGGGGAGCTCCTTTAGCGCTGAGCTGCGGGGAGCACCCCATGCTTGTAGCATTGGTAATGCCACGGTAACAAGGCGCAAAAGCGCATGTGGTACATGTATTGCAGATGCCGCACAGCTACCGCAACTGTGTGCGGTTGTCTGCGCCCAACAGTCTAGAACAACTCGGGTTTCGCTACGCGCGCGCGGCTGGCGCGCCCGTGGGGGCCGCGGGTCTGCGGCGTTCCGCGACGCGCTCGTGCAACGCGGCCCCGATGAACGACTGGAAGAGCGGGTGCGGCTCCTGCGGCCGGGATTTGAACTCCGGGTGGAACTGGCAGCCCACGAAGTACGGGTGATCGGGCAGCTCGATCATCTCGACGAGGCGGTGGTCCGGCGAGAGGCCCGAGAACACCATGCCCTTGGCCGAGAGCGCCGCGCGGTAGTCGTTGTTGACCTCGTAGCGGTGGCGGTGGCGCTCGGAGATCTCGCTCGTGCCGTAGGCGGCGGCGGCCTTGGTGCCCGGCGACAGCACGCACGGGTAAGCGCCGAGCCGCATCGTCGCGCCCTTGTCGGTGACGTTGCGCTGGTCGGCCATGAAGTCGACGACCGGGTGCGCGGTGTTGGGATCGATCTCCGTCGAGTTCGCGCCCTTGAGCCCGGCGACGTTGCGCGCGAACTCGATGACGGCCATCTGGAGGCCGAGGCAGATGCCGAAGAACGGCACGCCGTTCTCCCGCGCGTAGCGCACGGCTTCGATCTTTCCTTCGATGCCGCGACTGCCGAAGCCCGGCGCGACGAGAATGCCGTCCATCGCAGAGAGCAGCGCCGCGGGACCGCGCTTCTCGATCTCCTCGGAGTCGATGTGGTGCAGGGTCACGCGGCACTCGTTGCCGATGCCGCCGTGCTTGAGCGCCTCGTTGAGGCTCTTGTACGACTCGACGAGGTCGACGTACTTGCCGACGAGGCCGATCTGCACCTCGGCCACCGGGCTCTTGAGTCGGTGCACGACGCGCTCCCAGCCGGTGAGCTCGGGCGCGCGCGTCCAGATGTTGAGCAGCTCGCCGATCTTGTCGTCGACGCCCTCGTGGTGAAAGTGGATCGGCACCTCGTAGATGTTGCCCACGTCTTCGGCTGAAAAGACGCAGTCGGCGGCGACGTTCGTGAACATCGCGATCTTCTTCTTGAGCGCCGGCTCGATGGGCTTCTCGGAGCGGCACAGGAGGATGTCGGCCTGGATGCCGATCTCGCGCAGCTTCATGACCGAGTGCTGCGTGGGCTTCGTCTTGAGCTCGCCCGCGGCGCTGATGTACGGCACGAGCGTGACGTGCACGGAGATCGCGTTCTGCGCGCCGACCTCGAGCCGCAGCTGCCTGATCGCCTCGAGAAAAGGCAGCGATTCGATGTCGCCGACGGTGCCGCCGACCTCGACGATGAGGACGTCCTGGCCCTTGGCGCAGGCGAGGATGCGCGCCTTGATCTCGTCAGTGACGTGCGGAATGACCTGCACGGTGCCGCCGAGGTACTCGCCGCGGCGCTCTTTCTGAATGACCGTCTGGTAGATCTGGCCCGACGTCGCGTTGTTGAGCTTCGTCATCCGTTGCGAGATGAACCGCTCGTAGTGGCCGAGGTCGAGGTCGGTCTCGGCGCCATCGTCGGTGACGAACACCTCGCCGTGCTGCATGGGGTTCATCGTCCCCGGATCGACGTTCAGATACGGGTCGAGCTTCTGGATCGTGAGCTTGAGACCACTGGTCTCGAGCAGGCTGCCGATCGAAGCGGAGGCGAGCCCTTTGCCGAGCGACGACACGACGCCGCCCGTCACGAAAATAAACTTCGTCTGTTTCCCAGAGCCTTTGGCAGCCGCGGTCATCTTTGAAACCCCTGTCCGCGCCTGCTTGACGCCGAGAAGAATGTCGTCTTCAACTCGGGAAGACATTCTTTCCATCCGAGCGATCGAAGTCAATGCGCGAATGAAGCTGAACCGAATGATGCCCGATGTCCGCTGAGATCATTCTCGTCATCGAAGACGACGTCCACATCGCCGGGCTCGTCGGCCAGGTGCTGCGAGAGGCGGGCTACGCCCCCGAGATCGTGCGCGACGTCGGCGCGGCGCGCGCGCTCGCGGCGACGGGGTGGCGCCCGGCGGCCCTGCTGAGCGATCTCATGATCTCGGGCTCGCAGGGACCCGACCGTTTGCACGGCGAGCTCGTCGCGCTTTTTCCCGGCGTGCCGATCGCGCTCATGACGGGCGTGACGCCGAAACGCCGCGCCGCGATGGGCGTCGACCACGATCGCGTCATCGAAAAGCCGTTCGAGCTCGAAGCGCTGCTGGCCGCCGTGAGCGACCTGCTGGCCCACCCATGAGGATCCTCGAGGGAATGGCGGCGGCGGGGGCGCGGACGCCGCTCGCGCTTGCCATAGGCAACTTCGATGGCGTTCACCGCGGCCACCAGGAGCTGGTGCGCCTCGCGCGTGCCCGCGCCGCGGCGCTCGGCGGCGAGGCGGGCGTCCTCACTTTTTGGCCGCACCCGGCGCGCATCTTCGCGCCCACGCTCGCGCCGCCGCTGATCGTCTCGCTCGAGCGCCGGCTCGAGCTGCTCGCCGAGACGGGCATCGACCTGGCTGTCGTAGAACCGTTCACGCGCGACCTCGCGTCCATCGAGGCCGAAGACTTCGTGCGCGATTGGCTCGTGGGCCGACTCGGTGCGCGTGAGGTCGTCGTCGGCTACGACTTCAGCTTCGGGCGCGGGCGGCGCGGAAACGCCGACCTGCTGCGCGCGCTGGGCGCCACTCTCGGGCTCGGCGTCTCGATCGTGAGCCCCGTGTCCGTCGACGGCCTGCCCTGCTCATCGACGAAGGTGCGCGAGCTCGTGCTCGAAGGCCGCGTCGAAGGCGCCGCGCTGCTCTTGGGGCGGCCGTTCGAGGTCACGGGTCCCGTCGTGCGCGGCGCGGGACGCGGGCGCGGGCTCGGCATCCCCACGGCGAACGTCGCGAGCGAGGCGGAGCTGCTCCCCAAGCTCGGGATCTACGCGGCCCGCGCTCACGTGCTCGACGCGCGCGGCGCCAGCGAGAGCAGCCACCTCGTCGCGCTGAGCGTCGGCAGCAACCCGACGTTCACCCCCGGCGCCGGAAGCCCCGTGACCGTCGAGGCGCACCTGCTCGACTTCGACGCCGACCTTTATGGACGGCGCCTGCGCCTCGACGTCCTGCACCGGCTGCGCGACGAGCGACGCTACGAATCGGTCGAGGCATTGCTCGCGCAGATCCACGCGGACATCGCACAAGTTCGAAAGTCAGGAGGTTGACGTGACACTCTTCGAGACCGAGACGATGGCCGAGCTGTGCGCGAAACAGGGACAGATCGGTGACGCGCTCGCGATCTACCGCCGGCTCGTGACGAGCGCCCCCGACGACGCGACGCGGGCACGCCGGAGGGCCCGCCTCGCCGCGCTCGAGGCCCCCACGAACGCCCCCACGATCACGATGGCGGCGGCGACGTCCGCGCCTTGGCTCGTCCTCGAGCGGAACGGTGACGCCCTCACCTTCCGCTTCAGCCTGCCCGAAGGCACGGAGGCGCCGACGCTCCAGGTCCTCGTCCTGCGGCGAGGCGAAGATGGGATCGAGCGGGAGGTGCGCACCGTGCGGCTCGACGGCCCCCGCGGCACGATGACCCTCGAGGCCGCGCGCCTCGTCTCCGTGCGCGCCGCGGCAGGTCGCCTCGAGGGCACGCGCTTCGTGCCGATCGCACATCTGGTTGGCTAACAGCTTGTGCTATACGACGTGACGTTATGACGACATTTTCAGGTGTGATCACGGCGCTCGTCACGCCGCTCCGCAACGACGCCGTCGACGAGGAGGCCATGCGCCGCCTCATCGACGAGCAGATCGCGGGCGGCGTCGATGGCCTCGTGCCCGTCGGGACGACGGGCGAATCCCCCACGTTGACGGTCGAGGAGCACATCCGCGTCATCGAGCTCACCGTTCAGCACGCGAAGAAGCGCGTCCCCGTCATCGCGGGCACGGGCTCGAACTCGACGCGCGAGACGATCGAGCTGTCGCAGGCCGCGAAGAAGGTCGGCGCGGACGGGCTCCTGCTCGTGACGCCCTACTACAACAAGCCGGGACAAGAGCACCTCTACCGCCACTTCAAGGCGGTCATCGAGGCCGTGCCGCTCCCCACCGTTCTGTACAACGTCCCCGGTCGCACGGCGTGCGACCTGCTGCCCGAGACGCTCGCGCGCCTGTGCGAGGAGATCCCGCAGGTGGTCGCCGTCAAGGAGGCCACGGGCTCGGCGCTGCGCGCGTCGCAGATCCTCGCGCGCACGGGCGACAGGCTCGCCGTGCTTTCCGGCGACGACGCGTCGGCGTTTCCGATTTTCGCGCTGGGCGGCAAGGGCGTCATCTCGGTCGTCAGCAACGTCGCGCCGCGCGAGTTCAGCGCGATGTGGGACGCGGTCGTCGCCGGTGACTGGAACAAGGCGCGCGAGCTGCACTTCAAGCTGCTGCCGCTCTCGGAGGGCCTCTTCGTCGAGGCGAACCCGGTGCCCGTCAAGGCGGCTCTCGCCATGATGGGGCGCATGGCGGACGAGCTGCGTCCGCCGCTGTATCCGCTCGCCGAGCAGCACCGCGAGAAGCTGCGCGGCCTGCTGCGCGACCTGCGCCTCCTCTAAAAAAAAGGAGCGATCGCATGCGCATCGCCATTCTGGGAGCCGACGGACGCATGGGGCGTTCGCTCGTGCGCGCCATCATCGCGTGGGGCCCCGAAGCCACGCTCTCGGCCGCCACCGAGCGCGCGGGAAGCCCCGCGCTCGGCCAAGACGCCGGCACGCTCGCGACGGGACAAGCGTTGGGCGTGACCATCACCGAGGGCGTCCCCGCGATGGGCGCGGCCGACGTCTGGATCGACTTCACCGTCCCGGCCGCGTGCATCGCCTACACCGAGGCCGCCGTCGCCGCGAACGTCGCGCTCGTGATCGGCACGACGGGGCTCGGCGCCGAGCCCCGCGCCGCGATCGAGCGCGCCGGCAAGCGCATCCCGATCGTGTTCACGGCGAACTACTCCATCGGCGTCAACGTCATGTTGAAGCTGATCGCCGACGCCGCGCAGACGCTGGGCGGCGCCTACGATCTCGAGATCGTCGAGACTCACCACCGCGCCAAGCGCGACTCTCCCTCCGGCACGGCGCTGCGTCTGGCCGAGGCGCTCGCCGAAGCGACGGGGCGCGATCTCGCCACCGACGCGCGCTACGAGCGACACGGCGACATCGGCCCGCGCACGGGCAAGGAGATCGGCTTGCAGACGTTGCGCGGCGGCGACGTCGTGGGCGATCACACGGTGCACTTTCTCGGCACAGGCGATCGCCTCGAGATCACGCACCGGGCCAGCTCGCGCGACACGTTCGCGCAGGGCGCCGTGCGCGCGGCGACATGGCTCGCGGGTCGCCCCGCTGGCCTGTACGACATGCGCGCTGTTCTGGGTCTTTAAGGAGCGGCCGGCGGCGCGCCGTTCGGGCTCGGCGGCGCGGCCCTCGGTGGCGGCGCGCTCTGCGGCGCGGCGCTCGGTGGCGCGGCGCTCGTGACGATCGGCGCGACGGCCGCCAGACCCTCGACGGGGAGCTGCCACGTCCCCGTCGTCGGGCCCCACCCGACGGCGAAGCGCCCGAGCGAGCCGGCGTCGAAGAACACCGTGCCCTCGAGCCGGAAAGGAATCGCGAGGTTCGGGATCTGGCCCTTCTTGAGCTGATTCACCGACTGCATGGCGAGATCGCGCATGATGGCGAGCAGCTGCTCGGGGCCGAACGCGTAGCGCACGACGACGTCGATCTCGCTCGCGGCGGTGATGGGCGGCAGCGTGAACGTCGGGGTCTGGCCATTCGCGATCGCGACGCCCGTCGAGATCAAAAGCGCCGGGAGCGACTTGTCGACGAAGTCCGCCAGCGAGTGAACGTCGCGCGACGACGCCTCGCAGGCGCTCGTCGACGGCCCGCCCGCGCAGGCGGCGACATCCGGCGGGCACAGGCTGATGCAGAGCGCGCCGAGCTTTTCGTTGCCGGCCGCGGGGAACACCGTCGCGGCGGCGAGCGCGCTCGCGAGCGGCACGGGCACCTGATTCGGATTCGCGATGTGAAAGTGAAGGTCGAACGCGACCTGCATGGCGGCCGCGGGCGGCCGCGGGCCGAAAAACTGCTGACAGACGAGCCCCGACGTTCCATACGGCGCGTTGATGAGGTCGGGGCAGTAGTACGCGGCGTATGCCCGGCTCGATGGCGCCTGCACGAGCGTCGCGCCCTGGAACGTCACCTTGGGCGGCGTGAGATGAATCGGCAGCGCGCCCGGAGCCCCGAGCGCGCCCAGATCGAAGTTCGCGCAGGAGGTGGCGCCGAGGATGCAGCAGAGGAGAAGAAACGTCGTGCCGGTGGCTTGCGAGCTCGACCGCTCTTTTTTCATGCGGCCGAGAATACCCGTTCACCCCCGCCCGTCGAGAGCGGGCCTTGACCGCCGAGGGTGGCCGCAGGGTAACAGCAGATATCAACCGACTTGCCGCCTTCGGACCTAGCGTGTTAGTCCGGGCGAAGCAAATTGCCAACAACCCGTAAGGAGAACTCGATGCGCTCACTCAAGCCCCTCATGATGATTTCAATTTTCCTGGCTCTCGGAGCCACCGTCGTCGGCTGCGATCCGTCCAAGGCCGAGCTCGATACGACGAAGGCGACGCTCGCCTCCGTGACCACCGAGCGTGACGGCCTCAAGATGGCGCTCGACGCCTCCAAGGCCCAGGCCGCGGCGCTCCAGACGCAGCTCGCCGATGCGACCGCGAAGCTGGCCGCCGTGGCGGTCGCTGCTGCCCCGGCGCCCGCCGCCGCCGAGCCCGCAAAGAAGGAAGAGAAGAAGGCCGGCCACCACGCCGCCAAGGCCGAGCCCGAGAAGGCCGAGCCCGCTGCTCCCGCGCCCGCCGGTGCGACCTCCGGTCCCGCGACCGAGACGCGCAAGGGCCGTGGACATTTCTAGGCCGAACGATTTCTAGGCCGAACGACAGATCAATTTACTAGGAGCCAAACATGAAGACTTCATTCAAGAGCATTCAGATCGTTTCGTTGGTTCTCGCGAGCGCCGCCGCGCTCGTGGGCTGCTCGGGCGCGAGCTCGTCAGCTGACGCTGGGGACTCTGGCACGGCTGGCTCGGATGGCGCTGCTGGCTCGGGCGCGTTCGGATTGTCGAAGGGCGACACGTGTTTCGACGTGCTGTCAGTCGAGGGGACTCCCACGGACGGCTGCGAAATCGGCGTCGCGACGGTCGTCGGGACGGCGCTGCCCGTGAACTACAACGATGCGACTGGCATCCTCAAGGTCGGCACGGACGGTTCCCTCGGGGGCGGCGCGATCTCGTTCAACCTGGGCACGCTCACGCGGCCGGACAGCGTCGTGATGGACGGGACGTGCAACTGGCACCAGATGGACACGTCAATGGTGACCGTCACGGCGACCAACGAGTTCACGATCGCTGTGACCGAGAACCAGTCAATGTTTGCCGCGGCCTGCACCCCCATCCCGACGGGTGGCATGTGCACCTCGACGTGGACCTGGAAGATGAAGAAGTCCACGAAGACGACCGCCACGATGTGCAAGTAGGACGATTCATCGCATGACGACGAAGACGACGCTCCGGGTGGGGATCCTCGCGCTCGCGTTCGGTGGCTGTGCCACCGGCACGACGCGTTCGATCGAGACGACGTTGGCCCAGGTCATGGTCTCTCCCGAACAGGAGAACCAGATCGGTTTGAAGCTCAAGACCGATCTCGACACGAACCAACACGCCGTCTACATGACCGACCCGGAGGTCGTCTCGTACGTCCAGACCGTCGCAGGAAAGGTCATCGCGCTGGGCAAGCGCGATCGGCCCGAGGTGACCTGGCAAGTGTTCGTGCTCGACGATCGCAAGACGGTGAACGCCTTCGCGACGCCGGGTGGCTACCTGTACGTTTATCGCGGCCTGCTCGAGATGTGTGAGAACGAGGCCGAGCTCGCCGCCGTCATGGCGCACGAGACGGGGCACGTCGTGGCCCGTCACGCCGCGCGTTCGATGGTGACCGCCTATGGGATCGAAGCCATGACGTCGCTCGCGGCCGGCAACAACCCGGGGCTCCTCGCGCAGCTCACGAGCAGCATCGCCGGCAAGGGCGTGATGCTCTCGCACTCGCGCGCCGACGAAACCGAGGCCGACGAGTACGGCGCCCGCTACGCCTCGGGCGCCGGGTACGACCCGCACGCGTTCGCGTCGTTCTTCGAGCGCCTGCAAAAGAGCGAGGGCTCGAGCCCCGCGATCCTGAACTACCTGTCCGATCACCCGGCGACGGGCGATCGCATCGTCCACATCAACAATTACATCACAGCCCAGAACCTCAAGGGCTCGAACCTGGGCGCCACGGAGTACGCGAAGATCCGCAAGCGCCTCGCGACACTGCCGAGCGCGACGCCCTCGGCGACGAGGCCGGCAGGCGCGCCGCCCGCCGCGCCCCCGGGCGCGCCGCCCGCGGTGCCCTGAACGCGGCGGACCCTCTCCCTAACCCTCTCCCCGCCGCGCGGGGCGAGGGGACCGGATGAGACGCGATTTGTCGTGGGGCACACGCCGCCCGTAAGATGCGCGAGATGCCCCGCGCCCGCTCGACGCCCAAGGTCCCTGCCCCCGCCCCCGTCGTCGACTTCGGGGACCTGCCTACTGAGGGCGTGCACCCCGACGCGGCGCACCTCGACGAGATGTCGGCCGAAAAGGTCGTCGCGCTCATGGTGGGCGAAGAGGCGCGCGCCGCCCGCGCCGCTGCCGCGCGGACGCCGCTCATCGGACGCGCCGCGGAGCTCGTCGCGGGACGGCTCGCCGCGGGCGGACGGCTCGTCTACGTCGGCGCCGGCACGTCGGGGCGGCTCGGCACGCTCGACGCCGTCGAGTGCGTGCCCACCTTCGGCATTCCCCCGTCGCGCGTCGTCCCGATCATCGCGGGCGGCCCGTCGGCGCTCACCCGTTCGGTCGAGGGTGCCGAGGATAGTGCGCGCGACGCCGAGCAGCGCTTGCGGCGCGTCGCCGTCGGCCCGACCGACGCCGTCTGCTGCATCGCCGCCTCGGGCGTCACGCCCTTCGTCCACGCGGCGCTCGAGTACGCGCGCTTTCGGCGGGCCGCGACGATCTTCGTGACCTGCGGCCTCGTCCCCGACAAGGCCATCGCCGACGTCATCATCGCCCTCGATACGGGGCCAGAGGTGATCGCCGGCTCGACGCGGCTCAAGGCGGGCACGGCGACGAAGATCGTCCTCAACGCGATCTCGACGACGGCGTTCGTGCTGCTCGGAAAAACCTACGCGGGGCTCATGGTCGACGTGCGGCCCACGAACGCGAAGCTGTGGGCGCGCGCCGTGCGCATCGTGCGGATGCTGTCGGGGCTCGACGCCGCGACGGCGCGCAAGCTCATCGAGAAGGCGGGTGGCCGCGCCAAGGTCGCGCTCGTCATGCACCACGCGCGCGTCCCGGCGGCGCGCGCGCGCGACCTGCTCGTCGAGCACAAGGGCTCGCTGCGCGCGATCGTCGGCGACCTGCCGATGCACGACGTGCCGGCCGCCGAGGCTGACTGATGGCGTCCGGCGACGCCGATCCCGTGCAGCGCCTCGTCGAGCTGCGCGCGCGCAAATCGCGCTTCGTGATCGGCCTTTTGTCCGGCACGAGCGCCGACGGCACGGACGCCGCGCTCTGCGAGATCGAAGGGTCCGGCGAATCGACGCGCCTCACGACGCGCGCCTTCGTGACGACGCCCTTTCCGCGCCCCCTGCGCGAGCGCATCTTTCGCCTCGCGAGCGCCGACGCCTCCGAGCTGTGCGATCTCGACGTGCTGCTCGGCGAGGCGTTCGCCGACGCCGCGCGCGCCGTCTGTGACGCCGCGTCCGTGCCGCTCGACGCCATTCACCTCGTCGGGTCCCACGGACAGACGGCCGTGCACCACCCGCGCTCGGCGGGCAAGCTGGGCGCGACGTTGCAGATCGGCGAGGCCGCCGTCATCGCCGAGCGCGTCGGCTGCCCCGTCGTGAGCGACTTCCGCGTGCGCGACGTCGCCGCGGGGGGCGAAGGCGCGCCGCTCGTGCCGCTCGTCGATCACCTGCTCTTCCGCAAGCCCGGCACACCGCGCGCGCTGCAGAACATCGGCGGCATCGCGAACGTGACCCTCGTGCGCGAGCGGCTCGACCAGCTCGTCGCGTTCGACAACGGCCCCGGCAACATGCCGCTCGACGCCGTGGCGCGCGCAGCCTCGGGCGGTGTCGAGGCGTTCGATCGCGGCGGCGCCCGCGCGGCGCGCGGCGTGATCGATCGCGCGTTGCTCGCGGAGCTGCACGGGCACCCTTACTTGTCGCAGCCGCTGCCGAAGTCCACGGGCCGCGAGACCTTCGGCAAGGACTTCGTCTACCCGCTGCTCGCGCGTTACGGAGCGCGGCTCGACGACCTGCTCGCGACGCTGACCCGCTTCGTCGCCGAGGCCATCGCGCGCAGCTATCGCGAGGCGCTGCCGACGCCGCCCGCCGAGGTCTTCGTCTCGGGCGGCGGAGCGCTCAACCCCGTGCTCATGTCGCACCTGCGCGAGACGCTCGCCCCCGTTCCCGTCGAGACGAGCGCCGCTTTGGGCGTCGATCCCGAGGCAAAGGAGGCGATCGCCTTCGCCGTCCTCGCCAACGAGACCCTCTTCGGCCGCCCCGGCAACGTCCCCTCCGTCACCGGCGCCGCCGGGCCCCGCGTCCTCGGCAAGATTAGCGTCTGAGTCGGGATCCTGAGAGGGTCCCGCGCCCCCGACGCTCGCTCCGCGCGGCAGAGCCGCACTGCGCTCGAGCTAGCCGACGAGAGGAAGATCGAGGATCGTTTTCAAACCCGGCGACGCCAAGACGACCGCCGGGATCGCCGACAGCGTCGTCCCGACCGTGCCGCGGTCCCCGTGCGTGCCGCCCTGCACGAGCACGTCGAGCGGCGGATCGCCCGCGATGATGATCCGATCGTGCGGGTCCGGCGCGGCGACCGACATCTCGAGATCGAGCCGCACGAGCTCGCGACCGCCCTTGCAGCCGACGGCCGACTGGCGCAGCCCCGCGACGCGCCCTGGCTGGATGCCGGCGCGCGGGTGCTCCTCGCTCGTGACGACGGGCCCCAGTGTATTTTTGACCTCGTCGAAGGTGAGGCCGAGGCCCAACCCGACGAGCGCGCACGACTCGGGCAGCCCGCGATGACCGAGCCGCCGCGCCGCGACGCCCGCCTCGAACTCGGCGACCGTCAGATCGGCGCCGACCTTCGCGCGCAGCGGCCCGCGGCGCTTGGCCGCGTCGACGACGCGCTCGACGCGAATCGAGTCGACGCGCACGCACGCGGCGGCGAGCGTGAGCGGCAGACGATCCATGACGAAGCCGGGGTTGATGCCCGTGCCGAGCACCGTGATGCCGCCGGCGCGCGCGCGGGCGTCGACCTTACGCGCGAGCTCTGGCGCCGACAGATCGGCGTACGAAAGATCCTCACACGTCGAGATCACATCGACGCCGCGGAGCGAGGCCGCCTCGACGACGGGCAGGAGATCGGCGACGGCCGAGCCCGTGAGCACGAGCGCGACGTCGACGTCACCCGCAAAAGCCTCTTCGGCGCTCGCGACGATCTTCACGCCGCCCGCGGCGAGGCCCGCGACCTCGTCCGCGTCGCGGCCGACGAGCTCCGGTGACGGGTCGGCGACGGCGACGAGCGAGAGTCCCGAGCGCGCGCGCACGGCCTTGAGGACCTCGCGCCCGATGGCACCGAGACCCACGATCGCGACACGTATCGTCGGACCGCGGGCGCCACCCGTGGACGGAGGGGTCACTCTTCCATCTCCGCGAGATCCTCGCCGAGCTCTTCGAGGTAGCCCGAGATCTCCGACGGCGAGAGCGAATCGAGCCGGCGGCGCACACCCTCGAGCTCGTCGCGCAGGCGCGCGGCGTGCCGACGGTAGTTGCCGAGCGTCGTGTGCAACAGGATGGCGTCGGCCCCCGCCCCAACGTCGACGCCGGCCGCCACGCGATCGGCCAACGGGACGCCCGCCGGCGCCGCGAGCTCGGCCTCGAGCGCGCCCTCGAGCGCCGCGAGCGTCGCGAGCTCGTCGCGCAGCCCCGCCTCGATCGCCGACAGCTCGCGCGCCGTCGTGGCCGAGACGTGATCGTGACCGTTGGTCGTGACCGCGGCGCCACGCAGGCGCCCGATCTCGCCCTCGAGAGAGGACGCGCGTGCCCGCGTCGCGACCAGCTCCGCCGTGACCTTCGCGAGCGCGTCCTCGGCGTCGGCCGCGAGGTTCGCGACGCGCGCGAGGTTCCCGCGCAGCTCGTCGCGCTCGCGCCCGGCGGCCGCGAGATCCCGCGCAAGCGCCTCGCCGTCCACCGACGCGGTCGACGACGAAGACGACGACGAGGCCGCCACGGCCTGCTTCCGCTCGTGCTCGAGCCGCAGCAGCTTGCCCTCGAGCTCGGCGAGCCGCGTGCGCCGCGCGCGATCCGCCTCTTCGAGCCCCTTCGAGTTCTTGCGCAGCGTCGCCGCGTCGACCGTCGCGGCCTCCGCCGCCGTCTCGGCGACGCGCACGGCGTCCTCGAGCTCGGCGACGAGCGCCGTCTGCTCGGACACGGCCGCCCGCAGCGCCGTGACCTCGTCCACGTGCGCGCCCGCGGCGCGGTGGAACTCCTGCATGGCCTTCGAGCGCGACGCCCGCGCCGCGTCCAGCTCATCCGACTGCACGCGCCCCGTCTTGTCGGCGATCACCGAGTGCCCGATGGTCTTGCGCAGCTTCTCTTCGAGCTCGGCGAGGCGCCACGTGAGCTCCTGCTTGTCGCCCTCGAGGCGCACGATGCGCTCGTCGCGCGTCGCGAGCGCCGTCTCGCGCGCGTCGTTCCCCGCGACGCGCGCCCCCGCCTCGCCCAGCTGGGCGCGCAGGCGCGCGACCTCTTTGCGCTCGCGCACCGTCATCTCTTCGGCCTGGCGCAGGCGCTCCATGACGTCGTCGAGCGCCGCCTGCCGCTCACGCCCGAGCGAACCGACCTCCTCGAGGCGCTGCTCCGCCGCGCTCGCGCGCGCCTCGGACTCGCCGAGGGCCGCCTTCAAGCGCTGCGCCTCCTCGCGCCCCGCGCCCGTATCGACAGGCGCGCGTAGCGTCGCCGACAGACGCGCCGCGACGGCGGACATCTCCTCGGCCGTCTTGCGCGTCAGGCTCATGACCGATTCGTCCGCGTCGGCCAGCGCGCGCCGCAGCTTGGCGACCTCGCCGTCGAGCGCCGCGCGATCCTCGGCCGCGCGCCGCAGCCGCGCGCGCAGCTCCTCGATCTCCTCGCCCTGGGCGCGCGCGATGCGCACCGACGACACCGACTCCGACGTCGTGTCCTCGAGCTTTCGGCGGAGCTCGACGACGCGCCCCTCGGCCTCCTCGACGCGCGCGCGCCCGCGGCGCTCGACCTCGTCGAGCCGGCGCTCGGCCGTCACGAGCCGCGCCGTCGCGCCGCGATCCTCGACCTCGCCGACCTCGTCGAGCTTGGCCTCGATGGGTCCGAACGGAACTTGCACGAGCGCGTAACCGAGATCGAGCGCGCGCGCGCCACCCGCGACGGCGACGTAAGCCGAGGGCGCCTCGTCGCTCGAATCGGCGAGCCGCGAGTCGACGCGCAGGCCATCGCCCTCGGCGTCGAACTCGACGACGCCGAAGCCCGTGAACGGCGTCACGCCGAACATCTGCACGGCCGAAAAATGCGGCACGAGCGCATCGGCGAGCTCGTAGTAGCCGACGCCCCCGCTGCCCGTGCCGCGGCGATCGGCGCTCGTCGTCACGAGGACGAGGCGTCCACCCGGCGCGAGCAAACGGCCGAGCGCCGGGATCGCCTCGGGCCGGCGCAGAAGCGACTCGGCCTCGGGAACGAGCACGATGTCGAACGGTCCCTGCGGCACGACGTCGAGCAAGCTCGAGACGACGTGAAACGAGACGTTGCCGCCGGCGCCTGACTCGGCGACCGACGCTTCGTAGCGCGCCCGCGCCCGCTCGACGAGCGCCGAATCCGTGTCGATCCCGACGACGGTCGCCGCGCCGCGCGCCGCGAGGTGCGCCACGCCGGTACCGAGCCCCGCGCCCACCTCGAGCACGGTGCGCCCGACGAGCAGGGGCTCGAGGTACGCATAGACGGGAAGACGGCGGCCGAAGACCTCTTTCGCGCTGATTTCAGTCATGTTTTTTCGCGCGGACTATACCCCGAAACCGTCTCCCGACAGTCCCTTGACCGTCTCGGACCCGGCCGATACGCTTTTACGTTCGCCCTCTCTGGGCACCCCTCGCCTTCCCCCCCGCGTCGCCGTCCGCGTCATCGATGCCTCGTGCGCGGCGCGGATCCCCCCATGAACCTCTCCACGCTCAAACGCAAAACGTTGAACGAGCTCCACGAGCTCGCGGGCACCCTTCGCGTCGAGGGCGCCGAGACGATGCGGCGCCAAGATCTGATCTTCGCGCTCGTGACCGCGCAGGCCGGCCGCGGCGACATCATCGGCGAGGGCGTCCTCGAGACGCTGCCCGACGGGTTCGGGTTTCTGCGCGCCGCCGAAGGCAGCTACCTACCCGGCCCCGACGACATCTACGTCTCGCCGTCGCAGATTCGCCGGTTCGACCTGCGGACGGGCGACACGGTCACGGGCCCCGTTCGCCCGCCCAAGGAGTCGGAGCGTTACTTCGCGCTGCTCAAGGTCGACGCCGTCAACTTCGAGCCGCCCGACCGGCCGCGCGCGGCGTTCGACGACCTGACGCCGCTTTATCCGAACCGACGTCTCGTCCTCGAGCACGATCGCGCGGGCCTGTCGACGCGCATCATCGACCTGCTCTGCCCGATCGGCCTGGGACAGCGATGCCTCATCGTCTCGCCGCCCCGCGCCGGCAAGACGGTGCTGCTGCACGACCTCGCGCACGCGATCGCCGCGAATCACCCCGACATCGTCCTTCAGGTGCTGCTCATTGATGAACGCCCCGAGGAGGTCACCGACATGATCCGCTCGGTCAAGGGCGAGGTCGCGAGCTCGACCTTCGACGAGCCCGCGGCGCGCCACGTCCAGGTCGCCGAGATGGTCCTCGAAAAAGCGAAGCGCCTCGTCGAGCATGGCCGCGACGTCGTCATCCTGCTCGACTCGCTCACGCGCCTCGCGCGCGCCTACAACACGGTGGCGCCCACGTCGGGCAAGGTGCTCTCGGGCGGCGTCGACGCGAACGCGCTCCACAGACCGAAGCGGTTCTTCGGCGCCGCGCGCAACGTCGAGGAAGGCGGCTCGCTCACGATCATCGCGACGGCCCTCGTCGACACGGGGTCGCGCATGGACGAGGTCATCTTCGAGGAGTTCAAGGGCACCGGGAACGCCGAGATCCACCTCGACCGCCGCCTGATGGAGAAGCGCCTCTTCCCTTGCCTCGACGTCAACCGCTCGGGGACGCGCAAAGAAGAGCTCCTCCAGACCGAGGCGACGCTGAACCGCGTCTGGGTCCTGCGGCAGCTTTTGCACCCCCTGCCCTCCGATGCCGCCATCGAACTGCTGCGCGACCGCCTCGGAAAGACCGCAAATAACCGGGAGTTCCTCGACTCTATGAATCAGTAGGGGTCCCCCTGGCATCTCTGCTTGCACGAAAAGCCGTCGTCCCCTATAAAGAGCGGCTTCCAAAGGGTAGGAACATGTCCAAAAAGGGAATTCACCCGGTCTACAAAGCGGTCACCATCTCCTGCGCGTGCGGCAACAAGGTCGACACGTTCTCGACGAGGTCATCGTTCAGTGTCGAAATTTGCTCGAACTGCCACCCGTTCTACACGGGCAAGCAGAAGTTCGTCGACGCCGCGGGCCGCATCGAGCGGTTCAACAAGAAGTACGGCACGGCGAAGCCGGCCGCCGCTCCGACGGAGTAACGGCCGTTTCGGACCCGGGCCACGCCGCGCGCTCGCGTGGCGTGCGCCTGACGTCCGGCCCGACGTTCGCCCCCCGAGGTCCCCGTGCTTGACGATCTGCTGCTGAGGAAGCTCGCCGCCGTCGAGACGCGTTACGAAGAGCTGTCGGCGATGCTGAGCGACCCGACGGTCCTCGCGAACCGACAGCAGATGCAGAAGCTGTCGAAGGAGCACGCCGATCTGCGCCAGCTCATCGAGCGCCTGCGCGAGCACCGAGAGATCGTCCGCCGGGTGAGCGAGGCGCGCGACCTGCAGAAGGATCCCGAGATGCGCGAGATGGCGCATCAAGAGGAGAGCGAGCTCGTCGTCGAGCAAGAAAAGCTCGAGCAGCAGATGAAGGTCCTGCTCATGCCGCGGGATCCGAACGACGAGAAGAACATTCTTCTCGAAATCCGCGCCGGCACGGGTGGCGACGAGGCGGCGCTGTTCGCGGGCGATCTGTTCCGCATGTACACGCGCTTCGCCGAGCGCCGCCGCTGGCAGCTCGAGCTCATGTCGAGCTCGGCGGGCGCCGCGGGCGGGCTACGCGAGATCGTCGTCGGCATCAACGGCAAGGACGCCTACGCGTACCTCAAGTACGAATCGGGCGTGCACCGCGTGCAGCGCGTGCCCGCGACCGAAACCCAGGGCCGCATCCATACATCCACGGCCACCGTCGCCGTCATGCCCGAGGTCGAGGACATCGACATCACGATCGATCCGAAGGACCTCACGATCGACGTCATGCGGTCGGGCGGCCCGGGCGGTCAGTCGGTCAACACGACGGACTCGGCCGTGCGCATCCACCACTTGCCGTCGGGGCTCATCGTCCACTGCCAGCAGGAGAAGTCGCAGCACAAGAACCGCGCGACCGCGATGAAGCTGCTGCGCGCGAAGCTGTACGACATCGAGGCCGAGAAGCGCGAGACGGCCGACCGCGAGCAACGGCGCAGCCAGATCGGCTCGGGCGATCGCTCGGAGAAGATCCGCACCTATAATTTTCCGCAGGATCGCGTGACCGACCACCGCATCGGCCTCACGAAGCACAACCTGCCCGGCCTCATGGACGGCGACATCGGCGACGTCATCGAGAGCCTGCGCGCCCACTTTCAGGCTGAGGCGCTCAAGAACAGCGCGGCGGCCGAAGACGCCCCCAAGAACTGAAATGAAGATCGTCATCCTCGACAGCTTCGCCGCCGACCAGGGCGACCCGACGTACACGTGGGAGGGCCTCCGGGCGCTCGGAGACGTCACGGTGCACCCGCGCACGCACGAGGATCTCGTGCTCGAGCGCAGCCGCGGCGCGACGGCGCTGCTCACCAACAAGGTCGACCTGCGCGGCGACCTGTTCGAGATGCTGCCGGAGATCCGCTACGTGGGCGTCCTCGCCACGGGCACGAACATCGTCGACCTCGACGGCGCGCGAAAGCACGGCGTCGCCGTCACGAACGTCCCGGGTTACGCGACGGACGCCGTCGCGCAGCTGGTGTTCGCGCTCGTCTTGCGTCTCACGCACGACGTCGACGCGCACGATCGCGCCGTCAAGGCCGGCCGCTGGGCGTCGTCGCCCGATTTTTCTTTCTTCGTGCAGCCGCTCGTCGAGCTCGCGGGCAAGACGATGGCGATCGTCGGCGCCGGCGCGATCGGCGGCGCCGTCGCGCGCATCGCCGAGGCCTTCGGCATGCACGTCCTCCGCGCCGCCGTGCCGGGCGCCCCGCAGCGCCCCGGCGTCTCGCGCGTGCGCCTTTCCGACGCCCTCGCCGAGGCCGACGTCGTGACGCTTCACTGCCCGCTCACGCCGCTCACGCGCGGGCTCGTCGACGCGACTTTCCTGCGCGCCATGAAGCCCAAGGCGATCCTCGTCAACACGGGACGCGGGCCGCTCATTAATGAAGGCGACGTGCGCGCCGCGCTCGCGGAGGGACGCCTCGGGGGCGTCGCCCTCGACGTGCTCTCGACGGAGCCGCCGCACGCTGATCACCCGCTGCTCGATCCGAGGGCGCCGTGGGCTCCGCGCATCATCGTCACGCCGCACATCGGCTGGGGCACGCTCGAAGCGCGCCGCCGCCTCGAACACGCGGTCACGCGCAACCTGCAAGCTTTCACGAACGGCGAACGCCTGAACCGCGTCGATTAGGTCCGCGCCGTCGTCACTCGCCGGTGAGCGTGACGATGACGGTGCGGCTGCCGCCGTGATCGCGGTGCTCGCCCAGGTAGATCCCCTGCCACGTGCCCAGCGCGAGGCGACCGTCGCGAAGGGGCACGCTCACCGACGAGCCGAGCAGCGACGCCTTGAGATGCGCGGGCATGTCGTCGGGGCCCTCGGCGGTGTGCACGATGTACGGCGCATTCTCGGGCACGGCGCGATCGAACCAACGCTCCATGTCGGCGCGCACGTCGGGATCGGCGTTCTCGTTGATCGTGAGCGACGCCGACGTGTGCTGGATGAAGACGTGCACGACGCCGACGCGCAGGCGCGCGAGACCCGGCAGCGCGGCCAGTGCGGACGCGATCTCGTGCGTCACGAGGTGAAATCCGCGCGGCCGCGCCTTCAGTCGAATTTCCACCTGATGCCACGACATGACGCTCCGATTTTCTAGCATGGTCCGGCGTGACCGCCCTCATCGGTGGATGGAGGGCGGATTCTCCATTGCAGAAATCTCACTCAGACCTTAAATGACCTTCGACGGGAGAACGTCCAGGCGGCGTCCCACCCTCAGACGAAGGAGCCACCGATGTCACGCCCCGTTCGGATCCTGCTCACTGTTTGCTTCGCGGCGCTCGTCGTCGGCGCGACGGCGTCGCCCGCGACCGCGCAATACGCCCAGCAGCCGGCTGGCTACGGCTATCCGCCACCCCCGCCGCCCGCGCGCGTTTACCGACAGGGCCTCACGTTCGGCCTCGGGATCGGCCTCGGCGCTTTCACCGCCGACAACTGCGGCGACGCCTGCGGGGTCGGCCTCGCCTTCGAGGGCCACATCGGCGGAATGCTCACGCCCCAGTTCGCGCTCATGTTCGATGCCTTCCCCGTCGTCCACACGGTGAACAGCGACACGACGACGACGAACACGGCCTACACCGTGGCGGGGCAGATCTTCCTCAACGATCTCGTCTGGCTCAAGGGCGGCCTGGGAATCGCCCACTTCACGGAGAGCAGCAATGCCTTCGGCGACGCGACGGACACCGGAACCGCCGTGCTCTTCGGCGGCGGGGTCGAGGTCTACCAATCGGGTCCCTTCGCCATCGATCTGCAGCTTCGCATCGAGCACTCGTTCTATTCGACGGCCAAGGACATGAACGAAGGGGCGTTCCTGGTCGGATTCAACTGGTACTGAGCCGTCCTGATAAGCTCGCGCTCGTGAATCTGTCGACGGAGATTGGTCTGCCGGCGCCCGCGCTCGTGGGCGTCGCGAGCGCGCCCGACGCCGTCGCGCGCGTGGCGGAGAGCGAGCCTTCGGCGCGTGCCTTCGACCTTCTCGAGGTGCGCGTCGACCTGTTCGACGAGCCAGTGCTCGACGCCTGCGCCGAGGCGTGCGCGCGCGTCGAGGCGACGGGGACCCCGGTCCTCGTAACGATCCGCCTCGCCGCCCAGGGCGGCCGCTGGGCGCGCTCCGACGCGGAACGCCTGCCGCTCTTCCGCGAGGCGGCGCGCGTCGCCTCGTGGCTCGACATCGAGGCCGAAAGCGAGATCGCGGCCGAGGTGCTCGCGCTGGCACACGCGGCGGGGCGCCGCGTGATCGTCTCGCACCACGACTTCGAGCGCACGCCGCTGCTCGCGGAGCTCGAGAACGTCGTCTCCGGCGCCTTCGCCAACGGCGCCGACCTCGCGAAGGTCGCCACCCTCGTCGCGAACGACGCCGATCGCGACGCGCTCTACGCCGTCCTCGCGCGCCACCCGCAACGAACGTGCGTCATCGGCATGGGCGCCCGCTCCTCCGAGCTGCGCGTCGACCTCCCCGCCCGCGGCTCGCGCCTCGCCTACGCCTACCTCGACGCGCCCACGGCGCCCGGCCAACTCTCCGTCGACGAGATGGACGAACGTCTGCGTGCAGGCGTGCCGACGTATGCATTGCGCCGGCGCCGCGCCACAGCGGAGTAAGAGCGAAGCGAACCCGACCTCCACGCGAACTTACTGACGGAGGGGATGTCGAGCTTGAACAGATCGTGAAGGCATCAGAGGCCAGCACGTAGAAGGCTTCGATCCGCTGGCGCTGAAGTCGCACGCCAGCAGGTTCGGCGCGCTCGGGAAGCCGTCCCTAGTCCGTCTGGCGCGACGAACGACGCCCGAAGACGATCGCCGGCAGGAGCATCGACGCGCCCGACCCGACTATCAACACGAGGGCCGACGGAAGCGTTTGGATGAAGTCGTCTCCGGGCAATGTGCCCTTACCGAAGCCGACTAGGTAGAGCGAGCCGCGTAGGAGCACTAGGAGACCAGTGCACACCGCCGCCGCAAGCCACGGGGGCATCAGAGCTTTCCTTCCGATGGAGATAGTCGCCCCAACCACAACTCCGACACTGAGCAGGGCCAGCAGCTCGTTGCGTACGGAGAAAAGCGGTAGCGCCATCCATAGGTAGGTGATGAAGTCCGCGGCGAGGGCAAAGATCACGACGAGACCCATACGCCAGTTCGCGATAAGCACCACGATTGCGGCAGCAGAAACGACGAGTCGCAGGCCCCAGAAGATCATGGGCGCCAGGTGCACGCTTGTTGGTCGAACTCGGTGAAGATGTCGCGTAGCTGTCGATCGCGTTCGCTCTCGCGTTGATATCGGACGTTCACGTAGGTCATGCGCTTCTCGATGTCGTCGACGGCTTCGGAGGCGACCCGATCGGAGGTTCTGTCAGCAAGGTCGTAATTTCGAGCGCTACTCGGAGTCTTCCAAGAATGTCTAGATGGTCGCATCGGCCGGACCGGACTATTGTCCGTAGCTCGGCGATCCTGAGGGATATCATCCGATCCTGCTGGAAAGCGGCGATGTCGCGGGCAGAGGCGATTGACATGATCTGGTTGTGCGCGGGGCCTGCGGCCATCGCCAAGAAGTTGGCGATGAGCTGAGGGATGACGATCCCAGTCGTGTCGAGGCTCTCCTGACCTTCGATTGGGTGGCGAAATCGCATCATGATGCCGCGTTCTCCATCGGTGAGCGTGCTTCGTGCCTGGGCGGACGATAGCCGCCACCCATATAGCCGCGGACGATCCGTTGACCCAGCCGCTATCGATCCGGGTTCGTTGCGTACGCATCGCGCCGACTCCGCCTGGCCGCGGTGTGATATACGAGCGCCGAGGCAACTATGGCAACGGCGAGACGAGGATTGGCAATGGGCGCGGCTCTGCTTTTTCTATGGTCGCTCGGCGGTGCGTCCGGACAGGCGTCTCCAGGCGCGGGCGACGATCCCGAGCTCCTCATCCACCGAGGCGTGGAGTTGCGCAAGCAAGGGAAGGATAGGGAGGCGGAGGAGCTATTCCTTCGCGCGTACGAGCGGGCCCGCACTCCCAGGGCGGCCGCGCAGCTCGGGCTCGTCGAGTTCGCGCTCGAGCAGGTCGGCGAAGCCGAGCGCTATCTGTCCGAGTCGCTCCTTTCGCACGAGCCGTGGATCGAATCGAATCGCAAGGTTCTCGAAAACACTCGCGTCGAGGTCCGAAAGCGGCTGGCTTCGATCTCGTTCGTGGGAGCGACGATTGGCACGACCGTCGTCGTGAGGAGCGGCCCGTCGGTGCCGTTGCCGGCAGACGGAACGTTGTGGGTCGTGCCCGGCCCGCTTTCCCTACGAATCGAACCGCCGGGAGGCAACCCGATCACGCGGACGGCCGATGCCAAGCCAGGTGAACACATGACCATCGACGTGAATGCCAGGCCTTCGACGACCCCGGTACCCGAGCCCGCGCCCGTTGCGGCGCCTCCCTCGACGCTGCCCGCCGAACGCCCCGTTGACCACGCGGACACCTCGTCAGACCGCGGCCACGGCTTGCGCGTCGCGGGCATCGCCACGGGAGCGGTCGGGGTGGCCGCCGGCATCACGGGAGCGATCCTCTACCAGATCGCTGGCACCAAGCTCGATCACATCAAGAGTCGGAGCTACTCGAAAAGCGACCTCGATTGGCAAACGTACGATCACGCGGGTGTTGGGCTGATGATCGGAGGTGCGGTCACCGCAGCCGCGGGCGCCGCGATGTATTTGTTTGGCAATCGCGAGGGGAGCTCGGCGGGTGTGAATGTTTCGCTCGACTACTCCCCGGGAGCGCGAGCGGGTCTGGTCGTGGGAGGAGCGTTCTAATGTCACAACGAGCTTCGTATCTCTTGGCGACGACCGCTGTCCTTTTGACGCTCGGAGCGTGCCGATCCTTGTCGATCATGGACGGCTCGCTGCCCTGCTCGAAGGAAGGCGCCTGCCCGGCGCCCTATCGGTGTGTGGACAAGGTCTGTCGGAGTGCGGCCGGGTCAGGGGGCGGCCAGGCAGGCGGAGGCGGACTCGGCGGCATGGCGGGTTCGACCGCGGCCGCGGGCTCAGGAGGATCCTCGGGAGTGATCGGCGCGGGCGGAACGGCCGGCTCTACGACGGGCACTGCCGGGGGAACGGCTGGCGTTGCAGGCGGTACAGCGGGCGCAGGGGGCGGCGCCGCCGGCGGAACGGCGGGGGCCGCTGGCGGAGGAACGGCTGGCGCTGCCGCCGGAATGACTGGCGCCGCCGGCGGCGGAGCGGCTGGGGCCGCGGCCGGAATGACTGGCGCCGCGGGCGGCGGAGCGGCTGGGGCCGCGGCCGGAATGACTGGCGCCGCGGGACAAGCGCCGCCTCCGAAGGTCGTCGTCACGATTCAAAGGACCGGTCAGGGAACCGTGACGGGGACGAACGTGAGCTGCGTCGACGCTTCCTGCCCTGTATCTATCGATGTCGGCGCCAACCTCACGCTGCAAGCGAACGCCAGCCAAGGCTGGCATCTGCAACAGTGGTCGGGCTGTCCCAGCGTCAGCGGGACAATGTGCACACTCACGAACGTCGGGGCCGCGCTCCAAGTAACGGTGACGTTCGTTCAAGACAACGCGACCTTCTCGATCGTGAAGGCGGGGAATGGAACGGGAACCGTCACGGCGACGTGGGCCGGCGGAGGCAGCCTCAACTGTGGAACGGCATGCTCCGCGGCCATCGCCCCTAACACCGTCGTAACTCTCCAAGCGACGACAGCGACGGGCTCGACCGCCCAATGGGCCGCCCCATGTTCCGGAAGCGGCACCTGCATGGTCACCGTGGCCGCCGGAGGCACGATGGCGAAAGCCACCTTCACGCTCGATCGCTATCTACTGACCGCCGCCCTCGGTGGTCCCACCGCCGCCGGTAGTGTCCTCTCGACGACAGGGGGCGTCGACATCAATTGCGGCGCGACGTGCTCAGCCCTCGTCGACTACGGCACGTCGGTACAGCTCGTGGCGTCGCCGTCCGCGACGGGCGTCTTCTCGGCTTGGACGGGCTGCACGAGTACGAGCGGCGCGACGTGCACGGTCAAAATCATGGCCGCCATCACCGCGACGGCAGCGTTCAAGCTCAAGACCGGTGCGGCCTGCTCCGCCCCGTCGGACTGCGTCCTCGGCTTCTGCCTCAACAACGTCTGCTGCGGGTCAGCATGCAACGGAGTGTGCGAGCAAACGGCGTGCGCGGCGGGTTCTGGTGCGTGTGCGCCGAAGCCGGCCCGCACGGCCTGTGGCAGCTTTGCGGGCGCTGACTTCATGTCGACCATGGAAAGTCCACAGGACGTGCTCGAGACCTGCGATGGAGCCGGCCATTGCGGTGCCCCGAAACTCAAGTGCGGAACGTCGGGCAGTCCTTGTGCCCTTACAAGCTCGACGAGCTGTTGCGATGTTCAAGGTGATTACGCCAACCTAGCGTGCCGGCCGGCATCCAGTTGCTATGAGACCATTTTGAACTGCGGCGGGGCCGCTGATTGTCCGTTGAATCAGGTTTGCTGCCTTTTCAACGACTTCGTTCTCTACAAATCATACTGCGCAGCGACTTGCCCGAGCGTCCAAGTCTGTGCTCAGGGCAATTCGCAAGAATGCCTACAGCCGGCCGCGACGTGTCAGCAGTTTGCAGGATTTTTCACCTGCAACTAGCCGCGCCACTCGGCCACATCGCCCTACGGCTGGAGGGCGAAAACCGGTTGGCTAGAGATCGCCCCAGCCCATTCGAATCGCGAGCTGCCCCATGAGCAGGCCCTTCTCCATCCGATAGAAATACTGGTAGTCGACGCCGGCGGTCACGAGGAACGTCGTTCCGCCGATACCCTCGCCAATGAGCTTCGTCCAAAGCTGCGCGCCGGCGCGGACGTTCTCGTAGTCGTTCGCGCCCGAGACCGTCTTGTCCCAGAAGATGGGAAAGACGAGGTGGAGCATGTCGGAGCCAAATCCGCCGTGCTTGGGCGGCATTCCCGGGAACGTGTCAGCGCTTCGAACTCGGTATTGCAGCACGAAGGTCGAGCGGAACACCGAGAACGCTTGGGCGGGATCAGAGTAGATGGCGTGACCGCCGCCATTGTTCTGTTCGTACTCGAGCGCGTTCGTCGAATAGGTGCCTTGCAGGACAAAGTCGGTCCAGTGCGGGCCCTCGAACCGGATGCCACCATAAAAGTCGCGAGTGAGGACGCGGTTCGTCCCCCACTTCTCGCCGTCCTCCATAAGGCCGCCGAAGAAGTACAGGCCGCGCGTCGGCGTGCGGTATGTCGACAAGCCACCGTAGTCGAGCGTCGGGAGCACGAGCGGCTGGTACAGGCCGTACTCGAAGTTCAGCGCGCGGATGCCCTTCTCGTGGACCGCCTCGGACGGCGGCGCGCCCTCCGTCGGAGAAAAAGCCAGCCACGCCCAGACGAAGTTGACCGTCAGCTTGTCGGCGCCGAGGAACCTCGAGATGCTCGGCTTGATCTCGTAGAGGTTCATCGTCTCGCGAAGGTTCGGGTACGAGTACGTGCCGTTTGGCTCGACGAGCGGATAGAGGTTGAACGGGTGGAACTCGACGATGCCGTCGCGCCAGCCACGCTGGACCGACCCCGCGAGGCGCAGGTCAAAGAGCGGATACAGCGGGATCACGCGTTCGTAACCGACGCCGACCTGCTGCACCTGGATGCTCGAGAACTGCGGCAGGTCGGGGCGCTTCAACGCCGTGGGGTCGTAGAAATTGTAGACCTGGCTCCCCCACTGATAGAGGTACGTGTGCAGCAGGTCGAAGGTGCCGATGAAGTTCTGCCTCAGCCGCAGCTTGCTCTCGACCTGGAGCCGCAGCGGGGCGTTGATGAGCGCCGCCTTCTGCGCCTTGCCCGCGGTGTCGTTGCCGATGGGGCCAGTGTCTTGCGCGCCACCGGCACGCAGGGGGCTGTTCGTGAAGGCGAGCTCGGCCGTGTATTGGCGGTACTCGCTGTTGAAGAAGAAGTCGCGCGTGTCGCTCGAGATGCGAAGCTGCGAACCGATCGAGACGCCCGGTGCGTTCAGACCGCTCGACGTCTGCGGATAGGCCTTCCAGGGCAGGAGCGACTGGCCGTCCATCTGGTAGAGAATCGTCAGATCGTGTCGAGCCCAGTCCTCGACGATCGTGTGGTAGTCCTTCCAGCGCCCCGCCTTCTTGATGCGCTCGAGCTTCTTGAGCGCGGCGTAGTAGTGCTGCTCGCCGAGCTCGGTCACCTGGCGACGCGCGCCTCGGTGCATCGTCCAGTACTGCGCGGCCCACAGCTCGAGCCCGGGCTCGACGGGGTCGGCCTTCAGCGAGCGTAGGAAGTAGTCCCACGCGTCCATGTCACCGATGCGCGCCTTCAGCTTTCCGATGACGCAGAGCTTGATGGCGTAGGTCGTGTCGGCCTGCCCCGCCTCATCGAGCCACTCGAGCCGCTGATTGAGCTCGTGGCGCATCTCCGCGATCGTTCGGTTCTCCGTCGCGTACTGATAGCGCCCATAGCACTCGAACGGGTTGAGCTCCGGTCCCGGGCTGGGAGGCGCCGGACCGTCGTCGTCGTCCGAGGCCGCGGCGAGCGCAGATAGAGGAAGGGCGAGGAGAGCCGCGGCGAAAAGGCCCGCAGCCCAGAACGGGCGTGTCGTCTTCACGGCGTATCAGCTCCTACGGAGTCGGAGGCGGGGCGGTGTCCCAGACGACGTCGTCCAGGTAGATCTTCACGGGCTTGGGGCAGCTGAGGACGCCCCCCATGCTCGTGCACTCGAGGGGCAAGGCTCCCGCAACCGTGCAGGTGCACGAGTCGCTCGGAAAATCTATCGACCAGGCAAAGGCGCCCACGAGCTCGGCCGCCGCCGGCTGGTTCGCGAGGCTCACGTGGAACTGCTTGTAGTCGGGGCCGATGTCGGTGCCGACCTGATAGACCTCTTGCGCCCGAATCTTGTCGTCGTGCTCGGTCGGCCCGTAGAAGCCCTTCGCGTCGATGCCGCCGGCGATCCCGTTGAAGAAGCAATCGCCGCCACCCGACTTCGTCGAGGGCGTGGGCATCTCGACGGCGGCGTAGAAGCTGACCTGCTTGAACCTCGCCGAATCGAGCATGTAGCCGGGGCGAGCCCCCCAACTGTTGGTCGGGTAGACCCAATACACGCCGCCCCACATCATGTTCGACGAACCGTCCATGTAATAGGTGAACGAGTAGCAGCGGCCTCGTGCGCCCGTGGGCCGTGGCTGCTTGCAGAACTCCTCGCGGAAGTCGACGGACAGAAATCCCTGTTTGGCGCCGTCGCCCATGAAGCCACTCGGGCTGAAAAAATCGGAGACGGCGAACGTCTCGTTCAGCGGCCCGTAGTCGGGATCGTTCAGGCTTGGCAGGCACGCCGCAATCGTCAACGGAAAGAGGAGAACCAAGTCGCGAGGTTTCATCAGAGCTGCCTTAGAAAGAGCGGGCAAACAAAACGGAGGGGGGAAATAGATTCACTCCACCCCTCCGTTCGAGGCTACGGCTGCGGCTACCCTAGTCTTTTTCTACTTGCCGTAATTCTGCTCGGTCGGATTGTTCTGCGCCGAGGCAGACTTGTCGATGGCCGGCAAGCAAGCCGGAGTCGGCGAACAGGGATAAGTGGGCTCGGCGGACGCCGGCGCTTTGTAGAAGCGGAACCACTCGTACTCGGACTGGAACGGGAAGGTGTTGGTCGCGCCGTTGCCGAACGCCGTGCCGCTGAACACCCAGAGGTTCATCATGATCTTCCCCGAGTTCGTCAGCGCCGGGACGTTCCCCGTGGGAGTGAAGACGCGCGCGACCTTGCCGTCGACATAGTGCGTGATCGTCGTGGCCGTCCACTCGAACGCGTACGTATGCGTGTCACGAATGCTGTAGTTCGCGGGCAGGCCCATCTTCGTGACGAACGCCGCGGCGTTGCCCGCCGGATATCCAGTGGCGCCCGACGCGTGCACGACGTTGCCGGCGAGCTCGAAGTTGTGGTTGGGCTCGAGCTCGACGTCGATCTCGTTCCACACGTCCCACTTGGGCGAACGGAACACGAACATCGTGGAGAGGTAGTCTCCGGAGCCGTTGTCCGACTGCGCTGCCGCGTTGGCCGTCGGCGCCTTGAAGCGCGCCTCGTAGTAGCCGTAGCGATAGTTGTTGTACTTGGTACGGAGCTCGCCGCTCCAAACGCCCATGTTGCCGATGGTTCCGGTGGTCTGGTTCTTGTTCGGCTCGGCGTAGCTCGTGTCACCGCCGGCGATGCAACCCGAGTTCGCGGCCTTCGCCGCGCAGGGCGACTCCGCCTTGATCATCATCTTGCCGCCCGCGAACGTGATCTGCGACTTGCGGAAGCGCGTCTGGCCGTCGGCCGGGCTGCCGTCCGACCACGTCCAGATCGGATCGGCGTCGAGGTCGATCGGGTTGTCGAACTCCTCGGCGAGGGCGAGCGTGTAGCCCGGGTGAGCGGCCACGGCCGCCGTCGTCTCGGCGTTGCAGTGTCCGAGGACGCCCGCGGGGCACGTCGTCGCACCGCCACCGCCGGTCGTTCCCGCAGTGGCGACGCCACCCGTGCCGGCCGCGCCGCCGCCCGCGCCGGCCGTGCCGGTCGTGCCTGCGGCGCCCGTCGTCCCGGCCATGCCCGTCGTCCCGGCCGTGCCCGTCGTCCCGGCCATCGCGGTCGTGCCCGCGGCGCCCGTCGTCCCCGCGGTACCGGTCGTGCCCGCGGTCCCGCTCGGCGGCGGAGGCGCGGAGGAACAGGCCAACGTCAATGTGGAGGCCGTCCAGAGGCCAATCACCAGGGTTCTGAGCTTCATTTCGTTCCCTTTCTTTTCACGACGGAAAAGTTAGTTTGGTTTCGATTCAGACCTTGAGACCCGGCCGGCGGCCCGATCGGCTCACCCCCGGTTCGGCGTGTCTTACCATCAGACTCGGCCTCTTGGGAAAGCTCCGTCCAAACTGTCGCATCAGGAGCCGGAGTAATGCAACATCCGACTTGTGCCCACGGTCAGCTACACGCGCGCCCTCGCCGTTTTCTCGGTGTGCGTCACCTCGTCTTCCGCTTTGCTTCCGGGGTGTGGGCCGTCGTCCCCGCAGCGAGGCTACGAGGACCCGAACGGCCCGGTGATTTGGTCGCCCGGCGTCTGGTCGACGCTGTGGAGTGACGAGTTCGACGGCGCCGCGGGCGACGCGCCCGATCCGACGCGCTGGAACCATGACGTCGGCGGCGACGGCTGGGGCAACAAGGAGCTTCAGTACTACACGGACAGCCCGAACAACGCCGCACTCGACGGTGCGGGGAACCTCGTCATTACGGCGCGCGAGGAGGCCCTCATGGGGAACGCGTACACCTCGGCGCGGCTCACGACGAAGGGGCTCTTCGCGCATGCCTACGGCCGCTTCGAAGCGCGCATGCGCCTCGCGCAGGGCCGCGGCATCTGGCCCGCCTTCTGGATCATGGGGCAGGACATCGACGACGTCGGCTGGCCGGCCGCCGGAGAGATCGACATCATGGAGGAGCTCGGCCAGAACGTGAGCACGATCTTCGGAACCGTCCACGGACCGGCCTACGGCAACATCGACGTCCCCGCAGGCCGCGCCGACAAGATTCCGGAGCTGGTGAATCAGGGCTTTCACGTCTACGCCATCGAATGGGATCCGAAAAACATCGTGTTCCTCGTCGACGAGGTGCCCTACTTCCAGATCACGCCCGAGCGCCGCCCCCCGTACGCGCGCTGGGTCTTCGACCACCCGTTCTTCATGATGCTCAACCTGGCCGTGGGCGGCCTCTATCCCGGCAACCCCGACGCGATGACGACGTTCCCGCAGACGATCGCGGTGGACTACGTTCGCGTATCGGAGCGCGCGACGGACGCTTCCGCGCCGCTGCCCGCCGACGCGGAGATCGACTGACGGCCGGCGAGCGAGCGGCCGGACAAGTCTCTACGGCTTGACGACGATCGAGTAGATCGACCACCACGTCAGCGACGTGCCGGTCTGCGTGATCCGGAAGTAGCGCACCATTTGCGTCGGGAAGGCGATCTTCGTCGTGGGCGCGCCCGCGCCCGTCGCCACCTGCGTATAGGCGGTGCCGTTCGTCGAGACCTCGAGCTTGTACGCCATGGGGAAGTCGTTCTGGTCCTCGAGCCAAAGCTGCGAGGCCGTGAGGACCGAGCCGACGTCGAGGGTGAACGTTTCGCCACCGACCTCGTCGGTTCCCGACGCCCAGCGCGTGGCCGCACCGGCGGCATCGATCGCCATGTCCGGCGTGGCTCCGCCGGCCGACCGGCTTGCCGTCGCGGTCCAGTGAACGGGATCGTAAGGATCGACCCCGCTTGCACCCGGAACCGTGCAGACAACACGCAGCTCGTTGACGGACCAAAAGACGTTCGCAGTACCCGTTTGCTGAACCCGCAGGTAGCGGCCCTGCATCGCCGTGAAGTTGACGGTGACGAGCGTCGTGGCCGCGGCCGGTGCGCCCGTGCCCACCGAGGTGAAGCTCGTGTTGTTCGCCGAGAGGCCGAGGTCGTAGCCGCGCGGGTAGTCGCCCGCGTTGGCCGCGTTGTCGAGGACGACCTGGGTCAGGCTGACCGTGCCGCCAAAGTCGATCGTGAGGGACTGGCCCGCCGCCTGATTGGCGCCGGTCGTCCAGCGCGAGGTGGGGCTTCCGTCGATCGCGTCCGAGGGCCCGTCCTGCTGGTACAGCGGCGTCGACGCCGTCGCCGTCCAGTGGACGGGCGAGCACCAGTTCGTGTACGCGACCACGCCCCCGGTCCCGCCCGCGCCCGCGGTGCCCGTCGCGCCCGCGGCGCTTCCGCCCGCGCCACCGCTGCCGGCCTTGCCGCCCGCACCCGCGGTGCCGGTCGTGCCGGCCGTGCCCGTTGTCCCCGCGGTGCCCGTCGTCCCGGCGACGCCGGTCGTCCCCGCGGTGCCCGTCGTCCCGGCGACACCCGTCGTTCCCGCGGTGCCCGTCGTCCCGGCGACGCCAGTCGTTCCCGCGGTGCCCGTCGTCCCGGCGACGCCGGTCGTTCCCGCGGTGCCCGTCGTCCCCGCTTGGCTCGTGTCGCCACCGGTGCCGATGGAGCCGGCCTGCCCCGTATCGCCCGCGAGGCCCTGCCCCGCGCCACCGGTGGTGTCACCAGCCACGCCGGACACGCCCGCCGCGCCCGTGATTCCGCCGCCGCCGTTGCCTGCCCCGCCGGTCGGCTTTCGCGAGATCCCCTCGGGGCCCCCGCAAGCGACGAAGACGAGACCCATCACCAAGAACGACGAACGCGCGAGCTGCGACATAGGCTAGGAGCTCTCCGTGCAAAGAAGCCAGGCGCCCGACCTGGATGTCGGCGTCCTCGAAATGTGTATGACCCAAGATGTTATCACGAGGTCCCTTTCCTCCAGATTGGGATTTGCCTCGTGCGTTCGTGTGCGTTGCATCGCAAAAACATCAACGCATCGACCGGAACGCGCGGCGTTGCATCGCGAGCGCGCCTCGTGCGATGGTCGGCGCCGCTCGACGGCCTCTGGCAGAACCTCATTTTTCAGGCCCTCGCGACGGCGTCCGTCGATGCGCCCCTTCCGCCCCAACCCCACGAGAGCACGCATGCTTTTCCGAAAAGCCTCGCCCCTTTCCCTGTTGCTGCTGGGCGCCCTCGCGACGGCCTGTGGCCCGTCCCAGGTCAAGCCCCGCTCGATTCCCTCCGCACCGGAGGGCCCCTCCCACAAGGTGAGCAAGGGCTTCGTCGTGACCGTCGCGCCCGAGGGCATCGTCGTCGGCGCCGACAACAAACGGCACGCGGTCAAGCCAAAGGTCACCGACGATTTTGAGGGACCGCCCACCTCGAACGACTGGTGGTCGTCGCTCATCTGGCAGTTCGACCCGACCGAGCCCTACTCGTTCGAGATGTTTCCGCATCCATTGACCTTGCGCGCCCTCAAGGAAGGGCTCGGGCTCGGGTACTCGAGCAAGGCCGTCGTCAAGGGACGGGAATACAAGTTCCCGTACGAGCGCGATCTCGTCGTCGGGCTCGAGGGCCTCGCGTCGCCCGACACGAAGGTCGCGTCGTACTCGGATTGGGCCGTGACGGCTGACTGGCGCACGGGCGAGAGCCACCTGCGCGCGACCTTCGGCCACGGCATGCCCTTCGTGTACTTCGAGCGTCAGGGAACGGCCGCCGCCGTCGTCGACGTCTCGCGCCTCGTAAAAGGCGACAAAGGTGAGGACAAGCCCGAGAAGGCCGACGTCAAGGTGTGGTCCGACGCCGGCGGCGTCGTCGGTCTCACCGTGGGCGAGCACCACTACGGTCTGTTCGCGCCGACGAGCGCGAAGTGGACGCGCAAGGGCGACACGTTCACGTCGAGCCTCGATGGCAAGGACTACTTCTCCGTCGCCGTGCTGCCCGACAAGCGGCCCGAGACGTTGAAGCTGTTCCGCGAGCACGCCTACGCGTTCATCACGGAGACGCGCGTGTCGTGGAAGTACGACGAGAAGACCGCCGCGCTCACGACCACGTTCGCGACGAAGTCGACGCTCAAGGACGACGCCGCGGGCCTGTCGAACGCGCCGCTCACGGCGCTGTATCGCCACCAGTGGCTGCACACGGCGGACAAGCTGCTCCCCTACGAGTACGTGAGCCCGCGTGGCGCCATGAAGCTCTTCGTGGGCGCGTCGTTCTCGACGACGATGTCCTTCGGCGGCGTGCTGCCCGTCATCCCCGTCGTCGCGAGCGTCGACAAAGCCCAGCTCGAGAAT
>JBBQJG010000011.1:0-35851 GCA_038325725.1 Polyangia bacterium | reverse complement strand
GATCCTTGGTTGGCGCGCTACATCCCGTTCGCCGAAGTCGAGATCGAGCACCTCGCCGACGACACCTTGCGGGCGTCGTTCTCGCCGCGCGCGGGCGAGCGACCGTTTGCGCTCGAGCTCGCCGAGGAGCGCCTCCCCGACGACCGCGGCGCGGGCTTTCTCGTCGTCGGCGCGCGCTGCAAATGAGCAGCGTCGCGGGCCGTCATTTCGGGACGCGCCGTTCGACCGACGGGGTGCGGCGCCTCCCCGTTCGGCTTGGTTCTTTGACTCTCGGGCTCGGCCTCGCCGCGCTCGGCCTCGGCTGTCACGGACGCGCGGGGCTGCAGTCCCCCGACGGCGCCGCCGGTGACGGTTCGGTGTCCTCCGCGGCTGGCTCGTCGGCGCAAGGTGGCGCGTCGGGCGCGTCGGGCGCTTCCGACGCTGGCGCGCTCGGAGGGAGCAGCGGCAACGCGGACGGGTCGACGACCGGCCCCGACGCGAGCCTCGACCCGGGCTTCGTGGGCATGCGACGTCTCAGCGACGCCGAGTACACCGCAACGGTCCAGGATCTCCTCGGCCTGCCGGCGCTCGGAGCGAACGTCGCCGCCTCGTTCGCGCAGGTGCCCGATTTTCCGGGTCGTCTTCACGACTACGACAACCTCGCGGGCGGCGTCTCGATCTCGGCGGCGCGCTACGAGGCGTACTTCACGAACGCCATCACGCTCGTCGAGAAGGCGTTCGCCTCCGACGCCCTCCGCGCGCGCATCGTCACGTGCGTCCCCGCGAGCGCAACGGACGACGCCTGTGCGCGCGACATCGTGCGCGTGTTCGGCCTGCGCGCTTGGCGGCGGCCGCTCACGCTCGCCGAGGTCTCCGATCTCGCCGCGCTCGTGCGCGCCGATCTCACGGCGGGAGACGATTTTTCGAACGCGATCCAGGTGGCCCTCGTCGCGATGCTCTCGTCCGAGACGTTCTTGTATCGCCTCGAGGTCGACCCCGCTTCGGCCGGAGGGCGGGCCCACGCGCTGACGTCTTACGAGCTCGCGACGCGCCTGTCGTACCTCCTGTGGAGCACGATGCCGGACGACGCGCTGTTGGCGCTCGCGGCCTCGGACGAGCTCCAGAAGCCGGACGTGCTCGCGGCGCAGGCGAAGCGGTTGCTCGCCGACGCGCGCTCCGACGGCTTGGTCCGCAACTTCTTCGGTCAGTGGCTCGACTTCCGCGATCTCCAGACGACGCCGCTCGTACGCTCGACCTTCGGTTGGTCGCCGGCGTGGCAGGCGTCGATGGCCGAGGAGGCGCGCCTCTTCGTCGGTTCGCTCGTGAGCACGAACGGAACCGTCGGCGATCTGCTGACGACCGACACCAACTTCGTCGACGGAAACCTCGCAAAGATCTACGGGCTCCCAGCGCCGGCAATGCCCGACGCGTTCACGCAGATGGGACTGCACGCCGACTTTCGCAAAGGCTTCCTCGGCCTCGCGGCGTTCCTCACGGAGACGTCGCTGCCCACGCGGACGTCGCCCACGCTCCGCGGAACTTGGATCGACGAGACGCTGCTCTGCCTCCCCGTTCCCCAAGGGCCCGGGGCCATTCCGCCCACGCCGGGCACCACGCCTCGACAGCAGATGATGGAGCGACTCGCGATGCCGACGTGCGCCGCTTGTCACAAGCGCTTCGAGCCCGTGGGCATCGGCCTCGAGCAGTTCGACGAGATCGGCAGTTTTCGCTTCGCGTACGCGGACGCGCCGGGCGTCTTCATCGATCGCACGGGAGCCTCGCCCGATGGTGCCCCTTACGATGGCCTCACGGGCCTCGCGGACCTGCTCGGCAAAGATCCGCGCCTGAACGCCTGCGCGCGGAGCGAGCTGCTCACCTACGCCGTCGGGCGCCCGCTCACGGACGCCGACGCGGACCGCCTCGCCGCGATTGACGCCCGCTGGACGACCGGCACGATGCGCGACCTCATCGGCGCGATCGTCGTCGACGATCTCTTTCGCAGCCGTCGCGCGGAGGCCCCATGAGCTCGTCGAGATCCTTTTCGAGGCGGACGGTCCTGCGCGGCGCGGGCGTCGCGCTCGCGTTGCCGTGGCTCGAGTCGCTCGCGCCGCGTCCCGCGCGCGGACAGACGGCGTCGTCGCCCCGCACGTTCGTCGCGATGACGTTCCCGTGCGGCACCGCCGACTTCTGGAAGCCTGCGCAGCCGGGCTCGGGCACCGCCTGGGCGCTGTCGCCCATCCTCGAGCCGCTCGCGCCCGTGAAGTCGCACGTCAACGTGCTCGGCAACGTCGGCAACTGGGGTCCGTTCAACGGCCACATCGAACCGTCGAACTCGAACCTGGGCGGGGCGCTCCTCACGTGCACGCGCGCCGTCTTCAATCAGGCCGACGGCAGCCTCGTCGGCGGGACGTCGGTCGATCAGGTGCTCGCGCAGGCCCTCGTCGGGAAGACGAAGCTCGACTCGCTGCAGGTCGGCCTGTCGACGATCAACTCGTACACGGACGGCCTGCCGGCCGCGTGCTCGCGCAGCATCTCGTGGCGCTCCCCGACGGAGCCGCTGTTCAAGGAGATCGACCCGCAGATCGTCTTCGACAAGATCGTCGGCGCCGTTTCTCCGCTTCCCTCCGGCGGGCTCGCCAAGGCCCGCCGTGTCAAGAACCAGAGCATTCTCGACTACGTGCTCGGTCACGCGACGACGGTGCGCGGACAGGCGAGCCCGAGCGATCGCGTGCGCCTCGACGGCTTCCTCGACTCCGTGCGGACGCTCGAGAAGAAGATCCAGGACAACCCCGTGCGCCCCGCGGCCTGCGTCGCGCCGCCCCGGCCGACGGAGCGGATCGCGATCGGCAACGTGCCCGCCGGCTACAACCGCGACGCTCACGCCAATGTCATGATCGATCTGATCGTCATGGCGTTGCAGTGCGACGCCACGCGCGTCGTGAGCTTCATGATGGACGACGTCCGCAGCGAGTTCAGCTACAGCTTCCTGACGGCGCGTACGTTCACTGCGACGGGGTCGACGTTGACGACCCGGCCCGTCTCGGGCGGCATCTACGCCCTGAACGCGTCGGGCGCGCAAAGCAGCGACTACGCGACGTGCAACTTCTGGTTCGTCGAAAAGCTCTCGCGCCTCGCGCAGAAGCTCGCCGCGACGCCCACGGCGTCGGGCACGATGCTCGACGACGCGACGATCTGGCTCGGCAGCGAGATGCACGGGCCGAATCACGACGGCCTCGACCTGCCGATCGTGACCGTGGGCAAGGGCGGCGGCCGGCTCAAGACGAACCAGTTCATCGACTTCGCGAAGATGCCGCGCAAGACGGAGCGTCTGTCGAACCTGTTCCTGACGTTCCTGCGCAACGTCTTCGATCTTCCCGTGCAGACGTTCGGCGGCGGGCAAGCCGCGACGGGCCCGACCGACATGGCGCCGCAGAACGCCTACGGCCCCGGCACGACGCCCATCCCCGAGATCTTGGTCTAACTTTCGCCCCGCCGGAGCCGCCCTCCGTCGCTGCACCGGCCTCAAATCTCGTGCCATTCGAAGATCTTGCGGCGTCCGCATTTTCTTTGACCACATTCTCCTCCCCGCGCGCCACCAAGGGGCATGCAGGGCAAACACACGCGGCTGGCGCTCTTGGCGCTCGCGCTTGCGGCGGGCTGCCAGGGGACGATCAGCGGCGGCTCGTCGACGCCGGGGGCTTCGTCGGGCGCGGCGGGCACCTCGGGCGCGGGGGGCGCGGGCACGGTCGTGACGCCGCACCCGCCGGCGACGACGCCCGCCGAGCAGATGAAGATCGACATGATGATGCAGGCGGCGAACCCGGACCTGTTCGCGGTCGCGGCCAAGTACTTTCCCGCGACGGCCGTCGCCGGCGCGCCCAAGCGGATGTCGCGCCTCACGCGCGCGCAGCTCGACGCCACGGCGAAGTCGCTGCTGCCGATGTTCTATTCGACGACGGCGATGGCGGCCGTGCCGCCCGATCCGCTGCAGACGAACTACGAGTACGCCGCGAACCTGAGCTTCAACCCGGCGAACTTCACGCCGTATCAGAAGTGGGTCGACGGGCTCGCCAACGCCGTGCGCGCCAACCCGCGTGGGCTCATCGATTGCTCGGCGAGCAAGGACGCGGCGACGTGCCTGCAGACCGAGGCCAAGAAGTTCGCGGCGCGCGCCTTTCGCGGGACCGTGGCCGACGCCGCGCTCGCGCGCTTCGGGGACTTCTTCGCGACGAGCTTCGCGCAGGTCGGCGCCGCTGACGCGACCGCCGATCTCGTGAGCGTCGTGCTCATGTCGCCGAGCTTCGTCTTCCGCGACGAAGTCCAGATCGACGCGGCCGGCTTCCTGCTTCCCGCCGAGCGTCTCGCCAACCTGAGCTACACGCTCGCGGACGCGCCGCCGGAGACGCTTGGACTTACCTCTTCGGCGCCCGCCGCGAGCCTGCAGTCGGCCGACGCCGTCCAGCAGACGATCGACAAGATCCTCGCGACGCCCGAGGCGCGCGCCAAGCTGCTGCGCTTCTTCATGGCGTGGCTCGAGGTGCGCGACGTCGACCAGTTCACGATCGACCCGACGGCCTTCCCCGAGTTCACACCCGCCGTCGCGGCCGCCGCCATCGAAGAGACCCGCGCTTTCCTTGCGGCGCAGCTCGCCGCCGCGGCGCCCACGCTCAAGGGCGTGACGCAGTCGACGCAGTCCTTCGTCACGCAGTCGCTCGCGTCGCTCTACGGCGTCAAGAAGGGCGCGGCGACGGGCCTCGTCGATCTCGATCCGACGCAGCGGCTCGGCATCTTCACGCAGCCGGCGGTCATCGCGTCGCACTCGGGGCCGACGACGACGCGCCTCGTGAAGCGCGGCGTGTTCTTCGTGCGGAAGGTCATGTGCATGCCGCTCGGGAATCCCCCGCAGGGCGTCGACACGAGCCTGCCGCCGAACCTGACCGGGACCGAGCGGAACCGAATCCAGAGCGTCACGGCGATGGCGCCGTGCTCGGGCTGCCACGCGGTCATCAACCCCTTCGGCTTCATGCAGGAGAACTACGACGCCATCGGCCGCTGGCGCACGACCGACAACGGTCAGGCGATCGATCCGAGCGTCAACGTCAGCTTCCTCGACGAGGGGCCGCTCGTGACGACGACGCCCGTCGACGCGCTCAAGGGGTTCACGGGCTCGATGCGCTTCAAGCAGTGCTTTGCGCGCCAGATGTTCCGCTTCTACACGGGGCGCGACGAGCTCGCCGCGGACGATCCGCTGCTGCGCACGATGTTCTTCGACTTCGCCAACAACGACGAGCAAGCGATCGTCAAACTGCTGCGCACGCTGGGCAACGCCCCCTCGTTCTCGCAGCGCACGGAGGGACCATGACACCGTCGAAGACGTGGCGCCGCGAGGGCCTCACGCGCCGCGAGCTCATCAAGCGCTTCGGCGTCGCGGCGTTCGTGCTCACGCCCGTCGCGCGCGCCATGGGCTACGTCGCGGGCGGCAGCTTCGTGGGCGCGCCGCGCTTCGTGATGTTCTTCAAAGGTGGGTCGTTCCACTCACCGTCGGTGAACCCCACCACCATCAGCGACCTGTCGGGCACGCCCATCGCGCCGCTCCAGCCGTTCGCGCAAGACCTCATCCTGTTCAAGGGCATGAGCATCCACGGCGGCTCGCCTAAAACAGACGGCTACCAAGAGGAGCACGCCGCGGGGCTCATCGGCTGCGGCACGGGCAACAGCTACCACTATTCGAAGAACGATTCGTACTACGCGTACACGGACAACGAGTCGATCGACATCGCGATCGCGAACCACTACCAGACGATCCCGGCGTTGGCGGCGCTGCCGTTCTCGAGCCTGCACGTGGGCGGCGGCGCGCAGTCCGACGCCGACAACGTCGGCTTGGGGCAGCGCTACATCTCGTACCGCAAGCGCGTCGCGGGCGACACGCAGTACGGCAACGCGATGGAGCCCGTGCAGGACGCGGGGCAGGTCTACGACATGCTCATGCAGCGGGTGAACCTGCTGTGCGCGGGCGGCGGCACGGGCGTGGGCACGCCGCCGGTCGACGTGTCGAAGCAGCGCGCGGCGCTCGTTCGCAAGAAGAGCCTCATCGACTTTTCAATGGCCGACATCGCCGACGCGAAGCGCGTGTTGGGCATGGATACGGCGCACGCGCAGAAGCTCGACGGGCTCGTCGATGGGTGGCGCGAGGTCGAGAAGGCGACGACGTCGCAGCTCACGGCGCTCGACGCGACCGCGACGATGCCGACGGGCCCGGGCGTGAAGCTCACCTGTCCGACGGGGGTGCGCCCCACGGGCAACGGCGTCAAGAAGTCGAACCTCGACCAGCTCAACGACGTCCACGACCAGATGAACGCGCTGATCAAGCTGGCCTTCGAGTGGGACCTCACGCGCGTCGTCGCGTTCACGCTCTCGGGCGCGTCGAGCGGCCAGACGTTGCCCAGCCGCGGCGTCACGCAGGCGCACCACACGCTCGAGCACAGCAACAACATCGCCGGCCTCAACACGATCGACCCGTACTACGCCGAGAAGTTCGCGTCGTTGATGGGGTCGCTCAAGACGATCGACGACGGCAACGGGCAGACGGCGCTCTACAACAGCTCGCTCATCCTCGGCATGGAGTTCTGGAGCAACAGCTCGAGCGGCCACTACCTCACGAACATCCCCTTCATCCTCGCGGGGCAGGGCGGCGGCAAGTTTCAGACGGGCCGCATCGTCGACGCCGCCAAGCGCAACAACAACGATCTGCTGATCTCCGTGCAAAACGCCGCCGGGATCGCGTCGAACACCTTCGGCCTGGCCAGCTTGTGCAAGGGGCCGATCGTCTGACGCCTGCCTAGCGCCGGCGCCGCATCAGGCCACCACCGCTAAAGGCCCAAACATCGTGAGGGCCAGTGCCCCAGACGGCGTAGATCGGTTGCGTGGAGCCGGTCGGCACGTCGGTCCAGCTCGCGCCGTCCCAGTGACGGGCGATCGCCCTCGTCTGATAGATGGAATCGTCTGCGCTGCCGACGACCCAAACGTCGCGCGGTCCGCTGCCCCACACGCCGTACAGCGCGACCTCCCCGTCGCTCAGTTCGGTGGAGACGGACCAGGCGCGACCGTCCCAATGAACGACCCCCGCATGAGGGTTCAACGCGGCGTCGTTGACGAAACGGATCGCCCACACGTCGCCGGGTCCGCTGCCCCAGACTCTGGTGAGCTGATCGGGCGCATCGTTGACGGGCTCCGACCAAGCCTGTCCGTCCCAGTGCGAAGGACCGTCTTCACCGACGGCCCAAACGTCGTCGGGGCCACTGCCCCACACGCCCCAAGAGGCGGTGTAGGAATTCGTGCCAGAGGGAACGTTCGCGACGGTGGTCCAGGCGCCGCCGTCCCAGTGGTCCAAGAAACCGTCCCAACTCAGGGACCAGACGTCGTTCGGCCCGGAGCCCCAAAGACCGTTCAGGATGGTCTCGTGATCCGTCGTTTGCCGTGACCAAGCCGCGCCATCCCAATGAAGCGTCACCGCCCGGTCGACGCTGTTATCGAAGGTATCTACCCAAGCCCAAACATCGTGGGGCCCGGTCCCCCAAACGCCGCTCACCCGATCAGTGCCCGTGTCGAGGGACAGTGACCAGGCCGTGCCGTTCCAATGAAGGATGCCGTTCTTGTCGCCGGTGCTCCCGACGAGCCACGCATCGTCGGGCCCGTGGCTCCACACGCCGACGATGCCCACGGGCGTGTCGGCGTTCTCCGTCGAACTCCACGCGGCGCCGTTCCAATGCAGCAGGGCGCTCGCGCCGACGGCCCAAACGTCGTCAGGGCCGCTGCCCGACACGCTGCTGAGCCACGCCGTCGATCCGCTCGCCACGCGCGCCCAGGTTTTGCCGTTCCAATGAAGGATCGTGCCCTGGCCCCCGACGGCCCAGACGTCTCCGGGCCCGCTGCCCCAGACGCTGTCCAGATAGGCGAAGGTGTCGATCTTGGAACCGGCCCAGGCCCGGCCATCCCAATGCAAGATCGTTCCCGCGCCGACTGCCCAAACGTCGTCGGGCCCGGAGCCCCACAGCGAAGACAGCTCGTTCCCCTGCGGGCGCGGCGTCACCCAACACCAACCCCCGGTGGAACACAGACCTTCACTTGCCGTGGCGCTCGGGTTGCCCCCGTTACCGACGATCGATCGACCGCACCCGCCGAGGGCGATGAGGCTCAACAAGACAGTCATTCGAACGACGCGCGGCACGCCGCCTTGTAGGGGAAGCATTCTCAGAGGAGACCACGCGGGCCGGTTGAAGGAAAGGTCCAGACCGACGCCGTTCGGGCTATGCGGCAACTTACGGGGCATCGCCGGAGGACGCGTCTGGACAGCTACCGCAAGTCCAGCCTCGAGCGGCGTCGCAGACAGCGCATCCGAATCCGCAATCGTAACCGTCGACCCACGGTCCACACGACAGAGTCGGCGACGTCCACGAGCCAGCACCACAACCCGCTGCCGGGATGAATGAGCCTTCGCAATGAAATGCCCCGCCTACGCAGGTTGCCGCTGACGGTTCCCGATCCTTCTTTTCTCCGCACTGCTGAACGCAGGCCGTGAAGAAGGCACTGTCCCCGCAAATGCTCGTGCTCGGCGGGGACTCCGACGCTCCATCGGACGACGCAGTCGGGGCGGCTCGTCCTCCGCAGGCGGCGACAGCAATCAGAAAAAGGGCTATCAACTTCATGGGTGGAGGCGTCTCACTCACGTTGGCAGGTCAATACCGACCATGACGACCTTACCTGGCAGCTCACGTTGGTCCCAGGTCTGAGTCTCGTCGCTCATGGCGTCCTTGAGTGCAACGTAGTGGCGTTCAGCGGCGGCGCGAAGCGCCGTCCGCGGCAACGGCGGGTTGGGCAGCACCCCGCACTCGCTCAAGACCTGTGTTCAACTCCTCGAGAGTGGGCAGTCGCGTCGGGACCGTCGTCCCATTGAGAGAGTAGACGTCGATGCCGGCGAGCGTTCCGAGGTGATCAAACAGGAAGATCCCGTACTGGTGTTCGTCCATTCCCCACCAATCCTGGTCCGAGACGACCTTCATGCCGCCTTTGTTCGGCCAACCACGATCGCCGACGCTGAAGTTGAGGCTGGCACAACCGCAGCCACAGCGGGAGCAGACCCGAATCTCCTCAACCTGCGGCACGTAAGCAGACGCATCGTGAACAGCGTGCACAAGGAGCCAGTGAACCAGATTGCGCTCCTCCGACCGCAGATCACGCTCCTCAGGAATCTCTACCGGCAAGTGCCCCATGTCTGGCCAACGATCTGCCGTTCAGCGGCGGCGCGAAGCGCCGTCCGGCTGCAACGGGTTGGGCGGCCGCCGCGCGGTCCTACGTCGGGCCATCGACGCCCACCACTTCACCCACTGAAAGGCCATCCGGGAGGCTCCGATGATCGAGACAAGTCCTACCCCAGCCGCGATCTGCCCGAGCAAATTTTGTGTGCGGATAGGTAGCCCATGGACACGGTAGATCAGAAGCCACAGGCAACAACCGCACCCCGCGACGGCTGCCAACACGAACATCAGACACAGGAGAACGCTTACGACCGACGGTCGAATGAACTCGTCCTCGGAACTGATTGTCTCATCTCGCATCTTGAGTCCGCCCAACGATCACGTGTTCAGCGGCGGGGCGCAAGCCCCGGCCGCTGCAACACGCGGTTGGGCGGCACTCACCGTGCGCCGAGCCCGACCTTCGGAGGATAGACATAGTCGATGACGATGTCTCCCACTCTGAGTTGCTGGCGGAGGATGGCCTCGGCAGCTTCGCGAGTGAGCTCGACTTGAAGCGTTCGGGCCCCGGTCCATCGAAGGGCGATGGCCTTATCTTCACCCAACGCCACAACTTCGGAAGCACTGGACCACCAGTGGGAAGGACGAAGTTCGACAAACGCCGCTGCCGCGGTAGTTGCGCCGCAGTCGCGTGTAAAGAGCCGCACGACCCGAGCCCCGTCGGGAGACGTGACCTCGTTCATGGAAACGTCTTTGCACAGGCAGCCGCCGCAGGCGACCGTACCCGCCACCGCCGCCATCAGTGCGCGCATTCCTGAAGACATCGCTTTGTCCGTCCAACTAGCATTCTCCACCAACGGATAATCCGGAGCCACAGTCATCTCAGGCCATCGGGCAACCCAGTCGGCATCATGATTTCATAAACAGATAAGAGCCGCCGGAAATGCAGCGAGCGAGGGAGCGCAGGAGCGCACGGCCGCGGCCTGGAGGCAGCGGACGACCGGCCGTCGCGGCGCTCAGAGTCCCGTGGTGCCGCTCAATTGCCCCCAACGATCCATCCAAATGGTCGAGGCGAGGCTGCTTTGAGTGCCTACCCGGCGCCAAGGTTTGAACCCTGGCCGCCGGTTGTTCGCACAAAGGCTGACGCCGACATCTTCGTGCGCCCGCCGCTCGAACCGCGGCGGGCGACGCGCTACTGAACTTCGATGCCGGAGATCAGGCTGTTGTTGACGACGCTCGTCGCGACGATGACGTACTGCCCGCTCGCGTTCGCGTTCACCGTGAACTCGCGGATGGCCGCTTTGTTCTTCGCGCCCGTGGCCGCGACGATGTCGTAGGCCGCCAGCACCTGCGTGCCGTTGATCGAGACGTTGAACGTGCGCGAGCCCGCCGTCGTGAAGTAGGTCTCGCAGAAGTGCAGCCGCACCTTGTGAGACGACCCGGTTGCGAAGCCCGGGATCGTGTACGTGAAGTTGCCCGTGCGTGCCGTCTGATAAACGGCGGCGGGCGCGGGGCTCGTGAGGCCCGTCGTGCTGATCGTGTTGGCGTGATTGATCGTCGTGCCACCCGCGAAGTCGACGTCCGCGACGAACGGCGCCGCCGCCGGGCCGCCCGCGTTGATCTGCGTGCCATTCGCGCCGCCGGAGCCTGTGCTACCCGCCGCGCCCGTGCTGCCGGCCGCGCCTGTGCTACCCGCCGCGCCCGTGCTGCCGGCCGCGCCCGTGCTGCCGCCACCACCCGAGCCACCGCCGCCGGTCCCGCTGTTGTACGCGTTGACCTCGACCATCGACCACCAGTTCGTCGCCGTCGACGCCTGCAGCACGATGCGGAAGTAGCGCGCCGTCTTCGAGGGGAAGCTCGATTGAATGAGCGGCGCCGAGGCCGTGCCCGTGGCGACCGCCGTGCCGAAGTTCGTGCCGTCGTTCGAGACGAACACCTGGAACGCGTGCGCGTAGTCGTTGGCGTTGCCGCCCGAGTCCATGACGATCGAGTCGAGCGTCTTGGCGCCGCCCATGTCGATCTGGAACCACATGCCGGCCGCCATGGCCTTGCCTGAGGTCCAGCGCGTCGCCGTGTTGCCGTCGAGCACGCTCGACGCCGACGCTGTGCCGTCCGACGCCGACGCGACCCAGCCCGTGCGCGACAGCGCCGGCCCGGCGCCCACGCCCCCGAGGCTGAACGCCGTCATCTTGCGGCCGCTGTCGGTGATGTACAGAACGCCGTTGACGACCTCGGGCGTCTGCCAGTGGATCTGCCCGATGATCGTGCTGTTCCACAGCTGCGCGCCCGTCGTCGGGTTGAGCGCGTGGATGTTGCCGTTCGACGCCCAGTAAAGAACGTTGTTCGCGACGTGCGCGCCGCCGCCGCCCCCGCCCGTGTGCCAAATGTTGTTGAGCGTCGGCTTGCCCGTGCCGTCGACGGCCAGCTTCGACGCGTTGATGCCGTTCGACGGCGACACGACGAACACCCACGTCGAGTTGTCAGCGGGGTTGATCCACGTCGCGACCGGGTTCTGCACTTCGCCGCCCGACGCGAGCGCCGTCTGCGAAATCTCGCCCGCGACCTTCCCGGGCGCGCCCTGGCCGCTCATGTTGTCGAGGTTGATGAGGCGCAGCAGTTGATCCTTGCCGCTCATCATGCCGAGGTGCGGGTACTTGCTGCCGTTGTTGGGCAGGATGACCATGTTCGTGCTGCCGAGATCCTTGTCGGAGTTCTGCAGCGACTGGAAGTTCGTCGGCGTGTAGCTGTCGAGCGGGTTGCCGTTGCCGGCGCCGCTGCCGTCAGTATTGAGCGCGAGGATCGAATCGCCCCACATGAAGCTGCCGGGCGTGAACGTGCCGTTGCCCGTCGCCGCGTAGATGCGGTTCGTGAGCGCGTCGAACGTGATGCCCGCCTTGGCCCAGATGCCCGACTTCTGTCCCGAGCAGCCGCCGGCGCCGAGGTGGTTCGTGTTGTTGCTGCACATGGCGTTGAACACCTTCTGCGCGCCCGTGCCGAGGTTGACCGTCGTGACGTGGCCCTGGTACTCGCCGCCGTCGCCGTCGTAGCCGCCCGCGCCGAGGTAGAGGTAGTTCACGCCGCCCGACGTCGCGATCGTGAGCGCCGTGCCGTCCTTCTCGACGTTCGTCTTGAGCGTCGCGAGCTCGGGCCAGCCGCCGCCCGTCGTCTCGACGCCCGTGCCGACGGCGAGCTTGTGGATCGAGCCGTCGAGGCCGACGCTGTAGATGAAGTTGCGTGAGGGCTCGATCGCCGGCGACGACATCGTGATGTTCGTGTTGCCGAGCTGCTTCTGCCAAATCGTGACGCCCGTGTACGCGTCCATCGCGACCAGGTAGCCATTGCGGGTCGTCACGTAGACGACGTCACGCACGCCGTTCGACGTCGTGACGCCCGTGAGGACGACGGGCTGACCCTCGGCCGTCTCCGGGAGGCCAACTTGAAAGAGCTTCGTCAGCCCTGAAACAGTCGACTGCGAGACCTGCGTCTCCTGCGTGTTGTTTCCCGAGTGGCTCGGCCCGCCGCCGAACTGCATCCAGTCGATCTTCGTGACGACCGCGGCCGTCGTCACGACCGGGTCAGGCTCGACCGTCCCGGTGCGCGTGCACCCTTGTTGGGCCGTCATCGCGACGACCGCGCCGCCCGCGACCACCAAAGCCACCATTCCACTCAAGCCCGTCACGCGCTTCGAAAAGGTCATCGTCGTCCTCCGAGGCCCTTTATAGGGAAAATTGGAAGTCGCATGGTGCATTGAAACGCCGAGGCCTACAACGACGCCCGTCGCAGGTGACCGCGCCATGCGTCAGGCGGGAGGCACCAACATGTGTCGTCTTCCCCAACAGGGAAGTGACACGCGGAAAAATGTTTCAGGCGCTGACGGCGATCGGGGGCGGCACGGCAACAGCGACCATCGCCTCGCGCGTGCTCACGCGGCGCGTGATCGCGGCCAGCAGGAACGGGAGCGCGAACGAGAGCCCGAGGGCGATGCTCGAGATGAGCCCGATGCCCGCGAGCTTACCGTCGGCCGTGTTGCGCAACATCGCCGTCGAGATCCCGGCGCCCAGGCCCATGGCGAGCTGTTGCGACACCGATTGCAACGACATGTAGCCCGCGCGCTCGTGCGGACGCGGCACGCGCGTCGACAGCGAGCCGAGGCTCACGTTGCGCATCGACATGCCGGCCATGAAGATCGCGAAGAGGCCGAACGTGGGCAGGTGGAAAAATCGATTGGGCGCGATGAAGCCCAGCACGAGCGCGGCGCCCAGCACGAGCGTGCCCCAAGCCGAGACGAAGGCCGGGCCGCGCTGGTCGACGGTGCGTCCCGCGACGAGCAGCACGAAGATGCTCGTGACGCCTCCCACGATGTACGCGTACTCGAGGCGCGGGCGCGGGTAGCCGAGGTTCTGCTGCAGGTGCGCTGCGATGTTCGGGATGACGAGGAATGCCGCGCCGAACACGAGGGCGTTCGTGAGCAGCGCGAGCCGCACCGTCGGGTCCGCGAAGAGCGCGAGCATGCGTTGCCGCGCCGTCGTCTTGGGTGGGTTCACGAGGTGCAGACGCAGCACGGGCATCCGGCGCGTCGCGACGCCGAGGATGACGAGGCCGAGCGCGGCGACGACGAGAAACGGCGAGCGCCACCCGCCGTAGCGGGCGAGGCGGAGCCCCGCGGGCACGCCGATGCTCGACGCGATCGAGAACGCGCCCATGACCTTGCTCATGGCGCGTCCGCGCCGCGCGGGCGGGACGACATCCGCGACGATGGAAAGCGCGATCGACGTCGCGGGGCCGCCAAAGGCGCCCGCGACGAAGCGCGCGACAATCATCGTGCCCAGGCCCTGCGCCATCGCGCCCGCCGCCGTGCCGACGATGAGCCCGAGGACGGCGATCGTGAGCGCGCGCTTGCGCTCGAACTTGTCGAGGACGGACGCGCCGAAGAACCCCGTGAGCGCGCCGGCGAGCGCGTAGGCGCTGCTGACGAAGCCGAGCTGGGACGTCGGGATGCCGAGGCCGCGGGCGAAGTCCGGCCCGAGCGGCATGACCATCATGAAATCGAGGACGTTGATGAACTGGATCGCCGCGACGAGGAACACGATCGTGCCCTCGGAAACCCCCTTGGGGGCGAAGGAGTCGGCGAACGAGTCGGGAGATTCTGCGCTGAGCACGGGGCGTGAGATGCGTCAGGCGCGTTTGCGTTCCCGCAAGGCGCGAAATTCTTCGAAGGTTTTGCAGAGTAGGTACGGGTTCGTGCGGAGCTCCTGGCCGATGGTCGACGTCGGCGTCGGACCGTAGTCGTGGCCCGGGTAGACGCGGGTCTCCTCGGGGAGGGCGGCGACGCGCTGCAGGCTGCGCCACATCATCGCCACGTCGCCGCCACGAAAGTCCGTGCGGCCGCAGCCTCCGATGAAAAGCAGGTCGCCCGTGACGATGTACCCGTCGGCGAGGAAGCAGGTGCCGCCCACGGTGTGCCCGGGCGTGTCGAGCACGCGCACGCCGCGGCGGCCGATGGCGACGTCGCGCAGCTCGACGGCGTCGACCAGCGTTTGGGCGTCGCCGCGCACGGCGGCGGCCTCGCGCGGGCTCACGACGACGACGGCGCCCGTCTTCGCGACGACCTCGGCGACGCCTTCGATGTGATCGTTGTGCGTGTGCGTGACGAGCACGGTCGTCACCTTCAACTTGCGCGCCGCGATCTCTTTGAAGAGGCGATCGACCTCCCACGCCGGGTCGACGAGGGCCGCCTCGCGCGTGTCGGGGCAGAAGAGAATTTCGCAGAAGTTCTGCAAGAGCCCGACTTCGATCTGGACGACCTCGGGCGCGGGCCGCAACGGCGTCGCGAGCGCCGGGTCGGTGTCGCTGGCCACTACTTCCCGGCGCCTTTGACGGTGATCGATGCGGCGCCGACGTTGTCGGCGCTGTCCCACGCGCGCACGGTGACGGCGTGCGCGCCGGGCGCGAGCGCGGGCAGCTTCACGGTGAACGTCTCGACGAGATCGTCGCAGATGCCGTCGGCGGGCGCGACCTCGTGCCAGTCGGCGCCGTCGACGGCGACCTCGATCTGCGTGATGGGGCTGGCGTCGTCGCGCGCGCGGCCCGAGACAAAAGGACCCTTCGCGGCGAGCCCGGCGACGTCCGGCTTGCGGTTGTCGACGAGCACGGGCGGCGACAGGTACGTCGAATCGAGGATGCGCTCGGCGGGCTGCGCGCGCTCGTCGCTCGTGACGACGCGAATGACGTAGGTGCCGTCGGGCAGGCCCTCGGTGTTCCAATCGAGCTCGGGCTTCAGCAGGGGCGTCGTCGGATCGCTGCCGACGCCGAGCGGGCGCCAGGTGGCCTCGCTCTGCTCGCGGAAGGACAGGCGGTAGTCGAGCTCGTCGCCGTCGAGGTTCTCGACCTTCCAGCGCAGCTTGAGGACGTTCGTGTGGGCGCGCGTGAGCGACGTGCCGGCCGCCGGCGGTACGCCGCCCGAGGCTGACCCATCGGAAGCGGTGAACTCAATCACGCGCGCGCGCTGGTTCTGCGGCAGGAACGCGAGCGAGATCTCGCGCAGGCGTCCCGCCGCGCCGTCGAGCGTCGCGCGGTACTGGACGTAGCGCGCGGCCGGGCTCGCGATCTCGCCCGCGCCGCCGTCGAGGCTCGCGCGCTGGGACTTGAGGCGTTGGAACGCCGACCAGTTGTCGTCGGGCTTCGCCGTCAGGCCGCTGCGCGTCTCGATGACCAGGCCCTTCGAGCCGCGCCACCGCAGCAAGCCCCAGCTCACGCGCGCTTCGCCGTCGAAGACCTTCGAAAGATAAGTCGCCTCGCCAGCGCCGGTGGCCGGCCGCGCGCGGTAGACGGCGCCCGCGTCGCCCGTGGCGACGAGAAAGCCGGTGCCGGTGCGCACGAGCGCGAGCGCCTGGCGTTCGGGCAGGTCGATGGCGAGGCCCACGGTCCGATCGGCGGCGATGCGGTGGACGCGGCCCTGCGCGCCGCTCGCCACATAGACGGCGACGTCGGCCGAACTGTCGTCGACGGACAGCGACGTGAAGTAGCCGTCTGCGATCGAGAAGACCTGCTCGATGCGGCCGTCGCGCTCGAGGCGGTACACGGCGGCCTTCGACTTGCGCTGGCCGGGGCGCGGGAGCACGCCCGCGGATGACGGCGTGCCGCCCGACGAGATGACGACCTTCGTGCCCTTCGCGGCGGGCGGACCGAGCGGTGGCGTCGCCGTCGCCTTGTCGAAGTCGTTGACGGCGACATAAACGGCGTCCCCCACGCGCGCGATCGCGCGGACCTCTTCCGCCTCGAAGTCCTGCACGGCCTCGGCTTTGCCGTCGAAGCCGACGCGGTAGAGGATCGCCTCTTCGGACGTGCCGGCGAAGAGGTGGCTCGCGTCGGCCGCGGCGAGCGCGACGACGTGCTTGTCGTGCGCGTCCCACACGGCGCGCGATTTGCCCTTGGCGTCGACGGCGAAGACCTTGCCGGGGCCGCCCGTGCCGACGTACGCCGTCGCCGATTTGTCGTCGTAGACGAGCGTCCACAGGTGCTCGACGGGCAACGTCGCGAAGACCTTCGCGGCGCCCGACTTCGGATCGACGGTGAAGAGGCGCCCGCCCGGCGTCGTCGCCGCGAGCAGCGACCCGTCGGGCCGCACGGCGAGCGCCGTGACCCACGGCGCGTCGAGCGTCGCGAGCTTGCGCGCCTTCTCTTTGTCCTTGCCCGTTCCTTTGACATCGGCGGCGAAGATCTTCCCGTCGTCGCCGGCGCCGAAGTACGCCGTCGCGCCGTCGCGCGACAGCGCCGCGCACCACACGAACGCCGCGCCCTCGGTCTCGACGCTCGTCGACTTCATGCCGGGCACGACCTCGCCCGTCGGCAGCACCATGCTGCCCGTCGCCTCACCGTCCTCGAAGTCCTTCGACGTCGCCTGGTGAAACGACTTCGCCGCCGTCGCGAGCGCGGGGGCGGCGAGTAACGACGCGGTGACGAACGACGCGGCGATCAGGAAGGGAGCTCGGCGGTTCATGGGGCGGTGCCTATCTATAAAGAGGAGGGTGTGTTTTCAGGGACGACGCCCGAGCACGTCGTTCCGCACGGCGACGGTGACTTCCTGGCGACCTGACACGAGACGCTTCGACGAAAACACCGTGCGCTCGTTGATGTGGTAGCCGTCGGCGCGGCGGCTCTGTGTCCCGGGCCGCAGCGTGTCCATCGCCGACGCGGGCAACCCCGTGAGCAGGTGCCCACGCAGCGCCGCGCCCTCGTCGGGCGTCGACACGGAGACGACGATGTTCGCCGCCGTGTAGTACTGGCGCAGGTTCTCGAACATACCGGTCAGCGTCTCGGCGGGCGCCACGTCGGGGCGCACGACCACGCCCGACGCGGCCTCGATGCGCACCGACTGGCCGGCGACGGTCTGCGGGATCTTCACGGGCACCGTCTCGACGTACTCGGGGCCCGCGTACGGCCGCAGCGTCACGCGAACGGGCACGGTCTCGCCCGCGCGCACCGTGTCGCGCGGCAACGCGACGCCGACGATGTCGGCGCCGTCGCGCCGCAGCTCGAGCTTCACGTCGACGTCGAGGCGATCGATGACGACGGGCTCGAACGGGTTGAACATGAGCTCGCCGAGCGCGCGCAGGCCGCGCGACCCCGCGATCGTGCGCCCCGAGAGTCCCTCGGCCGAGAACAGCTGATCGCGCAGCTCGAGCGTCTCGTGCCCGCGCACGGCCAGCTTGGCCGTCACGGTCGCGATCACGTCCGTCACGTCGGGCTCGGCGTCGGACACGGCGTTCGAGACGACGGCCGACGCGAGCATGGGCGTGAGGCGACGGTTGCGCGCGACGTCGGCGTGGAACGTCCGCGTGTGGCCCTCCGGCCCCGTGATGCGCACCTCGATGGGCATCATCGTCGAGTGCGCGTCGAGCGAGCCGATGATGCAGGACGCGCGGTCCTGCACGAGCACGCCGATCTCGTGTAGCGGCGACGACAGCTTGAACGACTGCGCGAGGCTGGGGAGAAACGCATGAATCTCGGCGTCGACGAGCGGCAGGTACACCTCGCCGATGCCGAACATCGGGTGGCCGAAGGCGAGCACGGTCGACCCGGCGACGTACGTCACCGTGCCCGTGCCGACCATGCTCATGTCGCCGCGCACGAGCTCGACGCCGATCGCCGAGCCCGGCTCGACGTGACCGGGCTCGAGCTTGCCCCCGAGTTTGCGTCCGCCGCCCGCCTGCATCGGCACGAGACCCGTCGGGCGCAGCTCGTCGGTGAGGTCGGCGAGCGTACGCGCCGTGAACCCCGAGACGGACAGCGGCACGGACGCACGCACGAGGCGGCCATCGCCGCTCACGCCCGCGAGCGCGGGCAAGCCACGCCCGGCGATGTCATCGGGTTCGGCGAGGGGCTCGGCCATGGCGATGTCGTCCGGCGAGCGGCGCCGCGGGCGCGTGCTCTCGGCGAGCATGTTCTCGATCGGCGTGACGCCGCCGAGCGGCTCCTTCGAGAAGGACCAGGCGTAGGCGATCGCGCCCATGAGCTTGCCGTCGATGTAGACGGGGCTGCCCGACATGCCGGCGACGATGCCGGAGTGCTCGACGCGCGGGTCCTCGGCGCGGATGAGGATGACGTCCTGCTTGGGCAGGAACTGCTTGAGGATGGCGACGACGCGAATCTTGAACGGCTCGGGCTTCGTGCCCTGAAAGACCGTCAGCGCCTGCCCGACCATGCCGGGCCGCACGTCCGCCAGCTTGAGCAGCGGCGGCGGCGGTCCCGCCGGCGTGATGGCGCACGGCGCGACCGTCGATGACGGGGTCGGGGGAGCCGAGGTCGCGGGCGCTGCGGCCAGGACCCCAACTGCGAGCAAGGCGAGGGATCCGTAAAATCGTCGACGCACGGAGGTCCGAAGGTTAGGGGTGGGGTCTGGGGGTGTCAACACGCGCACCCGTTCTTGACAGCGGGAGCCTCAGGCCTCGATCATCGCGGTCGCATGACGCCCATCAGCTCCTCCTCGTCACGTTCTTGGCGCGTTCCGGCCGCCGCGTTGGCCCTCGCCCTCGGCGCGACGCTCGGGGGGTGCGGTCCGTCGAAGCAGTTCTGCGCCGACGCCATGGACAACGGCTACGTCTGCGTGCCGGTCTCGGACGCCGGCCCGCCGGTGAGCGACGCCTACGACGGCCCGCTGGAAGAGCGCGGCACGGTCATCATCGGCGACGACGAGACGAGCGACGCCGGCACACCCTGACCGAACGCGCGCGTTTGCCGTAACATGATCGCGTGATGAAGCTGGCGAAGCGCTGGAAGGCGGTCGTCATCGGCGGCACCGGCTACGGCGGCGCCGAGATGATCCGGCGGCTCTTGATTCACCCCGAGGTCGAGCTCGTGCGGGTCGTGTCCATCGATCACGTCGGCGAGCCGCTGGGCGCCGTGCACCCGCCGCTCACGGGGCGGACGCCGCTGCGCTTCGAGAACGTGCCGCCCGCCGAGGCCGCCGCGGGCGCCGACATTGCGTTGCTGGGGCTGCCGCACAAGGTGAGCGCGCAGCACGCGCCAGCGATCTTGAAGACGGGCGCGAAGATCGTCGACATGTCGGGCGACTTTCGCCTGTCCGACGCGGCGGCGTACGCGCGCTACTACGGCGGCGCACACCCGCACCCCGAGCTCTTGGGGACGTTCGTCTACGGGCTGCCGGAGCTGAACCGCGCGAAGATCGCGGCGGCGCGCGCGGTCGCGTCGCCGGGGTGCTTCGCGACGACGATCGAGCTCGCGCTGCTGCCGCTCGCGCGCGCGGGGAAGCTCGCGGGCGTCGTGCACGTCGTCGGGATGACGGGCTCTTCAGGGAGCGGGATCGCGCCCTCCGCGGGCACGCATCACCCCGTGCGCGCCGTGAACTTGAAGACGTACAAGGTGCTGGAGCATCAGCACACGCCCGAGATCACCGAGACGCTGGCGGCGGCGGGCGCCCAGGGCCTCGAGCTGCGCTTCGTGCCGGTGTCGGCGCCGCTGTCGCGCGGAATTCTCGTGACGGCGTTCGTCGAGGTCGCGGCCAGCGCGACCACCGAGAGCCTGGGCGCGCTGTTCGCCGCGCAGTATGACGACGAGCCGTTCGTTCGCTACGTGCGCGAGCGGTTGCCCGAGGTCGCGGCGGTCGCGGGCGCGAACTTCGCGGAGGTCGGCTTCACGCTGGGCGACGTCGACGCGGCGACGGGGAAGCGCACGCTCGCCATCGTGAGCGCGCTCGACAACCTCATCAAGGGTGGCGCGGGTCAGGCCATCCAGAACATGAACCTGATGTTGGGGCTGCCCGAGACGATGTCGCTCGAGGACCCCGGCCCGTGGCCGTGATGCGCGCCGTGCTCAAGCTGGGCGGCGACGTGCTCGCGCCGCCCGTCCTGGGGATCGTCGCCGCGCAGGTTGCCGCCGCGCGCGCGGCGGGGCATCGGCTCATCGTCGTTCACGGCGGCGGGCCCCAGGCGACGGAGCTGTCGAAGCGACTCGGGTTGTCGCCGCGGATCGTCGGCGGGCGTCGCGTGACGGACGAAGCGACGCTCGACGTGATGAAGATGGTCGTCGCCGGGAAGCTCAACGTCGATCTGTGCGCGGCGCTCCGGGGCGCGGGCGTGCCCGCCGTCGGGATGAGCGGCAGCAGCGGCGTGATTCGGGCCGTGAGGCGACCGCCGCGCGTCGTCTCGGGCGGCGGAGCCGCGCCGGTGGACTTCGGCTTCGTGGGTGATGTGGAGGGCTTCGATGTCGGATTGCTCGCGGCGCTGGAGGCGGCGGGGCGGTTGGTCGTGCTCGCGTGCTTGGGCGCGGACGATTCAGGTGGCGTGTGGAACATCAACGCCGACGTCGTCGCGAGCCAGCTCGCGGGCGCGTTGAGCGCGGACGCCTTGGTGGCGTGCACGGCGGTGGGCGGCGTGCGGCGAGACAATGACGATGCGTCGTCGCGGATCGCGAGATTGACGGTCGCCGAAGCGCGCGCGGCGATCGCGGCGAGCACGGTCGTGGGCGGAATGATCCCAAAGCTCGAGGAGGCATTCGAGTCATTGGAAGCGGGAGTCGCGGCGGTTCACATCGTCGGCGCAGGAGAGATTGCCGCGTCGTTGGCGTCGCCGGGGAGCGTGGGTACATTGCTGACGGGGTAACAATGAACGATTGGGCGCTCTGTGCGCGATCGCCCTAATCCGCTGCATTTCGCCGCTACTCTTATTTGTTTATCCAGCGACAAATCCTTCGCAACCCCACGGAATAACGACTCGACTTTCCTTCGCACAAGCCGAACATGGCTCTGGTTCAGGATTATCAGTTGATGGAGAATGACTAGTTAGCCAGACACGCCGATGCCGCGCACCGATCGCAACTTTTTCGCTCGAGAACAACACGAGCAGCGGTGGATGCTCGAAAATACGTGGTGCGACGTCTGCAACGCGGCTGATCTGGGTATGACAGATCCGGCCGAGTACGAGGAGAACGGCATCGTCACCATTGCCGGCCGTTGTTCGCGGTGTGGAAATGGCGTGCGTACCGAAGTAGACGAGAGAGAGTCCGCTGGCTAACAGGCCGTTGCAGCGGACGGTCGCGTCGGTCGGCGCTACGCGCCTCCCTCTCGCGCCCGCCGCTGAACGGCAGTATCGTTAGCCAGACGAGGCCGCTTATGATTCATCTTCCTGTGAGCATCGTAGTCCTGTTGGCCGGCGGCGCTGGTTCGACCTACGACGACGTTGTCACGGACGAGCTGGTCCAAGCCGTCCTCTCGTGTGAGCCGAGGTCACGGCCTGTCAGCCCGGATGCTGTGGCTAAGCATTGACGAACTGTACCAGTCCACCGACGGTCAGAGCCGAGTTCGGTTGGTACCAGTTTCAGGCGTGGCGTTCACGCGGTCGAACAGGACCACCATCCATCGCATTGGCCAAGACAGGTGGAAGCGGCTCGGGAAGTCTCGAACAGAGACCCCGTTTCTGCGGCTGATGTTTGAAGGGCGAAGTCCGACGTCCGCGATAGCGAGGCTGTCCGCTTCTGTTGTGAGTTCTCGAGGCGTTGTCCCCCTGTTGTGTGGAGAGCACGAGTTGCGATTGAAGCGCGAGCCATCCGGATGGAGATGCGTTCTGTCCCTGTAGCGACGTGAGCAACCGGGAAGTTCCTTTCCAGGTGTCCGGGGACATCGTTGACACTTCTCCGAGCGGAAGCGCCTCAGGGTGCCCGGGAGGGGGGAGCATGGGCCCGCCTCGGGTGGCGCGCGTTCGTCAGATATTTGAGGGCGGGGGGATCCCGCCGCGCCACAGGCGGCGACGGCGGGGCCTCGCGAGAGTCGGCGCGAGCTTTGCTCCCGCTGCGGTCATGCCGTCCATCGCCGTTTCGTCCTTCGCAGTCTCCCGCTCCGTCCGAGTCGCCTCGTTGATGCTCGCGCTCGGCCTCGGCCTCGGCTGCGGGTCCGTGTCCTTGCAGCCGAGCGGCACCGCCGGCCAAGGCGGCGGCGGCGACACCGGTTCAGCCGGCGCGGGCGGCACGACGGGCACGGCCGGCACGATGGGCGTGGCCGGCACGACAGGCACGGCCGGCACGACGGGCACTGCCGGCACGACGGGCACCGCCGGCTCGACGGGCTCGCCGGGGACGGTGACGCTGCGATTGAAGGTGCCTTCGAGCCCGTCGTTCTGCGACATGACGTGCGGTCCGCCCGCGCACATCACGATCTTCACCGTCACGAAGCAGCGGGTCCCGATCGAGATCCCTTCGTGCCTGGTGATGTGCTCGGACCAGTGCCAGCCGTTCGCGTGTCCGGCGGGCGGCGCGTGCCTGCTGCTGGGCACCGCTTTCACGGGCACCGAGCTGAAGTGGGACGGCCGCATATATCCGACGTCGACCTGTGGTGGCGGCGCGACCTGCTATCGGCCGGCCTACGCGCCGGCCGGCCAGTACATCGCGCACATGTGCGCGACGCCCGGAGAGCTGAGGCACTCGGTGCCCGTCTGCACCGCGACCGGCCCCGAAGAGTGCGTCGACGTCACCTTCAATCTGCCGGAGAACGGCGCCGTCGAAGGCACGCTGCCCGCAGGCGCCAAGAACTGCCTGGAGATGCGCGCGGCCGATTACGATCAGTCGTGCGCGGTGAGCTCGGATTGCGTGTCGGTCCCCGAGGGAAATTTCTGCGGCGGGGGCTCGTGCAGCTGTCCGACCGCCGCGGTCAGCGCGAAGGCTCAGATGGAGTATCTCTCCGATTTCGCGCGCAACTCGCCGAACCCGTCGGCCTGCCCGTGCGCCGCGCCGCCGCCCCCCGTGTGTGATCACGGCATATGTCGGCGCGGCGTCTTCACGATGTGAATCGTCCGTGGTCACATCGCCTCGGGGTGGGCGGGACTCTCGTCGTAGCGGCGGTCGCGGCCGTTGACATAGCGGACCGGAATCGCCGTGCGCTGTTCGGGTGAGAGATCGAGGGCGGGCACGGAGACAGCGTGGAACGTTCCGCCGAGCGCGTCGACGTTGCCACGCGCGTACGTGCGGACGCCGCAGGTGCGGCAGAACGTGAACGTCAGGTGGGGCTCGAGGTCGCCGGGCGGCGTCCAGCGGTACTCGGACACCCCGGCGGCGTCCAGCAGGCGAAAGCGCTGCGGTCCTTTCGCGAACGCGAACCACGTGCGCGCCTTCGCGCAGTACGAACAGTTGCAGCGGTTCGACCCTTCGTCGAGGTCGAGGTCCGCCTCGAAGCGGATCGCTCCGCAATGACAGCTTCCCGTGTACGTCTGCATTGGCATTGTCGACTCCGTGCTTGGAAGGTTCGGGTTGAACGCCGAGGGGGATGCTTGCGTTTCGCAACCGGTTGGCAACTTAGGTCAGTGGTTGTAAAACGCAAGCAGTAAGTCATGCCCTCGGCCGACCCGCGCTCCTACTGTCCGATCAGCCTGTCACTCGAGATCTTCGGGGACACGTGGACCTTGCTCGTGCTGCGTGACCTGATGTTTTCGCGCAAGCGGCACTTTCGCGAGCTGCTGCAGTCCGACGAGCGCATCTCGTCGAACATCCTCGCGGACCGGCTCGCGCGGCTCGTCGAGCACGGGCTGCTCACGAAGGCCGACGATCCGACGCACAAGCAGAAGGCGATTTACTCGCTCACCGAGAAAGGCATCCTGCTGCTTCCGATCGTCGTGCAGATCGGCGCGTGGGGATCGCGTTGGGTCCCCGACGCCAAGAAGCTCGACGGGTCCGCGCGCAAGATTGTGCGCGAGATCCAAGAAGGCGGGCCGCGCGCGTGGGCCAAGCGCATGGACGACCTGCGCGCGGAGCATCTGCAAAAATGACCGGCCGAGCCCCAATCCCCTGACCAGCTCCGAGGCGTCCCTGTGAACGACAACCCTTGGCTGCGCATCCCCGCCGACGACTACGAGGCGCACATGGAGGCCGTCGGGCAATCCGCCGTCCTGCGCGCGTTGTTCACGGCGGCGTACGCCGAGCGTCGGCCCGCGCGCCTCGCGATCCTGGGGTGCACGACGGGGGGAGATCTTTCGCATGTGGATCCGTCGGTGACGGAGCTCGTCGTCGGGGTCGACCTCAACGGCGACTACCTCTCGCGCGCGCGACGAAGCGGCGACGCGCTCGGTGACCGGCTGCGCTTGCTCGAGGGCGATGTGCTACGCGTCGACTTGCCCGCGGGGTCCTTCGACCTCCTCCACGCCGCGCTCCTGTTCGAGTACGTCGAACCTCTCGCGCTCTTTAGGCGGATGCATCACTGGTTAGCGACCGACGGCCTTTGCTCCGTTGTCACGCAAGAACCGACGCCCGAGCTTCCCGCCGTCAGCCGCACGTCTTACGCGAGCCTCGCTGGACTCGCGGGCGTCATGACCCTCCGGAGCACAGAAGAGATCGCGGCTTCGGCGCGCCAAGCCGATCTTCGGCTGCGACAAGCGCTCGCCGTGAAGCTGCCCAACGGGAAGACCTTCGTCCACTCGATGTTCGATCGGGAGCAATGACCATGGACGCGGTGATGAAGGAGACGCGCGACAAGCTTTATGCGCGCGCGGTCGCCCTCTTGCAGAGCGAGATTTCGCTCGACGGCGCGCCGCCGCTCGGCAAGCCGCACTTCTTCGTTCGCCGACGGCTCGAGACCGCCGTCGCACTTCTCGAGGACGTTTTGCGCCTCGACCCAGAGAACTGGTCGGCGATGGCCTGCGCCGCGAAGGCGCACCAGCGCCTCGGCAACACCTCGGCGGCCTTCGAGCTCTTTGCAAAGGCACACGACGGAGCTCCCGCGATCCCCGAATACGGGCGCGAAGCGGCCCTTCTCGCGACGCAGCTCGGGCTCCCGTTCGACGTCTGACGAAAGACGTTTGTCCGAGAAAATGATCCGAACCCGCATCCTTGAGACGGCGGCCGCGCCCTACGGCGGCGTCTCGAGCCCGCGCGCCAAGGGCGCCGTCCACCAGCAGGTCTGGAAGAACCGCGACGACAAGTGGATCAAGCTCGGCGGCGAAGGGGCGCAAGAGGCCGGGAAGTAGCGAGCGCCGCGGCCGGTCGGGCGCCGTGGTTGCCGCTGTGTCATTCGATGTGTAACCTTTCACACATGGCGACCAACCTCGCGATCGACGATCGGCTCCTCGACGAGGCCCTTCGCGTCGGCGGTCAGCGCACGAAGAAGGACACCGTGACGCAGGCCCTCGAGGAGTACGTGCAGCGCCGCAAGCAGGCGAAGATTCTCGACCTGTTCGGCAAGGTCCAATTCGACGCCAAATACGACTACAAGCGACAGCGTCGGCGATCGTGAACATCGTCGTCGACACCTCGGTGTGGTCGCTCGCTCTTCGCAGACGAAAGGCCGTTTCGACGCCCGCCGTCGCCGAGCTGGCCGAGCTGGTTCAGGAAGGGCGCGTCATCATGCTCGGCCCCGTTCGCCAGGAGCTGCTTTCTGGCATTTCCCAGCCCAAGACCTACGAGACCCTGCGTGAATCCCTGAAGGCCTTCTCCGACCTTCCTCTCGAGGAGGAGGACTACGAGCAGGCGGCCTCGTTCTTCAACCGCTGCCGCGCAAAAGGCATCCAGGGGTCAAATACCGATTTTCTCATCTGCGCCGCCGCCTATCGCCGCGGGCTCGGCATCTTGACGACCGACGCGGACTTCGATGGCTACGCCGGACTGCTGACGTTGAACTTGCACGCCCCGCGCACGACGAAGCTCCGATAGCGGCATTTTGGCGCCCCCCGCGCGCCGGCGGTACCCTCGGTCGCATGGGGCGCCTCCAGGTTCACTTTCGCAACAAGCTCGTCGCCGGGGCGCTCGCGGCGATTCCGCTCGTCGTCACCGTGTTCATCCTCTGGTACGTCGACAGCAAGGCGCGCGCGGTCTTCGCCGTGAACTATCCGTTCGTCGGGATCCTGATCGCGCTCGCCGGGCTGTATTTGCTCGGGCTCTTCGTGACGAGCTTGCTCGGCCAGTTCTTGCTCGGCGCGACCGACGCCGTATTGCGGCGGCTCCCCGGGCTGCGCGATCTCTACCGCGCGTGGAAGCAGGTCGCGCTCACGACCGACACCCACGACGGCATCTTCGCGCACGTCGTGCTCATCCCCGGCGAGAGCCTGGGCGCGCACCTGCTCGGCTTCACGAGCGGGCGGCCCATCGAAGGCGACGGCAAGACGTGGTGCGTCTTCGTGCCGGCCTCGCCGAACCCGACGTCGGGGCGGCTCTTCTTCGTCGAATCGAGGCACTGCGCCCTCGTCGCCATGAGCGCGCAGGAGGCGCTCAAGCTCATTATTTCAGGCGGAAATTACGTGCCGTCGGCGATCGGCGCGGCCACGTCGATGCAGGCCGAGCTCGAACGCCGCCACAGCGAGCGCGAGACGGAGCCTGTGCCGGTCGAGTAGACTGCCCGCATGCGAGCGAGGGTCGTCGGTTGTCCGAACAGCGGGAAGTCGTGAGCGAGCCCGCGCGACGGGGGCCCGCGATCGGTCTCGCGCTCGCGCTCGGCGCCGCGCTCGTCTTCGTGCTCGTGCGTCAGGCGCCGCGGGCTGCCGCCGGCCCCTCCGTGAACGTCGCGGCCGAGCTTGCCGTCGCCGAGCCCACGCCCGTCGCCGCCGGCGGCGCGCCCGGTTACGTGCTCATGGATCTGCCGGCCATCAAGCACCTCGCGCACGGCAGCGGGAAGCCCGTGCTCGTGCACTTCTGGGCCAGCTGGTGCGGACCGTGCCTGGCCGAGCTGCCGCTCGTCGACAAGTTCGCGCGCGAGATGAAGGGCAAGGGCGTCGACGTCGTCTCGCTGTCGCTCGACGATCCGGGGCGCGCGGGCGATCGCGTCCTCAAGGTGCTCGCGCAGCAGGCGCCCAACCTCACGCGCAACATCGTCCAGGTCGCCGACTCGGACGCCTTCGTCAACACGATCGATCCCCAGTGGGAGGGGGCGATCCCCGCGATGTTCGGCTTCGACGCGAAGGGGACGCTGCGCGGCCGCCTCATCGGCGAAGCCTCGCGTCATGATCTCGACGGGCTCGTCGCGCGCGTCTCGCAACACGAGCAACACTAGATCGCTAGATCGCCTTCACGACGCGCGTGCTCGCGATCATGTCGTGCAGGCAGCGGCGGTCGTCGCGGAAGATCATGAGGATGTCGACGAGGGCGTAGACCGCGCCGAGGTAGGGGACGCCGCTGATGAGGCCGTTGACGAACCCGCGCAGCAGCACGGCGTGCACGAAGCCGGGCGCCGAGCCGTCGAGCTTCACGATCTTGATGCCCATTCCGCGCTTGCCGATCGTCTGGCCGCGCTTCGAGAGCAGGACGACCTGATAGATGGTGACGCCCAGAAAATAGATGCCGCCGAGGCCCATGAGCGCGAGCGCGACGCCGGACGGGCCCGACGCGCCAGTGGCCCCTTTCGCCATGAAGGCGGCAACTCCCAAAAGGACCATCCCGGGGATGATGGTCAGCAGGTCCAGCAAGAACGCGACGAAGCGCTGTCCACGCTCGGCGAGGACGATGGCTCCCAAGGGTTGGGGGGGCGCATCAATCGAAGCGGTCGGCGGCATGAATGGGTTCGCGGTCGGTTCGCTCATGGTCCCTCCTCGACGACGTTGACGCGGGCGCATAGCTCTTAGTGGTTCCAATCGGGCGCCTCGGGCGTACCATGAGAACGCAGCTCGCGACCGGGATTCCCGCGCCATGTTTCTCTCCCCCGAGAACCAAGCGGCTCCTCCGAGGACTCCGCGCCTGATTTTCGCGTCTCTCGCGGCGTGCGCGATCGCGTGCGTCGCCGGTTGCGCGCCACGTGACGAAGTCGATGTCACGACCGCCGCGCTGGGCGAGCCGAACGGGGACTCTCCCTCGTACGAAGAACGCGTCGTCCTTTATGCGACGAACCGCGCGCGCGTGTCGCCGACGACGGAGGGGTGGCCGGCCTATCCGCCGCAGCCCCCGATGCAGTGGCAGCTCGATCTCAACCGCTCGGCGCGTGCGCACTCGCTCGACATGCGCGACACGCCCTGCTTTCAACACCCCTCGTGCGACGGTACCGACACGTTCAAGCGCGTGTTCACGTTCTACACGGGGCCGTGGAATTCGGTCGCAGAGAACATCTCGGCGGGCGTCTCCGATCCGCAGGCCGTCGTCGCGGGGTGGATCTCGGAGAAGGGCGCCGCGGCGGGCGAGACGGGACACCGCGACTCGATCTTCTCGGCGAAGCTCGACTTGATCGGCGTCGGGTTCGCGGCGGGCGGCACGTCGAGGACGCCGAACTATTGGACGCAGGACTTCGTCGAAACGAAGATCACGCGTCCGCGGCTCACCGACGGCATTCACTTTCCGAAGAGCGTCACGGCCGGGAACAAGGTGACGTTCGGCGCGACGTACTACGACGCCGGCGTGGGCGCGGCGGTGCCGCAGGTGTTCGTCGTCGTCGACGGCGCGTGCACGAGCCTGCCGCGCGTGCGCGGCACGGCGGCGCTCGCCGCGCACGAGGGCGCGCTCGCGCTCGCCGACGGCTGTCACGCCTACTATTTCGTCGCGACCGCGGGCGATGGCTCGGCGCTCGCGGCCTATCCGACGACGGGCTCGCTTCAGGTGGGCGCCGGGACGGCGGCGAGCACGTGCGCGCTGTACGCGACAGCGCGCGCGGCGGCGACGTGCGCGGGCGGCGTCAGCGGCGGGGGCGGCGCGACGGGCGCTGCGGGCGCGACGGGCGCTGCGGGCGCGACGGGCAGCGCGGGCGCGACGGGCGTCGCCGGTAGCACGGGCGCGGCCGGCGCGGCGGGCGGCGCGAGTGGTGGTGGATCGACGGGCAGCGCGGGCGCGACGGGCGGCGCGGGGGTGGGCGGCTCGGGCGTCGCGGGCGCGGGCGGCGTGACGGGGACGGGCGGGCACGTCATGCCGAGCGATGGCTGCGGCATGCCCGCGAACCAGGCGCTCATGACCTACGTGAAGTACAGCGAGATGGTCACGGGCGTGACCGCGGCGCAGGCGCCGCGAAACTTCTACGTGTGGCTCCCCGCGAACTACAACCCGGCGCGCGCGTACCCCGTCGTGTTCGTCGGCCCCGGGTGCGGCAGCAACGGCATGCAGGTCATCAAGATCCAGGTCGCCTCGGGCGAAAACGCGATCATCGTCGGACTCGATCCGTCGACGGCCGTCGACCCCGAGCACCGTCAGTGCTTCGATTCGCAGACGTTCCCCGATCCCGAGGTGCCGTACTTCGATCAGACATTGAAGCTGATTGAATCGAAGTACTGCGTGGACAAGAGCCGCCTTTTCATCGAGGGCTTCAGCAGCGGCTCGTGGATGTCGAACCTCATCGGCTGCACCGACGCGGGGACCATCCGCGGCCAGGGCAACGCGTCCGGGTGCATGCAGGGCGTTCCGAAGGGCGCGTGCAAGGGCCCGGTCGCGTACTTCGAGGCGCACAACGATCCGGATCCGAACAACAGCTACGGCTGCGGAATGTCGAACCGCGACGAGAAGGTCGCGCGGAACGGCTGCACGACGCAGACGATGCCCTATGATCCGGGCCCCGGCGTGACGATGCCCGCGGGCGCGACGATCAGCTGCGTGCAGTACGTGGGCTGCATGCCCGGCTATCCGGCGATCTTCTGCACGACGAAGGGGCTCAACCCGCAGCACAACCCGCAGGACGACGCGAGCACGAACCTCCTGACGTTCGGCGTCTGGAAGTTCTGGATGTCGCTGCCGTAGCTCGGACCCTCACCGGTCGGCGTGAAATCGCAGGCGCGTGTAGTCGAGGAAGAAGGCGTCGTCGTGGAACAGCGCCGGGCGGCAGCGCTCGGTGATGCGCGCCACGACGTCGTCCCTGCGCGCGCCCAGCGCCGCGAGGAACGGCGCGCAGAACAGCGCGAGCCACGTCGCGACGCCGGCGTCGCCCTCGAAGCGCGTGGGCCGTTCGAACCACTGCACCTCGCGCACGCGAAACCCGGCGCGCTCGAGCACGCCCGCGTGCTCGCCCGCCGTCGGGAAGTACCAGGCCGGCGTCGCCGCGTCCGGCAGGCCGAGCTCCGCGACGACGTCCGCCGCCGCCGCGCGCACGACCTGGCAACACCGCGCGCCGCCGAATTCGGCGACGAACCGTCCTCCGGGCCTCAGCGCCCGATGAACGCCCGCCGCGACGTCGAGCGCGCGCGGCATCCAGTGCAGCGTCGCGTTCGAGAAGACGGCGTCGAGCCCTTCGAGCTCGGGGCGGCGGGGCAGCGCTTGCCCGTCGCCCTGGATGAACGTCAGCTCCGGATATTTGCGCGACGCCTCCGCGACCATCTCGGCCGAGGCATCCAACCCGATCACACGCGCGCCCGCGTCCGCGAGGCGCTTCGTGAGGTCGCCCGTGCCCGCGCCGAGATCGAGGATTCGTTCGTTCGGCTTCGGCGCGAGCTTGTCGACGAGGTCGGCCGCGAGGCGGGGCACGAATGCCCCCGCGCGGTCGTAGAGGGCGGCGTCCCAGGCCTGAACGACGGAGACGACCGGGGCAGCGGGGGCGACCAGCGCGATGGGGTTCGTCATGAAGCAAGCCTGGTCCGCGCCAGGCATTGTGTGAAATGATAGTTATGAATCGAAAGCATTGTTATCGTGAATGCATGGAGCTGCGCGACCTCAAGTACTTTCTGGCCTGCGTCGAGCTGCGGAGCCTCACGCTCGCCGCGCGGCGCGTGCACGCGGCGCAGCCGACGCTGAGCCACGCGCTGGCGCGGCTCGAGGCCGAGCTCGGCGTGCGGCTGCTCGACCGCCGGCCGCGCGCGCCCGTGACGCCGACCGAGGCGGGGCTCGTCGTGGCCCGCCGCGCGCGCGAGGCGCTCGCCGCGGTGGCCGCGCTCGAGGACGATCTGCGCGCGCTCGAGGGGCGCGTCGGCGGCGCGCTCGAGGTCGCGGCGATCCAGAGCCTGTCGGCGACGCTGCTGCCGCCTCTGTTCGCGAAGTTCACGCGGACGTACCCGAGCGTGCGGCTCGGCGTGCGCACTCATTCTGCCGAGGCGATCCCCCGGCTCGTCGCCTCGGGCCGCGTCGAGCTCGGCTTGCTCGCGGGCGCGCCGCTCGCGTCCCTGCGCGGGCTGCGCGCGACGACGTTGTTCGAAGAGCCGCTCGTCGCCCTCGTGCGCCGCGGAGATCCGCTCGCGCGCCGGCGCTCGGTGCGCCTGTCGGCCCTCGCGGGCCGCGAGCTCGTGCTGGTCCCCGACGGCACGTTCCTGTCGACGATCATCCACGAGGCGTGTCGCGCCGCGGGCTTCGCGCCGCGCGTCGTCCTCACGCTGGCCTCGGCCGAGGCGCTGCGCGAGACCGTGCGCGCGGGGCTGGGCCTCACGATCCTGCCGCGCGGCTACGCGACGCCCGCCGTGCCCGGCCTCGTCGCCGTCTCGCTGACGCACCCGACGCCGAAGCGCGACGTGGTGCTCGTCGAGCGCGACGGGCCGGCTTCGCCCCGGGCGGCGCGCGCCTTCGTGCAGATGTTGCGACAAATGCGCGCCTGAGCGAGCCGTTTCCCCGGCTCCGGTGTCTTCTATGTCCACGGGAGGACTGTGGGATGTCGCTTCGTCTTTTTCACGAGATTCCAATGGGTTGGAGAAGAGTCGGGCTCGCACTCGCGCTCGCGGGCGTCGCCGCGTGTCGCGGCAACGTGGGCGATCAGGGCGCCGCGGCGGGCACGGCGGGAACCTCCAGCGCCGGTACGACGGGCGCGGGGGGCGGCGTCGGGACGGCCGGCGCAGGCGTCGCGGGCAGCGGCGCCGCGGGGGTCGCCGGGCCGCTCGACGTCGGCATCTCGACGGCGATTCGCCTCAACCGGACGCAGTACAACAACACCGTCCACGATCTCCTCGGCACGGCGCTCACGCCGGCCGACAGCTTTCCGCCGGACGAGACCTCGCTCGGCTTCGACACGTTGGGCGGCACGCTGCAGCTCCAACCGGAGCGCCAAGACGCGTACCTGTCGGCGTCGGCGACGCTCATCACCGAGCTGTTTGCGCGCCCCGCGACCGACGCCACCTACAAGCGCATCGTCAGCTGCGACTATGCGGCCATGGGCGCGACGTGCGTGAAGCCCCTCTTGTCGGCGTTCGCGACGCGCGCGTGGCGCCGCCCGGTGGTCGACGCCGAGCTCGCGCCGTACGTGACGCTCGCCGCCGCCGGGCCGACGCCGAAGGACGGGCTCATCGCCGCGCTCCGCGCCGTGCTCGTGTCGGCGAACTTCATCTTCCGCCTCGAGCACGATCCAGACGCGAACGTCGCGACGGCGCATCGCCTCGGCGGCTACGAGCTCGCGACGCGCCTGTCGTACTTCCTGTGGGCGACGATGCCCGACGACGCGCTCTTCGCCGACGCCGCCGCGGGCAAGCTGCTCGACGACGCCGGCCTCAAGGCGGAGATCGCCCGCATGCTCGGCGACGCGACGCGCGTTCGCGCGCTCGTCGACACGTTCGGCGCCGAGTGGCTCGGCCTCGGCAAGATGCAGTCGATCACGCCGGACGCGATGGCGTACCCGATGTTCAACGACGCCGTGCGCGCCGCGATGGTCGAGGAGAACAAGCGCTTCGTCCTCGATTTCCTCACGAACGGCAAGGCGATCCCCAACCTGCTCAACGCGGACTTCACCTACGTGAACGCGGCGCTCGCGGCCTACTACGGCCTGCCGGCCGTCACGGGCACGGCGTTCCAGCGCGTGTCGACGGCGAACACGAACCGCTCGGGCGGCCTGCTGACGCTGGGCGCGTTCCTCGCGGGCGAATCGAACCCGAACCGCACGTCGCCCACGAAGCGCGGGCTGTATGTCATGGCTCGACTGCTGTGCTCGGCGCCGCCACCACCGCCCGCGACGGTGAATACGAACATCGACACGGGCTCGGGCCTCGAGAACCTGCCCGTGCGCCAGCGCCTCGCGGAGCACCAGAAGTTGGGCGCGGGCTGCCAAGCCTGCCACGTCATCATGGATTCGATCGGCCTCGGCCTCGAGAACTTCGACGGCGTGGGCCGCTACCGAGCCGCCGACGAGTTCGGTCCCATCGACGCGACGGGCAAGCTGCCGACGGCCGCGGGCACGATGAACTTCGACGGGGTCACCCAGCTCTCGGCGATCCTCGCGGCCGATACGCGGCTCGTGCCGTGCGTCGTGCAGAACATGTTGACGTTCTCGATCGGACGCGACTTCACGAGCGACCGGGCGCTGCGCGATCAGCTCGCGGCGGCGGCGGGCGGCAGCGCGGCCAACCTGCGCGGCGCGCTCGAGACCGTCGTCATGAGCGACGCCTTCCGGAATCGACGCGCGGCTCTTGCCACCGAGGTGACGCCATGAAGATGAGCAAGCGATACGGGCGACGCGCGTTCCTCGGCGGGACGGCCGGCGCGCTGATTGGGCTGCCGTTCCTCGAGTCGCTCGCGCCGCGCCGCGCGCTCGGGCAGACGGGCGCCGCGCCGAAGCGCTTCCTCGGCTACTGGTACCCGAACGGCTACTACATGCTCGACTGGCACCCGACGGGCACGGGCACGAACTTCACGATGGGCCCCAACATGGGCCCGGGCAACCGCGTGTGGGCCGACGGGCTCGGCACGTTCCCCGCGTCAGAGGACGGGCCGGGGCTCGATTCGCTCAAGAATCAGGTGCTGCTGATCTCCGGCCTGCAGAACACGCGTCAGCCCGCGATGGTGCCCGGCGATCACTCGGGCGGCACGGGCTCGTTCCTCACGAATCGCTCGGTGTCGATGGCGTCGAACGCCAAGATGGGCGGGCCGTCGATCGACTACACGATCTCGCAGGCGATCGGGCAGAGCACGAAGCGGCCGTACCTGGCCATGGGCGGCGAGCAGGCGCGCGCCGCCGGTGTCTTCTGCGACAGCGGCTTTTCGTGCGCGGTGGGCGATCACATCAGCTTCGGCAACGACGGCAACCCGCTGACCCGTTACGACAACCCGGGGCAGATCTTCGATCAGCTGTTCACAGGGCTCGCGACGGGCACGGCGACGATGCCCTCGGCCGCGGACCTCGCGGCGGCGGCGCGCCGCAAGCAGGACACGAGCATTCTCGATCTCGTGACGGCCGAGGCGGCGTCGCTGCAGCCGAAGCTGTCGCGCCAGGATCGGCCGCGCCTGGACCAGTACCTCACGAGCGTGCGCGAGGTCGAGCGGCGCATCATGGCGATCCAGACGAGCATGGGCGGCGGCAAAGTTTGCATGCCGCCGGCGCGGCAGGCGGCGGCGTTCATGCTCGCGAACCCGCGCCAGACGATCGACATCGCGCACGAGCTCATCGCGCTCGCGTTCCAGTGCGACGCCACGCGCGTCATCAGCTTCCAGTGGGGCAACAGCACGAGCAACCGCCCGCACAACATGATCGGCGCCTCGGGCGGTCACCACGACACGTCCCACCACGGCACGGACGTCACGATGATCAACAAGATCCAGCGCATCGACTATTGGTGGTACCGCCGCTTCGCCGCGCTGCTGACGCGCCTTCAGGGCATGCAGGACGTCGACGGGCGCAGCGTCCTCGACAACACGCTCATCTTCCAGGGCAGCGACGTCTCCGACGGCGCGAAGCACAACCACGACGACATGCCCGTCGTGCTCGCGGGCGGCGCCGCCGGCTTCCGGCTGGGCCAGCACATCATGACGGACGGCACGCACTGGTTCGGCGAGCTGTTCATGTCGATCGCCAAAGGCTTCGGCATCAACAACCTGACCTCGTTCGGCGAGCACGGCATGGCGCCGCTCGCCGGGCTGACCTGACAGCCGGGCGCCTTCATGCCACTGTCCGCCGCGGAGGCGAGACATGAGGGCAATTGTGTTCGTGATGCTGTTGGGCGCGAGCACGGCAGCGGCAGGGTGCGACTCGGGCTCGAGCTCAATTAGCGCGAAGAGCTACCCGCGCAATTGCGCGACGGCCGCCGACTGCTTCCCGGTCTTCGAGGGCGTGGTCCCCTGCTGTGGCGGCGGGTGCCCCAACACCGCCATCAGGCAGGACGCAGCCGCGGCGTTCATGACCGTTTCGGAGGCCGCGCGCGAGACCTCGTGCCACGGTGTTCAACCGCCTTGTCCCGCGGGACCGATCTGTGTGAGCCCGGTGACCTGTGACAAGGGCGTCTGCGGGCTCGCGTCTCCCTCGGCGGACGCTGCGGGGCAGGAGTAGGGCGCAGGCTCACGCCATTCGAGGAGCAGGCGATGTACCTAGATCGGTCGCGCGCGCACCGCCG
>JBBQJG010000010.1:0-36326 GCA_038325725.1 Polyangia bacterium | reverse complement strand
AGCTCGCCGTGAACGATGCCTTGCTGGTGCGCCGAGGCGAGGGCCCACGCGGCGCTCTCGATGAGCGGCGCGACGCGCTCGAGCGGCAGGAGCCCGGCCTCGGCGAGGATCTCCGACAACCGCCGCCCGTCGACCCATTCGAGGACGAGAAAGGGCGCGCGCCCCGGCTCGCAGTTGAAGTCGAGCACCTGCATGACGCCCGGGTGCCGCAGCGTCATGGCTCGCTCCGCGCCGCGACGGAAGGCGTCCCACGGCGTCGTCATCGGCCACAGCTTCACGGCGACGCGCCACGAGAAGCTCTCGTGACGGGCCTCGTGCACCTCACGCGGGCCGGGGGCCACGACGCGAATCAGCCGATATTTGCCTGCGAGGACGTGCCCCGTCCGCTCAGCTTCCTGAGCCATGGCGCGGACACTAGCACGACGCGCGGCTACGCCAGTGCGGCGTCGCCGGTCACGGCGCGACCATGGCGCACGCGCCCTGGTCGCAGACCTCGTGGTCGGCGCACCCGACCGAGCTTCTGCCTTCGCCGCGGCACCCGATGCGCTCGGCCCACAGGCCGAGGTAGTTGCGCTCCCTGACGTCTTGGAAGGACAGCCACACGGGCGGGCTGCTCGGATCGTCGGTGGGCGCCTGGAGCTTGCGGACGTCGATCGTCGTCATCCACAGCTGCGGCGAGCCGCCCGCGTTGTTGGGCAGGAAGAAGCCGTAGTCGATCTTCGAGTTGAAGGTGAGGAACATGAGGCCGCCGGCCTGCGAGGCGGGCGCGAACTTCGGCCAGGTCGACGTGCGCAGGAGCCCCGACGTCGCGTTGCGCAGCTCGTACACGACCTTCGTATCTCGGTTCACGAGGCGCAGCCGCGCGTTGGGTTGGATGTAGCTCGTCTGCAGCGGGCCCAGGGGCGCGGTCGAGAAGGCGAGCCAGTGCCCGTCGGGCGACCAGGTCGGGTAGAAATTGAAGTCCGTCCCCGAGGGCACGAGGACCTCGACGGGCCCGAAGGCGCCGTCGTTGAAAGGCAGGACGCCGATCGCGCCCGAGCTGACGGACCAGTCCGATGCGCCCATCGCCGAGAGCGTGAGCGCGATGCTCTTGTCGTCGGGCGACCACTCGGGGTGGTAGCCGCGCATGGGCGCGCCGAGGAACGACGGCGGCACGTCGGCGAGGTGCGCGCCTGTCTTCGTATCGCGCAAGACGAGGCCGCTCGACGTCGAGACGAGGACGCGCGAGCCATCGCGGTTGAGCGCGAGCGTGCCGCTGTCGTGGGTCATCGCAGGTTGGAAGAGCGGCTGGTCGGGGTTCGTCGTCGGCGCGACGCGCAGCACGCCGGCCGCAGGGCTGTCGCCCATCGTGAAGGCGATCGTCGAGCCGCTTCGGCTCACCGTGTGGCACCCGCTGCACAACGTCGGATTGCTGCTCGACTTGGCGGCGATGAACGGGAGCCGCGTCCGACCTCCGAAGAGCAGCCGCACCGTCCCCTGGATGCTGGTCGACCAGTAGTAGAAGCCGCCGCCGATGTACTCCGGCGAAAACGAGATCGTGAACGGATCGGACGTCGCGACGCTGCCCGCGCGGTCGGGGTCGACGCCCGCGACGTCGACCGTGAGGATCTCACCGCGCGCGGTCTGCGCGAGATCGAGCCACGCGCCGGGCGGCAGGTGGTAGACGCACTGGGTGTCGAGCGCGGGCGGCACGGCGCTCGTGTGATTGCACGGCGCGAAGAACTCGAACGTGTCGCCGTTAACGCGTCGGAGCCGAATGCGGAAGACCGTTTGAGCCATCGGCGCAACGGCCAGCGCGCGACGCCACTGGAACGTGATGTCCGCTGAGTTGATGGGGTGCATCGAGCCCGGCAGCGGGTACGCCATCACGGGCTTCTGCGCCGGATCCGGATCGGGCGCGCCCGAAAACAAGCTCGCCGGCGCCGGCGCCGCCGGCACCTTGGGATCTTGAAAGCACCGGAACGCGACCGGATCGCACGGTCCCCACTCGGGCGGCAGCGACGGGATCTGCGTCCCCGTGATGACGTAGGGGCCGTCCGGCGTCCCCGCATCGGAGGGCGGCGTCGTCGTGCCCCCTGCTCCCGACGAGCCCCCGAGCGGCGCCAGGCTCCCGAGCGGTTGCCGGAGCGGCTTGCACGCCGGCAGCGCGGCGAGCAGGCACGGTCCCAGAACCGCTCCGAGGAGAATCGCCCTCCGCCGTCTCATGTTGAGCACGCCAACGCCTCAGCATGTTACCCGGCGTTTGAGCGAGCCACCTCAAGTTCATGGCGCCCGCTTGTCTCCCAGGAGGCGCGTGGCGTCGGGCGCGTGGCGGCCCCGCGGGTTCTGGTCGAGGTAGGCGCGCAGAGCGGAGCTCGCGCCGTCGTCGCGCATGGCGTACAGGCACGCGGCCTGGCCGAAGGACGCGTCGTCGGCGTCGTCGTGGGTGACCTTCGCGCCCTGGGCCACGCGGTAGAACTCGAGCGCCGCGGCGCAGTTTCCGTCGCCGCGGTACAGGTCGCCGACGACGCGCGCGACTTCGCCGCGCCGTTCGCTGTGGGGGTAGCGCTTGAGGAACGCCAGCGACTCGCCCAGCGTGCGCTTCCCGTCGCCGAGCGAGACGAGCGTGTCGATGACCGACAGATCCGCCTCGGCGCGTAGCAGGCCGTTCGGGTAGCGCGTGCGGTAGCGATCCCAGGCGGCGACGGCCTTGCCGGGCTGCTTGAGCTGGTCGTGATAGATGCCGCCCATCTCGTACATCGCGTTCTCGGAGACGGCGCCGCCGCGCGCGGCGAGCTTCTCGTACAGGGCGAGCGCGACGCGCGGGTCGGCGGCTGCGCGGGCCGCGCGGGCCGCGGCCAGATCCTGACGGTCCTGCTCGGCCGCCGGGTTCGGCGCCTCGGCGGGCGGGGCCGACGGTGCGTGCTCGCGCGCGGGCCGCGCGAGCCCGGCGCGCGTGCGACCGCTGTCGCCTAGCTTGGTCTGGACACTCGACCACGTCTCTCCGGAGCCGATGCGGACGACGCGACCGCCGTCCTCGATCTCGGCGACGCCGTCCTCGACGGTGACGGTGACGGTCTGCGCGCGCGACTTTACAACAAAGCGCGAGGACGCGACGACGACGTGGTACGAGGCGACGCTCACGAGAAACCTCTGCGTCGACGCCGCGGGCGACGTGACCGAGAAGCGAACCTCGCCGCGGCGGAGCTCGGGACGACCTTCGCGGTCGACCGCCACCGTCGTCAGCGGCGCGAGCTCGGCGCGGGCCCCGCGCGGCAGCAGCCGCACGAGCCGCTCACCGGCGCGCGTCTCCAGGATCAGGCCGGCCGAGCCGGCCGAGCCGGCCGAGCCGATCGAGTCGGCTGCGCCGGCCGAGTTGGCCGCGCCGGTCGTCTCGGCGAGAGGGTCCGTCGTCTTCGTCTCGACGACGGTCGCCTGACCTCCGGAGGGCTCCGTTCCGAGGGGCGCGAAGATGTGGAAGCGCGCGCCGCCCGCGAGCACCAAGCCGGCGAACGCAGAGGCCGCCAGCGCGCCGCGTAGGAACGCGTGTCGCGTTGCCCTCGTCGTGCGTCCCGGCTCCGAGACGCGTGCCCACACGCGACGCTGCATCAGCTCGGAGTGCGAGAACCGCTCGCTCTCGTCGAGCGCTTGGCGCACCGCCAAGCGAGCCGGATCCTCGGAACCTTCCAACCACCGCTCGTCACTCATTTCGTAGCCTCTTTCGCAATCTTCTCTAGTTCCGTACGCGCGCGGTGCAACCGCGTCCAAACCGTGTTCTCCGCGCAGTCCGAGATGCGCGCGATCTCGTTGACCGGCAGCCCTTCGATTTCGTAGAGCACGAGCGCGAGCCGGCGCTCGGGCGACAGGCGATCGAGCAGCTGCCGCAGGTAGTGACGACGTCCCGCCTGGCTCTCCGACCAATCGGCCGGCTTGGCGTCGCTGCGGTCTCGCACGAAGAGCTCCGTCAGGCCGCGCACGAGGCGGCGGCGGCGCGCGAAGCGAATCGCCTCGCGCGTGGCGACGCGGTAGATCCACGTCGACAGGCGCGCCTCGCCGCGAAAGCGCGCGAGCTTGCGGTAGATGATCACGAAGATCTCCTGACAGATGTCGTCCGCCTCGGAGTCCGTGATGCCGAGCGACGACACGAGCCGCTCGATGTCCGGGAAGTGGCGGTCGTAAAGGGCGCGCCAGGCGGTCGTGTCGCCCTCCACGCAGCGACGAACCATGTCGCGCTCGCGGACCTCGAGGCCCAGCCGGGCTGGGTCTGCGGGAGTCCTATCGAAGCTCTCGCGCTTCATCTTCCAGTTTGATTAGAGCCCGAAAACGTCTCAGTTCTTCCCGAGATAGATCCCGAAATCCAGGCCGGCTCGAACGTAGGCACGGGGCGTCATCACCAGGGTCAGGGGGGTGGGGCTGGCGTCGGTGGTCACGTAGAACTCTTCGGGGCGGAGGTCGAATCCCTGGAAGACGTGGACGCCGAGCCACAATTGGCGCGTCGCGAGCCAGGTTGCCGACCCCCCGACCTCGACCGTGGGCTCTAGGGCGGACGACCGACGCGTCACGCCGATGCCCTGCGTCTTGGCCTGGATGAGGTCGGCACCACCCGCGACCGCCGGCACGAGGGAGACGTGGGCGGGCAGGGGGATGACCCAGCCGACGGCGAGGCGAGCCGCCGCCGCGTCGAACGTGAAGGTGCCGGCGCCGCCTGTCATGGCGACCGCGGCGTCGCGTGGGAGGGCATAGGCGGCGGAGGCGGCGACGCTGAAGGGGCCGAGGCGAACGTCGACCAAGACCTCGGTCTCGACCCGTGTCGTGGCGTTCCACGGGGGACGCACGGAGAGACCGACGCCGAAAAGCGCGTGCGGGGGCGGCGGGGGCGGGGGCGGGGGGGGCGGCTCGGGCGGCGCGACGAGCGCGGGCGCCGGGGGTTCGTGATAGCCGATGTGCCGCATGTAGCGCTCGGCGATGAGCGCGAGCGTCTCGGCGAACGCGGCGCAATCCGCGGCGTGGGTCGGGGCGGCGGGCGTCGTGGCGAACGTCTTCGGTAGCTCGAGGTCGCGCTCGAGGCGCAGCGCGCCCGTCGCGTCGGTGAGGGTGACGCGCGCCGTGCCCGTCGGTGAGAGCGCGAGGCCGAGGTGGAGCACATTGGGGCCGAGCTCGCGCCCGACGCGCGCGAGGCTGCCCGGCATGTGTCCCTCGAGCGCGTCGGCGATCTGAGACTGCGTCGGGCAGGCGTCGGCGGCGCGCGAGATGTCGCCGATGTCGATCTCGGGCGCGGTCGGGGGCGCGCTCGCGAACAACGTGAGCAGCGGGAGCAGAGCGGCCGTCGACACGGGCGACATTATGTAGCCTGCCGGGGCCCCGACGTCGAAGTCACGCGCGGCGGGCCCGCACGGGCGGGGCCACGGGCGCGCGCGCGAGGCCCTCGAGGGTGCGCTCCCACAGGGTGTAGGCGCGGTGCTCGAGCGCGCGCTCGGGGCCGCCGAGGCGGACGCACGCGAGGTGGAGGAGCGCGGGCGCGAGGGCGGCGCGCGCCTCGGGGCGCAGGGCCTTCGTGGCCCGCGTCGTTCGCGCGACGTGGGCGCGCAGCGCGCGGGCGGCGCCATCGCGCGCCGTCGTGTCGCCGAGGGCGGCGCGCAGGGCGCGGGCGCGCGCACGGAACTCGGCGTCGCGCGCGTCGCGCGCGTCGTCAGCTCCCGCTTCGGCGACGCGTCGCGCGCGGGCGACGTGTCGGCGCGCTTCGAGATCGAGGCCGAGGCCGCGCGCGAGCGCGTCGAGGCTGCGGACGAGCGCGAGCATTCGGTCGTCGTCGCTGCCTTCGTCACCCGCTCCGTCGTTCGTCGTCGCGAGCAACGCGCAGACGAGCTCGCTGTCGGATTGAAAGATGTCGTGAACGACTTCGAGCTCGTCGCCGAAGCGGGCGCGTTCGGGGTGGTACTCGGTGGCGTCGACGGAAACCACGGCGCCCGCCGCCCGGGCCGGCGCGAGCGCCTTCGAGAGGCGCGCCTCGAAGGCGGGGGCGCGGGGCGCGCGGACGCGGACCCGCAGATGGTGTCGAGCGCCGGGGCCCTCGACGTACCGCTGGAAGAACCAGCCGGTGATCTCTTTGTCGCGCGCCGCCGCCGCGATCGTCGGCGCGACGACGTCGAGGAGGAGCGCGTCCTGATGCGCGGGTGCGCCGAAGAGCTTGAGCGTGCGCCAGCCGCGCGCGGGACCGGCGGCGCGCGGCGGCGCCACGCGGCGCGCGGAGGTCGTCGCGCGCGTGGCATGCGCGGCGGCGGCGGCGTCCTCGGCGTCGGGGTGGTCGACGAGGGCGACTACGGCCTCGACGCGCCGGCCGCCGGCGTCGCGCGTGCGCCCGAGTGGCGGCCAGATCTCCCAGACGCGCTCGTGCCCCGCGAGCTCGCGCGGCGTTTCGGAGGCTTCGAGATCGACGGGGAGCAGCTGGTCCTCGTGGCCGAGCTGGACCCAACGCGGGACGCGCAGCGCGCGCCGCCAGCGTCGAAGCGCGGTGCGTGTCGTAGACGTCGGGAGACGCCAGCTCGCGGGCGCGACGACGAAGCCGTCGAGTACGAAGCGCGGCAGGTGGGCGAGGGACGACAGTGGCCCCAACGGCAACACCCACGGCGCGTGCTGGCGATGAAGGCTCCACCCAGCGAGGAGCCGCGACACGCCCGCGGGGGCCGTCGTCGACCGCACGCGCGCGAGCGGCGAGGGCGTGACTGGCGCGCCCGAGCGCCCTTCGCGCAGCGCGAGCGGAGCGGCGGCGCCGGGCTCGGCGACGAGCTCGAGGTCGCGCGGCGCGAGGTCGCTGGTCACCGCGTCGTCCGACCAGGCCGACAGCGCGAGCACCCGCGCGCGCGTGCGCGGGTGCGTGCAGAGATCGGCGAGCGCCGCCGAAGGCGCGAACGCGACGTCGAGCGTCTCGTCTGTCGGACACGCCGCGCGTTCGGCGGCGGCGAGCGTCGCGAGCGCGCGCGACATCGGCGCGCCGAGCGGCGCCGCGAAGCGGCCCCACGTCGCGCCCGCGGGCGCGTGCAGGCCGAGCAGCCAGTCCGTGCCGTCCGGGGCGCCGCGCGGCGTCCGCGCCGGGGCGAGGAACAGCTCGCACGTCGACGGCGCCGCGGGGCCGACGTCCGCGAAGAGCGCCGTGAGCGCGTCGACGTCGAGCCGCGCGAACGCGGCGCCCGTACGTGCCGCGGCGAGCGCGGCGTCGACGAGCGCGGCGACGACCGCCGCGTCGGGCGAGGGGCGCACGCCGTCGTCGTCGCTGACCTCGACGCCGTACTCGCCCGTGGCGAGCGCCTGGAGATCGAGAGCGCCGGACCCGAAGGTCTCGGTGATCGCGCCGAGCGCGTCTTCGAGGCTGGGCTGCGCGAGGCGCTCGCTCGCGGGGGGGGCGAGCGCCTCCTGCAGGCGGAACAGCAGCGGCGCGAGCGCCGCCGCGCGCTCGACCGCCGCGCGCGCGAGCGTGGGCCGGCCCTCAAGCACGAGGGCGCCGTGGACCGGCCGCGCGCGCGTCGCGTTCTCGGCGCGAGGCAGTCCTTCGAGGAGGGTCGCTCCGAGCGCGAGCTCGCCCCGCGCGAGCGCCGCCGTGGCGCGCGCGAGCGTCCGCGCGTCCGCGCGCCGTCCGAGGCGCTCGAGCCTCGCGCGCGCCCAGAGGGGCGGCGCCACGCCCACGAGCGGTGGCGTCAGATCGGTCACGAGCAGGCCTTCATCGATGAGCGCGAGCAGCACCTCGTCCGCGTCGCCGCCGCGCCCCGCCGCGCGTCGGGCGACCGCCCAGGGCGTCCAATCGCTCGTCGCATCGAGGATCGCGCCGAGCCACGCGTCGAGGTCCACCGTTCGCTCTTCGCGGAGTCCGTCGGCATGGGGAGGCTCGGCGAGCCAGCGCGCCGTCGTCGCGCCGCGCATCAACGACGGCGCGACCCGCAACGCGATGGCGGGCCGCACGGCCTCGTCGTCGAGGAGCGCGCGCCCCAGCTCGGCGAGTCGCTGCCAAGTCGGCGCGAGCCAAGGTCTCGCCGCGGCGGTCTCGACGCGCGTCGCGGACGCGAGCCTGCCGAGGCTCACGCCCGCGAGCAGTCCGTGAGGCGTCGCTCGAAAGGCCGCCCGTCGCCCGTAGCGCTCCCACACCCGCGCGCGGGCGTCGCCCGTCGCCGTCGCCGCGCCTTCGCTCGCGAGCGCGACGGCCCGGGGGCCGAGCGGGTGCCGTTCGAGCGCCGTTCGCGCGCGCACCAGGTCGCTCTCCCGCAGGAGCGGCGCCCGCAGCAGGAACTCCGGCAGCGCGACGTACATGCGCCGCGCAGACTAACTCAACGCCGGGTCGACCCTCGGTCTATTGGAAGCGAGACGCTTCCGCGGGGCGCTCGTTGACGAACGTCGGCGAGGCCGGCGCGGTCGGGTCGGTCTCGCCCGAATTGGGCGACGTTTGAGCGTTGCTCGAACCGAGGTCTCCCAGCGTGTCGGGCGAATCGTCGTTGAGCGAATTCTCGGCGGCGGCCGCGGCCTCGCGCAGCCGCTCGGCGCCCTGGCGGATCATGACGAGCTTCGCCCGCATGACGAACAGGTCCTGCTCTGGCACGCGGATCTCCACGAAGGCCGGCGTGAGGATCGACAACACCTGTTTCATGTCGTCGAGCTTCGTCGTGAGGAAGTTCATGCGGATGAGGTTCTTGTCGTGATAGGCGACGACGCGGAGCTGCTCGACGTGCGTGACAGAGCGGTTCATCTGCCCTTCGATCCGCGTCGCCTCGGCGAGGATGCCCTCGCGCGTCGACGTGTCGATGGGCTCGCTGCCGGAGCTCGCTTCGGGCTTGGTCTCGGGCGGCGCCGCCGGGAGTCCCTGTGCGACTCTCTGCTGGCGGATCGTCTTGCGCAGGAGCGCGTCGCTCGACGTCGACGGGCGTGCGCCCATCTCGGCCGCGGCGAACGCCGTCATGAGGGCCGTGCCCGCGAGCGCGAGCGTCAGAAGAACGGCGCGCGAGCGCCAAGGTTTGCTGCGCGTGAGTGTGGTCGACCGCATGACAGCGACATCGACGCTCGCCTGACGCAGGTTGAGGACGCGAAGCGAAATACTTCTTCGTGTCAGATTCGCGGCGCGACACCTTCGTGACGCCCGCGCGGATCCAGCCTGATTCTCGGGGAAAATGCGCGACGCGCAGAAAGCGCGCGTCGCGCCCCGAGAGTCACTTCGGCATCGTGCAGCTCGACGCTCCCGCGGCCGGCAGATAGCACTCGCGCGCGTAGTCGATCACCATGCGATCGGTGTTGAAGCGCCAGCCGAGCGTGCGGATCGTGCGCTTCATGCGCTCGACCCATCCGCGCGGGATGCCCTCGGCGTCGCGATCGTAGTAGGTCGGCACGACGACGTTCTCGAGCGTCTCGTACAGCGACTGCGAGTCGCGACGATCTTGTTCGTCCGTGTTGACGTGCGTGATGCCGTCGCCGATCGCGAAGCCGTTGAGGCCGTCGTACGCCTCGGCCCACCAGCCGTCGAGCACCGACATGTTGAGACCGCCGTTGAGCAGCACCTTCTGGCCGCTCGTCCCGCTCGCCTCTTGCGGGCGGCGCGGGTTGTTGAGCCACACGTCGACGCCTTGCACGAGGTGACGTCCGACGTTGATGTCGTAGTCCTCGATGAAGATCACCCGATCGCGCAGCTCCGAGTTGAAGGTCACCTCGTGCACGTGGCGCAGGACCTCTTGGCCGGGGCGATCGGCGGGGTGAGCCTTGCCGGCGAACACGAGCTGCACGGGCCGCTTCGGGTTCGTGAGCAGCGCCTTTAGCCGGGGCAGGTCGCCGAGGATGAGGCTCGCGCGCTTGTAGGTCGCGAAGCGGCGCGCGAAGCCGATCGTGAGCGCGTCGGGATCGAGCGCCGTGCGAGCGGCCGCGACGAGGTCCTCCGAGTAGCCGTTGCGCGCGCGCTGCTCGGAGACTTTCCGGCGCACGAAGCGGACGAGATCCGCCTTGAGCATGCGGTGCACCTCCCACAGCTCGGCGTCGGGCGCGTTGTCGATGCGCGACCACATGTGCGGGTCGGCGAGGTGATCGCGCCAGTCGGGTCCGATGTGGCGGTTATAGAGCGACTGCATGGCAGGCGCGAGCCACGTCCGGACATGCACGCCGTTCGTGATGTGCCCCACCGGCACCTCGTCCTCACGGTGGTGCGGCCACAGCACCTGCCACGACTTGCGCGAGACGCGGCCGTGGATCGCCGAGACGCCGTTCGCGTAGCGCGACATCTTGAACGCGAGCACCGTCATGCACAGCGCCTCGCGATGATCCTCGGGGCGGATGCGACCGAGGCCCAGGAAGTCCTCGCGCGACAGGCCGAGCGAGCGGCGCAGCGGCTCGAGGTGATCGTCGACGAGCTCGGGCGGGAAGCGGTCGTGCCCCGCGTCGACGGGCGTGTGGGTCGTAAAGGCCGTGCTCTGCGCGACCTCTTGCGCGCAGGTGCGGAAGTCCGCGCCCGTCTGCTCCATGAGCAGGCGCGTGTACTCGAGCGTCGCGAAGGCGCTGTGGCCTTCGTTGAGGTGCAGGCCGCCCCAATGGACGCCGGCCGCGTGCAGCGCCCTGATGCCGCCGACGCCGAGCAGGAGCTCCTGGCGGATGCGGATGCGCTGGTCGCCGAAGTACAGGCGCGCGGCGAGCTGGCGGTTCTCTTCCGAGTTCCCGTCGACGTCGGTGTCGAGGAGCAGCAGGCGGACGCGGCCCACGGCGATCTCCCAGACCTGCGCGCGCAGGATCTCCTTCGAGAGCGGCACCTCGATGATGACCTGCGTCCCCTGCGCGTTGAGGCACGGCTTCGCGGGGAGCATGTCGGCAGGCGAGCGCACGTACTCGGCGTGCTGCCAGCCTTCCCGGTCGATGCGCTGGCGGAAGTACGACTCGCGGTAGAAGAGGCCGACGGCGACGAGCGGCAGGCCCAGGTCCGACGCGCTCTTGAGGTGATCACCGGCGAGGATGCCGAGGCCGCCGCTGTAGATCGGCAGCGACTCGTGGATGCCGAACTCGGCCGAGAAGTACGCGACCGGGCGCACGCGCAGCGGCCCCGCGTGCGTCGAGCCCCAGGTCTTCGTCGCGCCGAGATAGTCGCGCAGCTCGCGGTGGGCGGCGTCGACGCGCGCGCGCATCGTCGCGTCGTCGGCGAGGGCCGCGAAGCGCTCGGGCGAGAAGCCCGCGAGCGTCGCGACGGGGTTGTGGTTCGTCGCGCGGAAGGCCTCGGGATCGAGGTCGCGGAACAATTTGATGATCTGAGGATTCCAAGCCCACCACAGGTTGTGGGACAACTCTTGGAGCTGGCTAATGAGCTTTTCGACCGGTGTCATGGCCGGCCACTATAAAGGAAAAAGTGTTTATAGTGACGACGGACCAGCGGGGACGACGACAGACACATGGACGGACAGCAGAGGTTCATCGCGCTCGTCATGGCGGGCGGAAAAGGTTCACGGCTCTTCCCCCTCACGCGCGATCGGGCGAAGCCCGCGGTGCCCTTCGGGGGCCGCTACCGCATCATCGACTTCGTCCTGTCGAACCTCGCGAACTCGGGCGTTCGCTCGGTGTACGTGCTGACGCAGTACAAGTCGCAGTCGCTCGCCGAGCACGTCCAGCGGACGTGGGGCGCGCGGGGCATGTTCGATTCCTTCGTGTCCGTGGTCCCGGCCCAGATGCGCATGAACGAGTCGTGGTACCGCGGCACGGCCGACTCGGTCTTTCAGAACCTGCACCTCATCGAGGAGTTCCGCGGCGACGCCGTGCTCGTGTTCGGCGCCGACCACATCTACAAGATGAACATCCGTCAGATGACGGAGTTTCACTTCCAGAAGAAGGCCATCGCGACGATCGCCTGCCTGCCCATCAAGACGTCCGAGGCCAACCAGTTCGGCGTCGTGCAGGTCGACGCCGAGGGGCGCGTCGTCGGGTTTCAAGAGAAGCCCGACAAGGATCCCGTGACGATCCCGGGCGATCCCGAGCACTGCCTCGGCTCGATGGGCAACTACGTCTTCGCGCCGGGGCCGCTCGTCGACGAGTTGCGCGGCGACGCCGAGATGGAGTCGCACCACGACTTTGGCCGCGACATCCTGCCGTCGATGCTCAAGACGGGGCGCGTGTTCGCCTACAACTTCGCCAACAACCGCATCCGCGGCGTCTCCGACGAGGTCGAGAACGCCTACTGGCGCGACGTCGGGACGATCGACGCGTACTACGAGGCCAACATGGACCTCAAGAACGTCGTGCCGAGCTTGAACCTTTACAACTGGGACTGGCCCATCATCACGGCGAACTATCCCGACCCGCCCGCGAAGCTCGTCTTCGACGACGACAGCCGGCGCGGCGTGGCCATCCAGTCGGTGCTCTGCGGCGGTTGCATCGTCGCGGGCGGCTTCGTCAAGGACTCGGTGCTGGGCCGCAACGTGTTCGTCGACGCGGGCGCCGAGGTCAAAGAGTCGATCCTCTTCGACAACGTCTACGTCGGACGCGGCGCGCGCATCCTGCGCGGCATCGTCGACAAGAACGTGCGCGTCGCGCCGGGCGACCACATCGGGCACGACCTCGCGCGCGACGCCCTTCGCCACACCGTGAGCGAGGGCGGCGTCACCGTTGTGCAGAAGGCGCGCGACACGCTACAGACGCGCTCGCGCGACTTCTGACCCGCGCGGAACCCCCACCGAAACCCAGACGCGGGCATAATCCCCCGCGGCGCGTTCTGTGGGTCACGACAATCAATCGTCATCGGAGCAGGCGGCACCGACGGAGGTGCGCGCCGCGGCCTCGGCTCCGCACGGCCAGGCGCGCCGCAATCGCGATCCGCTGAAGCTGGCCCTCGGCGCGCTCGGCGTCGTCTACGGAGACATCGGCACCTCGCCCCTCTACGCGCTCAAGGAGTGCGTGACGCTCCCTCACGGCGTCGCGCCGGGGCGCGAGAACATCCTGGGCATCCTGTCTCTTGTCTTCTGGTCGATCACCTTCGTCGTCTCGATCAAATACCTGCTGTTCGTCATGCGCGCCGACAACGACGGCGAGGGCGGCACGTTGTCGCTGCTCGCCCTCGCGACGCGCTCGAAGGTGGACGACGAGGAGCGTGCCCGGTCCCGAAACCGCTGGCTCGTGCTGCTCGGGATCTGTGGCGCTTCGCTCCTCTTGGGCGAGGGCATCATCACGCCGGCGATTTCGGTGCTCTCGGCCGTCGAGGGGCTGGGCGTCGCGACGACCGCCTTTGCGCCCGTCGTCGTGCCCGTGACGTGCGCGATCCTCATCGGGCTGTTCATGCTGCAGAAGCGCGGCACTGGGGGCATCGGCACCGTGTTCGGGCCCGTGACGTTGTGCTGGTTCGTCGCGATCACGGCGCTGGGGCTGCCGTGGATCGCGCGTGATCCCGGTATCCTCGCCGCCGTCAACCCAATCCACGCCGTGCGCTTCTTCGCCGAGCACGGCCGCCACGGCTTCCTCGTGCTCGGCTCCGTCGTCCTGTGCATCACGGGCTGCGAGGCGCTTTACGCCGACATGGGACACTTCGGCCGCCCCGCGATCCGCGTCGCCTGGTACGCCTGCGTGTTCCCCGCGCTGCTCGTGAACTACTTCGGTCAGGGCGCGATGTTGCTCGAGCACCCCGAGGCGGCGGCGAATCCTTTCTACGCGCTCGTGCCGCCGCACTTTCTCTATCCGATGGTCGTGCTCGCGACGATGGCGACCGTCGTGGCGTCGCAGGCGCTGATCTCCGGGGCGTTCTCCCTCACGCGCACGGCCGTGCAGCTCGGCTACCTGCCGCGCTTCACGATCATCCACACCTCGGGCAAGACCGAGGGCCAGATCTACGTCCCCGCGATCAACACGACGCTCATGGTGGCGTGCCTCCTCCTTGTGATCTCGTTCAGGACCTCGACCAACTTGGCCGGTGCCTACGGCATCGCAGTCACGGGGACGATGTCCATCACATCGACGCTCTTTTACTTCGTGGCGCGCGCGCGGTGGAATTGGAGCCGCCTGAAGGCGGGCACGGCGCTCGCGATCTTCTGGGCCTTCGATCTGTCGTTCTTCACGTCGTGCCTCGCGAAGGTCCGGCACGGAGGCTGGTTCCCGCTGGTCGTCGCGTCGAGCGTCTTTACGATCATGGTGACGTGGAAGAAGGGCCGCGAGCTGCTGGGCGCGCGGCTCGCCGCCAAGACGTTGCCGATCGAGCTCTTCATCGAGGACGTCGAGCGGGTGAGGCCGCCGCGGGTCTCGGGGACGGCCGTGTTTCTGGCGTCCTTGCAGCGTGGAACTCCCGCCGTGCTGCTGCACTACTTCAAGCACAGCAAGTGTCTGCACGCGCAGGTCATCATCCTGTCGATCGTCACCGACGCCGTGCCCGAGGTGCCGACGAAGGACATGGTGTGCATCAAGAAGTTCGCGCACGGCTTTTGGGCGGTCACGGCGCACTTCGGCTTCATGCAGACGCCCGAGGTCTTAAAGACGCTGCGGGCCTGCGCCGCGCATGGGCTCGAGCTCGAGGAAGCCGACACGAGCTTCTACCTCGGGCGGGAGACGCTGCTGCTCGACAGCGGTGACCACAGCATGGCGATCTGGCACAAACGTCTGTTCCGGCTGCTGTCGCGCAACGCGCGTTCGGCGACCGACTTCTTCGCGATCCCGCCCAACCGTGTCGTCGAGATCGGCACGCAGATCGAACTGTAGGCGCTAGGCTCCGCTCATGAGGATACGCAACGCATACCCGCCCGATCTCGCGCGTTACGTGCGCGAGCACTGGCCCCAGGGGCGCACGTTGTCCGTTTCGGACGACACGCTCTGCGAGGTGCTGTCGGTGGCGTTCGCGGCGTCGATGACGGCCGAGGAGACGCGGCCCACGCGCTTTCGCCTCCTGCTGGCGTCGCCCGACGCCCTCCCCGAGAGCGGCTCGCCCAACGAAGGCGTCTTGAGGCTGAAGTTCTCCGAGAGCCGACCGCTGAACGCCGACGAGCTGCGCGGGCTCGGGCCGGCCGTGCCGTTCGAGGCCGCGCTCATCGGCGCGTGCGAGATCGAGGGCAGGCTGCGGATCTGGGGGCTCGCGCACTCGGGACCCGCGTGGCTCGCGCCGACGTGGGGTGGGCGCAGCCTCGTGCCCAACTGGACCTACGCTCCCATCGTCCACGTCACGGGACCGGGCCGGCTCGCCGTACGCTGCGCGGGCAAGCTCGTCGGTGGCCTCGAGCGCGGCACCCTCGTCAACGCGACGCTCGACGTCTTCGATTCCGAGTGGCTCCCCGCGATGTTCGTGCGCGAGCGCGAGGAGGTGCAGCGCGAGCACGCGGTGGGGCAGTCGCGCACGACGTCGCCGACGGCCGCCGATCATTCGCTCGTGGGGCGCGTGGGCCAGCACATGCTCCGGCGCGCGATTCAGGTGATCCGCGGCGCCCGCCACGGGGGGATGATCCTCATCGCCGAGACGCAGCCCGCATCGGGCGCCGCCCGCGACGGCGTGCCCGAGAATGTCGGGCTCAAGTTTCGCTTCGACGGCGGCGAGCCGCCGCGCCGCTACCGCCCGCTCCAGGGTCGCATCCACCAGCGCCTGGCCCCGGGCACGACGAACCCCAGCGTCGACTGGTCGGACTTCGCGCGCGACACCAACCCCGATCTCGAGAAGCTCGAGCAGGCGGTCTTCGAGATGAGCCGGGTCATCGCGAGCCTCGCGGCCGTCGACGGCGCCGTCCTTCTCGACAAGCAGTTCGCGATCCTCGGCTTCGGCGCCGAGGTCTCGGGGCATTTGCCCGCCCCTCTGCGCCTCTGGCGCGCGCTCGACGTCGAGGGCGCGCAGCGCGAGGGCGCGATGCTCGAGGACGTCGGCACGCGCCACCGCGCCGCCTACCGCTTCGTGCGCCGGCACCCCCGCGGCCTCGCGATCGTCGTGTCCCACGACGGCGGCGTCACCTTCGTCGCGAACCGCGCCGACGACGTCGTATTTTGGGAACAGTCCGTCGGGCCGTAGTCAACAGACGACGGAGTCGCTTCGCGCGACCAGGATCGATCACGGGGCGACGTCGATTGGCGCACGCCGCGGCACGATCGACGGGGCCTCGAAAATGAACTGACAGGCGCGGCCGGTCTCGGCGTCTAATCACGTCTGATGACGCGCGCGTGGTGTTCGCTCGGTGTGCTCGGTCTTCTTGGATGCCTCGCGTGCGGAGGCGGCGCGGGTCCCGCGACCTCGGGAGCGTCGGGCGGGGCCGGCGCGCCAGCGAGCGGAGGTTCGTCGGGCGGCGCGGGCGCTGGAGTTGCCGGGTCGACGTCGAGCGACGCGGGTGCGACCGGCGCGGGCACGGCAGGCACCGTCGGCGCTGCGGGCGCGGCGGGAACCGGCGTCGCCGGAATGGGCGTCGCCGGAATGGGAGTCGCGGGCGCCGCCGGCGGTTCGAGCGGAGCGGCCGGCCTGGGCGCGGGTGTCGCGGGCGCGACAGGCGTCGCAGGCGCGAGCGGCGGTCCTCACGGACCGAGCGCGGGTTGCAACGCGCCGCCCGCCTCGAACGATTCGCCGACGACGTTCGTCAGGCACGACGTCACCGTCACGGGCGTCGCGCCCGCGTTCGTCGCGGCGCATCCGCCCGATCCGACCGGCGGCGCGTACACGTGGGCGAAGCGGAACTACTACCTCAGGCTGCCGCCGAACTACGATCCGTCGAAGCCCTACGTCGTGAGCCTGGGCGGTACGGGCTGCAGCGGGAACGACAACGTCGGCTCGACCGGAGGCTACTACCTCGGCGAGCACGTCGCGGCGGCGCGGCCCGAGACGCTCGAGGTGTCGCTCAGCTACGTCGTCTACCAGAACACGCTGAAGCCGTCCTGCTTCGCCGACGACTACGTCGACAGCCCGGAGCCGCAGTACTTCGACGCCGTCGTCGCCGATCTCGAGAAGAACTACTGCGTCGACCGCGACAAGATCTTCATCCACGGCCACAGCAGCGGCGCGTGGGAGGCGCTCACGCTCGGCTGCGCGCGCGCCGACGTGTTGAAGGGCGTCGCGACGCAGGTCGGCGGCGGGCTGCGCCTGCACCGGCCCGCCTGTCAGAAGACGCCCGTCGCGACGATCTACGTCGAGGGCCTTTCAGACACCGACAACCCGATCGGCCCGCTCGCGCCCACCGACCCGAAGGCCCTCGATCTCGACAGCCTCGGCTCGGCGCCCGCGCGCGACGATCTCCTCTCGCGCAACGGCTGCGTTGGCAACGCGACGGCGCCGTGGGACGCGGCGTTTCCCGCGTGCGTCAAGTACACGGGGTGCCCGGTCGGGGCGCCCGTCGTCTGGTGCGCCATCGCAACCGCCCACAACATCGGCGCGTCGCCGACGCTGCGCGATCAGTACGCGTACAACGCGATCTGGAAGCTCTGGACGTCGTTGCCCTGAGCGACACACCGGCCTTGCGCTCCCGCGCGCGAAAAAGCTAGAAGTTGTCCGTCGAGATGGCTTTGCCGATCGCGCTCGTCGTTCACGGGCACTTCTATCAGCCCCCACGGGAGAACCCGTGGACCGACGACATGCCGCGCGAGCCTTCGGCGGCGCCGTTTCACGACTGGAACGCGCGCATTCACGCCGAGTGCTACCGCGCGAACGCCTACGCGCGTGTTCATGATGGCGCGGGGCACATCTCGGCGATCGTCGACAACTACGCCCGGCTCTCTTTCAACTTCGGGCCGACGCTCGCGCGGTGGGTGGGACGCCATGATGCGCAGGTCGCCGCGCGCCTGCGCGCCGCCGACGAGGCGCAGCGCGCGCGCACGGGGCGGGGCGGGGCGATCGCGCAGGCGTACGCGCACCCGATCGTGCCGCTGCTGTCGCCCGTCGACAAGCGCACGCACTTGCTGTGGGGCCTCGCCGATTTCAAGAACCGCTTCGGCCGCGCCGCCGACGGCCTGTGGCTGCCCGAGACGGGCGTCTCGCCCGACACCCTCGAGCTGCTCATCGAGCTGGGCGTCAAGTTCACGATCCTCGCGCCCGAGCAGATTGCGACGGTGCGCGCGCCGGGCGCGGCGGCGTCGGTCCCCGTCGATCGCGACAGCATCGACACGGGGCGCGCGTATTTCTGGCGGCATCGCGACGGCTCGGGGCGCCGCATCTCGATCGGCGTGTTCGACGGGCCGATCTCGCGGGCCGTGGCCTTCGGCGCCGAATCGTCGAGCGCCGACGCCCTGCTCAAGGCGGTCGCTGCTTCGGCCGAGCGCTCGCGCGCGAACGACGGTCCGCCGCGCCTCGTGCTGTGCGCGTCGGACGGCGAGCTGTGGGGCCACCACAAGAAGTTCGCCGACCTCACGCTCGCCTACGCGACCTACGCCGAGGCGGAGCACCAGGGGATCGAGGTGACCAACCTCGCGGCCTACCTCGAGCGTCACCCGCCGACGTGGGAGCTCGAGCTTTCACCCGGGCCCGACGGCGAGGGCACGGCGTGGAGCTGCGCGCATGGCCTGGGCCGCTGGAAGCGCGACTGCGGGTGCAACATGAGCACGGCGGCCGGCTGGAACCAGAAGTGGCGCGGGCCGCTGCGCGCGGCGCTCGATCTCGTGCGCGACGCCGCGGCGTCGTTCTACGAGGACGCGGCGTCCGAGCTGCTCGTCGATCCGTGGGGCGCGCGCGACGCGTACGGCGAGGTCGTCGACGGGTCGCTCGCCGCGCGCGACGCCGCCCTCGCCGAGTTCGCGACGCCGGCGCTGCTCGCGGGCGGCGACGAGGCGCGCGATCGGACACGCCTGCTGCTCGAGCTGCAGCGCGCGACGCTGCTCATGTACGCGAGCTGCGGCTGGTTCTTCGACGACATCGCCGGCCTCGAGGGCTCGCTCGTCATCCGCATGGCGGCGCACGCGCTCGATCTGCTCGAAGAGGCGGGCGGAACGCCGCCGCGCGCCGAGGTGCTCGCGGCGCTCGACGAGGGCAAGAGCAACCGCGCCGAGGACGGCACGGGCGCCGACGTGTTCAGGCGCGTCACGGGCGATCGTGTGACGCCCGCGCATGCCATGGGCCGCGCCGCTCTCATCGCGCTCGTGGGCGATCGCGGGCCGGAGGCGCCCGGGTTCGACATCGAGTTTCAGGCGGAGGGCCCGTCGGGAACGCACGGCGCGCTCGTGGGCGTCATGTCGGCTCAGAACCGCCGCACGGGTCGCGTCGACGTCGCGGACGTCGTCGCGCGCGCGCGCGGCAAGGCGGACTTCGAGGTCACCGTCGGCGCGCAGACGTTCACGCTCGGCGCGCTCGGTGACGACGCCCGGAGCGCCGTCATCATGGAGGCGCTCCCCGCGCTCGTCGCCGACGCGCGCGATCTCGACGTCGCGCGCCTCATTCGGCTCGCGGCGCGCGACGTGCCGCCCGATCACGACACGCCCGCTGGCGTCGCGCGTCGCGCTTTGCTCACGCGCGTCATCGGCGTGCTGCTCGCGCCGCTGTCGGGGCCCTTGGCGGACGAGGCCGTGCACATCGCGACGGATCTCGTCGAGGCGATCGACCTCGATCGGGGCGCCCCGGAGCGCCGCGAGATCGAAGAGCTCGTCTGGGCGCGTCTCGCCGAGCCGGGTTCGCCACCCGGGCTGACGGCGCTCGCGGCCAAGCTGGGCTTCGCGCCGGCCTCGCCGCACAGCGCCGAAAATACGTAAATCCCGGGGCTGCGTCGCGCGGTCGACAGTTGCACGCCTCCGCCGAACGCGAGGTGTATGCTCCGGCCGCCGTGATGAAAACAGCCAAAAACAAGCAAAGCGCGCGCGACAACGGGAACAACCGGAGCCATCGGAGCCACAAGGTCAGGGTGGTCGTTTCGTTGACGTTCCTCTGCGGCGCGCTCGGCTGCGCGGGAGGCCCCGGCTCGGGCGGCGGCCTTCAGGTCAAACAGGTCACGACGGTGGCGCAGCCGCCGGGGAACGTGGCCGCGTACTTCACCGTTTACACGAAGGAGGGCAAGCCCGTCACCGATCTCGACGTGCCCAACTTCAAGGTCTTCGAGAACGACAAGCTCGTTTCGGAGAAGAAGGCGAAGCGCGCGCTACTCGAGACGAAGCCCGTCGAGGCGCAGTATGTCCTCGTGCTCGTCGACGTCAGCGGCCCCATCGTCGACGGCGAGGACTACCCCGATCTGATCACGGGCGTCGGGCACTTCGTCGCCGCCGTCGAGAAGGCGGGCGGCGAGGCCGCCGTGAGCTTGTTCGACGGGGAGGACGAGGTCGTGCCGATGCTGGGCTTCGGCGGGGCCGACGCGCACGCTGCGCTCGAGGCGGCGCGCCATTTCCGCCCGCGCAACCGCAACGGCAACCTCCACGGCGCGATCGTGCAGGGCCTCGACGCGCTCGAGAAGCAGCTCTCGTCGGCGACGGCGCCGTTTCGCTACGCGACGCTCGTCGTCATCACGGATCGCCCCGACCTCGCGAAGAAGGTCCCCCTCGAGACGGCGAAGAAGCGCGTCGCCGAGTCCCCCGTCGACGTCGAGCTCGTCGGCATCGGCCCCAAGGCCGACCGCCTGCAACTGGGGCCCCTCGCGAGCCCCGGCGGCCTCTACATCTCGGAGCTGCCGAAGGACTTCGGCAAGGGCCTCACGGCGATCTCGAAGAAGATGAGCACGGACGCCGACGCGCGCTACCTGTTCTCGTACTGCTCGAACAAGCGCGAGGGGCACCACAAGCTCACGCTCGTCGTCGAGACGCAGGACGATCGCGGTCGCATCGTCTACGACTTCGACGCCGATGGCTTCCGCAACGGCTGCTCGGCGAAGCACCGGCCGCTGTTCGACAAGGCCAGCGCCAAAGAGACCAAAGAGAAAGAGAAGGCGAGCGAGAAGGAGTGAGGCGGCGCTCAGGCGGCGCCCGTCTTACATCTCACTCTCGGCGCCGCCGAGGCCGAAGGCGACGAGCTCCATCGTGCCTGGGAAGCCGATGGGCTTCGCGACGACGACGCCCGACAGCGGCACCGACGGGTGCGAGCACACGGTGCTCGGGAGCCCGAGCGGCCCCCACGGGCCGGGCGTCTGCGCCGTGAAGCAGCCGATGAAGCGTCCGGCAGGCACCTTGGCGTCGTCCTTCAAATCGCTCTCGAAGGTGATCGAGAGGAGGTCGAGATAGCCTCGGTAACGTCGGCGCGTGTCCTCGAGCGCGTCGTCCTCGAGGACCACCGGCGGCGCGTTGCCCTTCTTGACCCGCGCCGAGAGGATCTTCATGCCCGCGGGATCTCGACCCGAGCGGAGCTCGACGAAGAGCTTCATGACCTCTCGGCCGTAGTAGCTCTCGGTGACGAACTCGATCCAGAAGCCGCCATTCTCCTGGACGACGATCTTGGACGTCAGCAGCGACGGCTGGCCCTTGTCGTCGATGATCCGGTGCTGCGTCCACTGGCCGACGAGGAACGCCATCGGTAGGTACACGTCCGACGGCGGGAAGGTCTCTTCGGACACCGCGAGCTCGGCGATGTGTTTGTCGAGGTCGGCCTTGGCGGCCGCGTCGATGCCGCCCGCGCACGCGCCGAGCGCGAGCACCGACGTCAGCAAGGCGACCGCCGCCGCGCGCATCAGACCACCGTTCCGTCGGCGATGACGCCGTTCTTCGCCACGATGATGATGCCCTCGCGGATGTAATAGCCGTCGCCGTCCTTCTCTTTGACGCCCGCGGCGTTGATGAGCCGCACGCCGCGCCCGATGCGCGCGTTCTTGTCGATGATGGCGTTCTCGATGACGGACTCGGCGCCGATGCCGAGGGCGGGGACGCCGCGCGCGAGGCTCGCGTTGATCTCGGCGAGCGTCTCGTAGTGATCGGCGCCGATGACGAGGCAGTTCTTGATGCTCGTGCCGACGCCGATGCGGCTGCGGATGCCGATGACGGCGCGCTCGATCTTCGCGCCGTGGAGGATCGAGCCCTCGCAGATGAGGGCGCTCTTGACGTCGGAGCTCTCGACCTTCGACGCCGGGAGAAAGCGCGGGTTCGTGTAGACGGGGTGGCCCGCGTCGTAAAAATCAAAAGGCGGCAGGGCGTCGCACAAGGCGAGGTTCGCCTGGAAGTACGACTGGATCGTGCCGACGTCCTCCCAGTACCCGCGGTACACGTGCGCCTGCACGCGGAGCCGCGGCACGGCGTCTGGGATGACGTGGCGCCCGAAGTCGACGAGCTGCGGGTTCGCGAGCGCCTCTTCGAGAACGTCACGCTTGAACATGTAGATGCCCATCGAAGCCAGGTAGCCGCTCTCGCCGCCGGGCAGCTTCGAGACGAGGCCGGGCAGGCGCGTCGCGGGCGGCTTTTCGTCGAAGTGCACGATGCGGCCCGTCTCGTCCATCTTGAGGATGCCGAACGCCGACGTCTGATCCTCGGCGACGGGGATGACGGCGACGGTCGCGTCGGCGCCGCTGTCGCGGTGGGTCTTGAGCATCTGCCGGTAGTCCATCTGGTAGAGCTGATCGCCCGACAAAATGAGCATGTCGCGCGCGCGCGAGCGGCGCATGTGGCGCAGGCTCTGGCGGACGGCGTCGGCCGTGCCCTGGAACCAGTTGCCGCCTTCTTCCGTCTGTTCGGCGGCGAGCACGCTCACGAAGCCCGACGAGAACACGTCGAACTTGTAGGTCATGCCGATGTGCTTGTTGAGGCTCTCGCTGTTGAACTGCGTCAGCACGAAGATCTGCCGCAGGTTCGAGTTGAGGCAGTTGCTGATGGGGATGTCGATGAGGCGGTACTTGCCGCCGATCGGCACGGCCGGCTTCGAGCGCTTCAACGTGAGGGGGAAGAGCCGCGTACCGCGTCCGCCGCCCAAAATGATCGCGAGAACGTCATTCATGCGGGCGGCATTGTCACATGGAACGCAGAGCCCCGCGAGGGCGAGGCGCGGCCGCGTGTCGTGGTTCTGACACCAGGGGCGACTATCCGCCGCCGCCGCCAAACCTACGCTAGGCGCCAACCGACTCCGCGTTATCATCCGCCCGGCTCAGTCAGAGCCGATCGAACAGAACACAAGGAGACACCGATGAAGCTGACCCGCACGTTGATGCTCTTTCTCGCCGTTTGTCTGCCCACGTCGTGGACGATCGCTCACGCCGAAGACGCCCCCGCGGGTGACATGAAGGAAGCGAAGCCCAAGAAGAAGGGCAAGAAGGCGAAGAAGGCCGAAGGGGGCGACGACAAGAAGGAAGACGCCCCGAAGTAGTTCTGTTGCCGCCGCCGTTGTTGGCTCATCGAGCCGAGACGGCGGCGGGTTTCCGTCAGGTTTCCTCTCGATGTGTTCCGCCGCCCGCTTGGAAGTCGCGCGTCTCGATGACGCCGAGTCGTGCTAGGAAAGAGCCCTCATGGCCACACCGATGAAGATGAAACCTGGAGTTGTGACGGGCGACGCGTTGCTCGAGCTGTTCGCCTACTGCAAGGCGGCCGACTGTGCGTTGCCGGCGGTGAACATCATCAGCTCGCACGGCGCGAACTCCGCGCTCGCGGCGGCGCGCGAGGCGAAGGCGCCCGTCATCATCCAGCTGTCGCACACGGGGTCGCAGTTCTACGGCGGCAAGTCGCTCGACAACGCGGCCCAAAAGGCGTCGATCGCCGGCAGCGTCGCGGGCGCGATGCACGTGCGCGCGGTCGCCGAGGCCTACGGCGTCCCCGTCGTGCTGCACACCGATCACTGCGCGAAGAAGCTCCTGCCGTGGGTCGATGGCGTCATCACCGCGGGCGAGGCGTACTTCGCCAAGAACGGCGAGCCGCTGTTCAGCTCGCACATGCTGGATCTTTCCGAGCAGCCCATCGCTGAAAATCTCGAGATCAGCCGCGCGTACCTCACGCGCATGGCGAAGATGAAGATGACGCTCGAGATCGAGCTCGGCGTCACGGGCGGCGAGGAGGACGGCGTCGACAACTCGGGCGTCGAGCACTCGAAGCTCTACACGAGCCCCGAAGACGTGCTGCTCTCGTACGACACGCTCGGCCCCGTGGGCAGCTTCACGGTCGCCGCGTCGTTCGGCAACACGCACGGCGTCTACGCGGCGGGCAACGTCAAGCTCAAGCCGGCGATCCTCAAGGAATCGCAGGAGTTCGTGAAGGCGCAGCGCAAGACGGCCAGCGACGAGCCGCTGTCGTTTGTATTTCACGGTGGGTCGGGTTCAACCCCCGAGGAGATCGCCGAGGCAGTCTCGTACGGCGTCGTGAAGATGAACATCGACACCGACACGCAGTGGGCCTTCACCGACCCGGTGAAGAAGTACATGGACGAAAAGGGCGCCTATCTGAAGTCGCAGCTCGGCAACCCCGAGGGCCCCGAGAAGCCCAACAAGAAGTACATCGATCCGCGCGTGTGGATGCAGCTCGCCGAGAAGGGCATGACGGCCCGCCTCGTCCAGGCCTGCAAAGAGCTCGGTTCCTTCGGCAAGTTCGAGTTTTGATCTGACGGGGTCCGGCTCGCTGCCTTCTATTGAAGGCCCGCGGCGTTGAAGCGCTTGAGGTAGCCGTGGGTGCCGACGCCGCCGATCGTGTTGCACGTCGGTGAGGCGTAGCTGGGCGGGCAGTCGACGTCGCGATCGTAGGACCAGTAGTGGACGCCGGCGAGGCCCGACGCCTTCGCGAAGTGAGCGACGGTGTCGGCGTCGGCCGGCGTGAACGACTCGGTGATGGCGTCGTTGCCACCGATCATGGGCGTCAGCTCGATGGCCGACAGCGGCACGCCGAACTTGTCGCGCAGGTTGTACGCGGCTTGGATCGCCGATTCGCCCATCTGGCAGGCGCCGGCGCTCACGACGCAGATGCCGGGGCCGGGCGAGCCGTAGTCCATCGTCATGAGGTTCACGGTGACATAGGCGGGCCACGTCGCGGGCGTCCCCGCGAAGCCGAGCGCGCTCTTGACGGCGGCCATCGTCCAATCGCCGTAGATGTTGAAGCTGTCCTGCGCTTCGGCGCCGAGTGACTTCGCCGTCGTCTGTCCCGCCGTGCTCACGGCGAGCGTCGCGAGCGTGAGGCTGAAGCGCAGCTTCGGATACTTGCCGTGCGCCGTCTTGAGGCGCCCGATCAGATCGCCGATGACCGTCTGCGTTTGTCCCGCCTCGATGTCGAAGTCGATGCCGACGAGGTTCGGTGAATTCCAGCGATCGATGAACGACGCCATGCCCGCGTCGGACGTGCAGGTGAACGATCCGGCGGCGCCGCCCGTCGAGACCATGTACTTGATGCCGGCCTGCATGAAGAGCGGGACGTTGACCGAGGCGAGGTCCGCGCCTTTGACGCCGCCCCAGTTTTCGGCGCCGCATTCGCCCGTCGCGAAGGCGAGCGTCACGGTGGCGTGGCCGTTGGCGCTCATGTCGGTCGCGAAGGTCGTCAGGTCGCCGCCGACCTTCGTCGAGATCGTGTTCGTGTTCCAATTCATGTTGATGCTCGTGTCCTTGTAAGGACCGAACACGAGCGCGCTTCCCGCGGCGCCTGCGGTGCCCGTGGCTCCTGCGGTTCCCGTGGAACCTGCGGCGCCGGTGCTGCCCGCGGTTCCGGTGGTGCCCGCGGTGCCCGTGGAACCTGAGGCGCCGGTCGTGCCCGCGGTTCCCGTCGACCCGGCGGCGCCCGTCGATCCCGCCGTGCCCGTGGCGCCTGCGATACCCGTCGAACCCGCGGTCCCCGGGGAGCCCGCGGTCCCGGTGGCACCCGCGGCGCTGGTGGCGCCCGCGGCGCCGTTGACTCCGGCCGTCGCGGTCGCGCCGGCGGCGCCCGCCGAGCCGGTCGCCCCCGCTCCGCCGCTCGCGGGCGCGCCCGCCGTCGAGCACGCGCCGAACAGCGTCGCCACGAGACCGGTCAACACGATGTCACGAGACCTGAGAGTTCCCATGGGTGCTTGGTTGCGCGTCGACCCCCAGATCGATCACGACGGCGTGAAAAAACTCAGGGGACGGTCCGATCGACTGTCGGCTGCCCCGCGTCACGGACCATGACGGTGACCTCGTTCTTGTTGTGCGCGAGGTGTTTGATCCGCGAGAAAGCTGGCCGCGCGCGCGTGAGGATCGGCTCGAGCGCCGCGAGCGCGTCGTAGTGGTCGCGCCCCTTGAACTTGATCGTGACGACCAGGTGGCGGCAGCGCGCCTGCCCGAGCCACTCGTCGCAAAGGGCGATCGCGCGGGCCGGTTCGCACACGACGTCGGAGAGCAGCCAGTCGACGGGCCGCGGCGGTTCGTAGGTGAACGCGTTGCCGGCGAAGGTCGTCACGCCCAGCAGGCGCGCCACCTCGGGCGCGAGCGGCGCGCGATCGACGGCGATGACGCGGGCCCCGCGACGCGCCGCCATGACGGTCCAGCTCCCGGGGGCGGCGCCGAGATCGACGCACGTCTGCCCCGCGCGCGGGGCGGCGCCCATCCACTGAAAGGCCTCCTCGAGCTTGCGGTAGGCGCGCGAGGGCGGCGCGCGATCGTCGGCGACCGGGGGCGCGCCGGCGGGCCACGGCGCGAGGTCCATCCCGCCGCGCGCCAACGTCCGCGGCGCCGCGGCCGAGACCAAGAGCCGCTCGCGCGTGGTCGCCAGCAGCTGAACGAGCAGCACGCTTTCGTCGAAGACGCCGGGCGCGTCGGGCGCGCGCAGCCGACGAAACGCGCGACGGCGGCGTGCGCCGAGGAGCTCGACGAGCGCCGCCGCGACGAGGGCGGCGCGGCGCTCGAGCACGGCCTCGGTCTTCGGGGCGGCGCCCTTCGGCGCGCGCGCGGGCGGGGCCTTGCGGGCGCGCGTGTGGGCCAGGCGCGCGGCTGGCAGCGTCGTCGCCGCGTCGGGCGCGGGCGGCTCGGGCGGCGTGAGCGCGTGGACGACGAAGGCGCCGGGCCACGCGTCGATCGCGCCTTCGAGGGCGGCGTACGCGGCCTCGGCGAGCGCCGCCACCGATGGCGCCGTGAGCTCGCGCGCGTCTCGGAAGCGCTGACGCGAGAACACCGGATCGAGTGACGTCGTGGCGTCCCCGTCTTGGATCGTCACGACGCCCGGCACGAGCACGCGCGCGTCGGCGCCGAGCTCCGCGCGCAGGGCGTCTTCGAAGCCCGGCGTGACGAGGAAGGCGTCCAAGGGCGCTACGACTCGCCCGTCGAGCCGAGCGCGTAGGCGGCCGAGAGCATGTAGCGAACGAGCTCGCGCACGGGGCTCGTGCGCAGGAAGGCGCGGCGCGCGTCGACGTCGGCCCCGCCGGCCTTGACGAGCGCCGCGTCCTCGCGCGCGAGCGCCGCGAGCACGTCGACGGGGCTGCCGCACGCGAGCAGCCCCACGCGGTTCGCGGTGTGTGAAGACGCGCGCTCGAACGCATCCCAGTCGAGCGGCTTCGACAAGACCTCGGCGAGATCGGCGACGAGCGCCGCGCGCGCCTCGCCCGTCGGCAATGTCGTCGCGGCGGTGACGCGGCGGGCGACGTCGCGCGCGCGCTCGCCGTCGGGCTGCGCGTCCAGCAGCGCCGCCTGCGCGCCCGCGAGCGCCTCCGTGCGCGCGCCCGCGTCGAGGCCGCGCAGCGCGGACAACCCGCTGCGCGCGTCTTCGAGGGCCCGCGTGACGAGGAACGTCCACGCGCCGTCGGGGAGCGCGACCGCGGCGGTCGTCACGACGAGGGGCAGGGGCGGCGCCTCGGTCGGCGCGATCGAGGCGCGCGCGACCTCGCCTTCGTCGACGCGCGGCACGACGGCCGGCGCCCCGAGGCGCTCGACGAGCCGCGCGAGGATGGTGGCGCGCCCGCTCGGCAGCGGCGCGTCCTTGCCCAGCGGAGACGCGGGCGGCCCGGCGACACCGAGCAGCGGGACGGCGAGCGCCGCGAGGGCCCGGCGCAGCGGGCCCGCGGCGTCGACATGATCCGCGGGACCTCCGATGGCGAGCGCGGCGGCCGTGGCCATGCGCCCCACGCCCAGCAGGCGCACCTTGTTGTCGAGGATGGGATCGCTCGGCGCCGCGAACCACAGCAACGCGTAGGCGGCGCGCGCGAGCCCGGAGTGGCGCAGGCGTTCGACGAGGCGCGCGAGCGCTTGCAGCGCGCCCGGCTCGGAGGGATCTTGCGTCGCGATCGTCGCGAGCGCCGCCGCGACGTCGGCGTCCGAGCCAGTGGGGGCTCCGTCGAGCAGCACCCCGAGAGCGATGTCGAGCGCGGCGCTCGCGTCCTTGCGGCTCGGGACCAGCTCGGCGAGAGCGCGCGCGGCGATGTTTGCGTCGAAGGGCTTCCCCTCGAGCGACCACGGCGCCGTCGCGCCGTCGCGCTTCGAGAACGCCGTGCCCAACGCCAGGCGCACGCCGAGCTCGAGATCGTCGCCCGGAGAGAAACCCGCGGCCGCCAAATCAGCCGCGACCTCGGCCAGCGACGGGTCGTCACCCTGCCGCCAGAAGTAGCCCACGAGGCGCACCATCGTCGGCACGTAGCGGGGATCGAGATCCGACGATTTGAGAAAAGCGTCGAACGCGCCGTCCTCGTCGCCCAGGTGCTCGCGCAGGATCTCGCCTTGCCGGTACAAGATCGCCGCGCGCCGATCGGGCTCGAAGACGAGGCGCGACAGCCGCGCGCACGCCTGGCCGGCTTCCTTGTAGAGCCCCAGCCGCTCGTAGACCTCGATGAGGTAATCGAGCGACTGCGCGCGCGTCGGATCCTGCGCGAGCACGAGCTCGAGGTAGTAGCGCGCCGAGCCCCAGTCGCCGAGCTGCACGTAGACGGCGCCCACGCGCTGGCGCACCTCGACGAGCTCCCCGATGGCGTCGAGCGGGAGCAGGCGCAGCACCTCTTCGAGGCGGAGCGCCGCCGTGCCGAAGTCGCCGCGGTGGATCGCGATCTCGGCGAGGGCGCGCCGCGCCTCGGCGTGGCGGGGGTTGAGGATCGCGAGCTCTCGGTAGAAGGCCTCGGCGTCGGCGATGTCGCCCTGAGCGTCGGCGAGGACGGCGCGCCGGTACACGAGCAGCTCGCGCGCGATCGCCTGGGCGGCGTCGGGCGCGACCTCGAGCTCGGCGTACAGCTGGCGCGCGCGCGTCCAGTCCTGCGTGCGGAAGGTCAGGTCGGCGAGGAGCGCGAGCGCGCCGGCATGATGCGGCACGCGCGTGATGGCCTCCTCGAGCTCGGTCATCGCCGTCTGCACTTCGCCGCGCGCGAGCAGCACGCGCGCGTGCGAGACGAGGTAGTTCGCGCGGAGGGCCGGCTCCGATTCTATCGTCGCCGCGCGCCAGTAGGCCTGCTCGGCGCTCTCGAGATCGCCCGTCGCCTCGGCGCTCTCGCCGAGCGCCGCGTAGATCGCCTTGCGTCGATCGGGCGGCATGCCGAGCGCGCGGCGCAGCAGCTCGGTGAGCGCCTTGGTGCGCTCGCGCGGATCGGCGAGTGCCGCGTAGACCTGGGCGAGCGCCTCGGCGGCGTGAAGGTCGGTCGGGTCGAGCGAGAGCCGGTTCTCGAGGTCCTCGACGCTCGCGTTGTCGCCGGCCGCGAGCCGACCGCGCAAGTTCGTGACGCGCACCTCGAGATCGCGGGCGGCGGCGTCGCCCGCCGCGTGCAGGCGCGCGAGCAGCACCTCGAGCACGGGGAGGGCGTCGGCGAGATCGTCGTGCCGCTCGGCGAGGTCGGCGCGCAGCACGAGCCCCTCGTCGGGCAAAGACTCGGGGGCGACGGCGCCCAGCGCGAGCCGGGCGGCCTCGGTGCCGTCCGGCAGCAGCAGACAGAGTCGGGCGCGCTCGGTCGCGAGGGCGCCTTTTGCGACAGGATCGGTGACGAGCTGCAGGCGCGCCGCGATGATCTGCTCGGCGCCCGAGGCGTCGCCCGTCGACGCGAGCGCTTCTCCCAGCGGCTCGAGCACGGCGAGCAACGTCGGGGCGTCGTCGGCCGTGCGCGCGGCGTCGGCGAGGCGTCGCAACGCCGGGAGCGCTTCGGCGTCGAGCTCGACGAGCGGTTGCCAGGCGGCTGCCGCCTCGCCGAGGCGCCCGGCGCGTTCGAGCGCGACGGCGCGCTTGTGGGCCATCTCGACGCGCGCCGCCTGACCAAGGCCCGTGCCCGCGCGGCGCGCGAGCACGTCGGCGAGGTCGCCGTGGCGCGACTGCGCCTCGAGGAGCTCGGCGAGCAGGTCGAGCGCGCCGGCATGCTCAGGGAGCGCGGCGAGCGCGCGGCCCGCCTCGCGCTCGGCGGTGCCGTCGTCGCCGGCGCGGTGCGCGAGCAGACCGAGCCGAATGTGCGTCTCGGCGACGTCGTCGGCCGACGGGCGCTTGCCGCGCGTCGAGGTGCCCTGAGGGCCTTCGAGCCCCGCGAGCTTCCCGTACAGAGACGTCGTCGCCGGGACGTCGCCGCGCACCCACGCGTCGCGCGCGAGCCACAACAGCGAGGGCCGGAACTGGGCGTCGATGTGCAACGCTCGCTCGTGCGTATCGCGCGCGCGGTCGGCGCGTTGGAGCTGGCGATCGTAAACCTCGCCGAGCTGGACGAGCAGATCCGTCTGCTCGACGGGGCCGCGCGCGACGGCGTCGATCTTGCGCTCGAGCACGTCGGCGAGCCGCTCCCAGTCGCTGCCTTCGACGGCGATCGTCTGGAGCACGTCGAGCGTCGCCGCCGAGCGCGGCGCGAGCGCGATGGCCCGCTCGAGCAGCATGACGGCGTCGCCGGGCAGGCCGAGCCGCTTGCGCAGGATCTCGGCGGCGGCCGTGAGCGCCGCGCCGCGCTCCTCGTCGGACGAGCCCGTGCGCGTGTCGTCGGCCGAGGCGATGAGCGCGCGCGCCGCCGCCTGCGGGTCGCCGCGTCGCGCGTGAAGCTCGACGATGCGTCGCCACGCGGGCGCGACGAGCGCGTCGTCGGGCGCGCCCGCGAGCAGCTCGCGCAACGCGGCGAGCGCGCCCTCGTCGTCGCCCTGGCGCTCGCAGATGGCGGCGAGCCGCCTGGCAATTTCAGCGCGCGCGGCGTCGGGCGTCGTCGCGAGCTCGAGGGCTCGGCGCAGCGCGGTCGCGGCGTCGTCGAGTCGGTTGGCCGCCTCGGCCTCGTCGGCGAGGGCGAGCGTCGCCTGCATCGCTTGCGCGGCCTGTTCCGCTTCGGGACTGTCGGCAAGGACGCGCGCCGAGACGTCCGTCTTGCACGCGGCGAACAGCTCGGCGGCGCGGGTGTCTTCGGGACGCGCCGCGACGGCCGTCTCGAGCAGGGGGCGCGCCTCGTCGACGCGGCCGGCGACGAGCCAAGCCCGCCCCGCCGCGAGCCGCGCGAGGTGTGCATCCTCTTCCTCCTCGGCGCGCGCGGCGACCGCCGCGATCTCGGCGTAGATGCGGGCGGCGGCCTCGGCCTCGCCGCGCTCGAGGGCGATCGAGGCGCGGGCCAGCGCGAGCGCGGGCGCAAAGAGCAGGGTCGCGCCGCCGCTCGGTGATAGTCGCGCCGCGTGCTCGGCGGCCTCGGCGAACGTGCGCGGGTGTGACACGAGGATCTCCAGGACGCGCCGGCTCGCCTCGGACGCCGTCTCGGGGACGCGCGCGGCCTTGCGGTAGGCCTCGAGCGCCGCTTCGGTCTCGCCCGCGATGAGCAGATCCTCGGCCTCGGCGATGGGGCGGGGCGCGCCCGTCGCCGTGATCTCGGCGGCCTCGCCCGGCAGGCGGCCCGTGTCGGCGCTCCACGCGAGCGTGATGCCCGCCGTGGAGATCGTCGCGGAGATCAGGCGCGCGCGAGAGAGATCGGGCAGCCGCCACCCGTTCGCGGCGAACGTCTCGTAGACCGCGAGATCGAGGGCGTCGAGCTCGGCGTTCCAGCGCTTGGGCGCGCGGTCGTCGCCGCGCGCGCCCAGGGGGCTCGCCGCGACGAGCGCGCCACCGAGCAGTGGCGCTGCCGCGGGCAGGTAGCCGTAGGCGCGCACGTCGTCGATCGTGAGGCGGAGGCGTCGGCCCGCCGTGGGCACGACGGTGGCGCGCGCCGTGAAATCGGCGGCGCGGCCCGCGAGCGTGGCGCGCGCGCGCAGCAGCAGGTAGCCGTCACAGAGCGTGAGGCGCAGGTCCTCGATCCCCTCGGCGGCGAGCCTGGGCTCGTCGAAGGCGCCGCGCAGGCCGGCCGCGTCGACCGTGATGACGGCCGTGCGCAGACGTCCGCGTCGCAGGCAGGCGCGCTCGGGCGTGAGCGGCGCGCTCTCCTCGCCACGCCGCGCGGGCAGCGTGACCTCCATGTGATCGAGGCGCGCGATCGACGCGAGCGCGCGGCGCTCGATCGTGACGGCGGCCTGGCCGTTCGCGAACGAGAGCGCGAGGCCGCCGGGCGCGTTCATCAGCGTTCCCCGGACGGCGAGCGTCCCCGCGCGCGCTCGAGCGCACTGGGACGTTCGAGCCCGTAGAGGATGCGTCCGCGCCGCCCGCCGAAGTACCGGATCATGATGAGCGAGCCCGAGATCGCGACCGCCGACGTGAACGCGAACGACGCCATCAACATCTTCGAGATGAGCTCGGGCGACGCGCCCGCGCCGTCGACGCCGAGGGCCAGGAACTGCGCGTAAAGGGGCGCGCCCGCCCGCGCGAAGTCACGAAGCACGGGGTAGGTGAGGGCCGCCGTGCCGAGCTGATACGCGATGCCCAGCCACGCGGAGCCGAGGGCGAGGGCGCGCCCACGCCGATCGCGCGACAGCGTGGCCGCCGCGGCGAACAGCATGACGAGTCCCACGGGCAGCGAGGCGATGGCCTTGCCCCGCAGGGCGCGCGCGTGGTCGGCCGCGACGCGCGTGTCGACGTCGGCGATCTGCCGCGCGATCACCTCCTCGGCGGGGGTGAGCGCGCGCGGCGTCGGGGGCCGCGCCGGCGCGTGCGGGTGCGCGAGACCGTCGAGGCTCGACACGAGCAGAGACCCTCCATAAAGGAGAGTCAGCGCCGACAGCAGGACCAGCCACGTCGGCCGGTGCTCGGGCGCCTGCGCACGCGTTCGCTCGGGTGCGCCGGACGCACCCGACGCGTCCGGCGCGCCGGGTGGACTCGAGGTTCCGCGCGGATCGCGGTCCGTCATCAGCCTCCCAGTTGCCGCGGCGGCGGGGGTAGGCAGGGCTCGTAGGCCGGCGGCTCGCTGCTGTCTTCGTAGCGAAGCACGTCGCGGTTCACCTGGATCCGCTTCGCGTCCTTCGCCTCGAGGCATCGCGCGCGCGTCCAGTCCGTGAGGACCTCGCGCCACTTCGTGAGCTCGGCGTCGCGCGTGAGGTCGTCCTTCTTCTTGTCGAACTCGACGTGGTCGGCGTCCTTGCGCTCTTTGAGGCGCACGACGTACCAGGTGTCCGAGACCAAGAACGGTCCCGCGACGGGCGACGCCGTCGTGAGCGCGAAGGCGGCCTTGGCGAGCTCGTTCGACACGCCGATGCCCTCGACCTTCGCGCCCTCGCGCGTGCCGTGGGCGGCGAAGAGGCCCGTCTCCTCGGCGCGCGGCGCGTGCGAATCGACGACGATCTTGGCCTTGGCGGGTTTCGCGGCGGCTTTGTCGTCGGGCTTGTCAGCCTTGTCAGCCTTGTCGTCGGCCGGCCCCGGGAAGAGCTCCTTGAGCGTCTTCGTCGTGTCGGCGCGCGCAAGAGCGAGTGCCGACAGGGCCGCCTCCTTGGCGTGGACGCGCGCCTTGTCGACGCGAAAAAGCTCGTCGGCGAGGTCGAGCTTGATGTCCTCGAAGGGGATCTTCCCCTCGCGCGTGCCTTCGACCTTCGTGACGTAGAAGCCGACGCCGCCCCGGAGCGGGCCGACGATGTCGCCCTTTTTCGCGTCGTAGAGCTGCTTCTCGAGCTCGCCGGGCAGGTTGGTCGCGCCGTGGCCGCGCCAGCCGAGGTCGCCGCCGTGGGCCTTCGCCGTGGGATCCTCGGTCGTCGCGCGCGCGACGACGTCGAACGCCTCGCCCTTGCGCACGCGCGCCGCGATGGCCTCCGCCTTCTTGAGCGTCGCCTTCTCGACGTCCGCCGCCGCGTCGGGGGCCAGCTTGACGAGGATCTGCCGCAGGCGCAGCTCCTTGGGCATCTTTTCGTAGACGAACTTGCGCTCGTCGAAGGTCTTCTTGAGCTCGTCCCCGTGCTTCGCCGCGTAGTCGGCGATCTCGGCCGGCGTCGGCTCGAGCGTGTCCTCGTAGGCGCGCCCCGTGAACGGGACGTACTCGAGGTTCACCTGCGAGCCCCGGCGCACGAAGTCCGTCTTGACCTCGGAGGGCGAGACGACGACGCTCGCGCTTCTGCTCCTCGACGAAGCTCTTCGGCGTCACGCCCAGCGTGAACTGCACGAAGCTCTTGAACGAGTCGTAGTCGAACTTGCCGTTCTTCATGAGGTTCGGCACCGTCGTCCGGTAGCCGAGGCCGATGATCTCGCCGTTGGCGATCATGTCCTCGACCTGTTCGTCGGTGACGACGTAGCCGAGGCGCTCGGCTTCCTGCGCGAGCAGCTCGCGCTCGATGAGCTGGTCCATGACCGTCTCTTTGAGGCGTTGGAACTTCGCGCGCTGAACGGGCGCCTGGGCGCCACCTCTCACCATGTACCCGTAGTGGAAATCGCTGGACGTCACGAGCTCGCCCGCGACCTTGGCCGCGTAGTGATCATTGGCCATCGTCTGTTCGCAGCTGCTGCCGCGCGACTGAGGACCGAAGTTGATGACGAACACTGCGATCACGATCCCGAACAGGACGTAGATGAGCAGCGACTGCGACGACTTTCGCATCTGCTCGAGCATGCGGGAGGCCTCCGGTACGACTGATGTTGATGGGGGGTGAGGGACGGAACCGGCGGCTCCGCGGTCCCCTCCGGGGGGACCTCAAATGCGGGCGGAATCTATCACAAGCGACTATTCAAGGACTGCGCGACCCTATCGGAGGGGGGGGATGTGTGTTAGAAAACTTCATCCTTCGCGGCGCCCTCACCGGCCCTCCGTCTGTCACGGAGGTCGACAGGCGCCGTGGCGGCACAAGACATGCTGCTTGATTGGGTCTACGGACTTTTCTCGAACGACCTCGCCATCGATCTCGGTACGGCGAACACGCTGACGTTTGTCCGCGGCAAGGGCATCGTGTCGAACGAGCCTTCGGTCGTCGCCGTGCAACGCGCCGGCAACGGGACGAAGAAGGTCCTCGCCGTCGGCAAAGAGGCCAAGGAGATGCTGGGCCGCACGCCCGGCAACATCGTCGCCGTTCGGCCCATGAAAGATGGGGTCATCGCCGACTTCGAGGTGACCGAGGCGATGCTGCGCTACTTCATCACGAAGGTGCACAACCGTCGCACGCTCGTGAAGCCGCGCATCATCATCGGCGTGCCCTCGGGCATCACCGAGGTCGAAAAGCGCGCCGTGCGTGACTCGGCGCTCGCCGCGGGCGCCCGCGAGGTCTATCTGATCGAAGAGCCCATGGCGGCCGCGATCGGCGCGGGGCTGCCCGTCACGGAGCCGTCGGGCAACATGGTCGTCGACATCGGCGGCGGCACGACCGAGGTCGCCGTGATCTCGCTGGCCGGCATCGTCGTGGCCAAGTCGATCCGCGTCGCGGGCGACAAGATGGACGAGGCGATCGTCGCGTACATCAAGCGCAAGTACAACCTGCTCGTGGGCGAGCGCACGGCCGAGATCATCAAGAAGCAGATCGGCAACGCCTACGCGACGGACGAAGTCATGACGATGGAGATCAAGGGACGCGACCTCGTCGCTGGCGTGCCCAAGACTCTCGTCATGAACAGCGACGAGGTGCGCGAGGCGCTCGCCGAGCCCGTCAATCAGATCGTCGAAGCCGTGCGGTCGGTCCTCGAGCGCACGCCGCCCGAGCTCGCCGCCGACATCGTCGATCGCGGCATCGTGCTGACGGGGGGGGGCGCGTACCTGCGCAACCTCGACGTCATGCTGCGCGAAGAGACGGGCCTGCCCGTCATGGTTTCGGATTCGCCGGAGTGCGCCGTCGTCCTCGGCACGGGGCGCGCGCTCGACGAGCTGGCCCTGCTGCGCGAGGTCGCGCTTCAATAGGAGCGCTGCAGTAAGAAGGAGCGCTGCAGTAAGAGCGTTGCAGTAGGCCCCGGGCCGGGGCAGAGTCGCAAACGTCGCGCAGCGCGACGCGGTGTGATCACAGCATGACGGGAAGCAGCAAGCGGTTGCGCGAGATCGCGGTGGTCGCGGTGACGTTGCTGCTCGCGATCATCGCGATGCGGATGAGCGCGCGCAACCCGGGCGATCTGTCGACGCTCGACCGCGGCATCTTGGGCATCGTCTCGCCGGCGCAGTCGGCCATGTCGCTCGTCGCGCGCGGCATCGCGGGCGTCGCGGGGCGCTTCGTCGAGCTCGCCCACGCGCGCGCCGAGAACGACCAGCTCGCGAAGGACAACGCGCGTCTGCGCGCCGAGGTCGCGCAGCTGCGCCGGCTCGCCGACGAGAGCGGCCGCTACCAACGGCTTTTGGGTCTGCGCGATCTCACGCCGGCCGAGACGATCGCGGCGCGCATCATCGCGATCGATGCGTCGCCTTACTTCCGCGTCGCGCGCGTCGAGCTCGACCG
>JBBQJG010000009.1:0-37818 GCA_038325725.1 Polyangia bacterium | reverse complement strand
GCGAGCTGCGGCCGCAGCCGTTCGAGGGCCGCATCGATCGCCGCGTGCTCGGCGGGCGGCGCCACGCCGCGCGCGAGCTCGGACCACGCGCGGAAGGCCTCGTCGAAGAGCTTGAGCTGCTCGAGGCAGCGCGCGATGTTGAACTGCACGTTGCGGTTGGGCACGAGGCGGTTCGAGGCGTAGAGCTCGACGAGCGCCTCTTCGAAGTGGCTCTGGCGGTAGAGCTGGTTGCCGCGCGAAAAATGAAACTGCGCTTCGTCGGCGACGCCTTGCGCGACGTCCTGCGCGAGCGCGCGGCCGCCGAGGATCGTCGCGAGGCACACGACGACGAGGCCGACGCGCGTCTTCATCGGTCGGACTTGATGTCGTCGGCCGGGGCGGTGGCCCGGGGCGCGCGCGCGCGGGGCGGGGCGACGCGGCTGAGCGTGACCGCGAGGCGAAGCCCCGGCGTCGGACGCGCCCGAAGGGTCTCGAGTCTGTAACCGTCGAGCGAGAACGTGAGCTGCGCCGGGCGTGAGAACGGCTCCGCACGCCACGTCATGGGCGTCGTGCCGATGGCGACGCCGTCGATGCTCACGATCGCCCCGGGCGGCGTGGTCTCGAGTCGCGCTTCGATCGGGGCGGGTGCCAGCGCGGGCGCGGGCACGACCGCGCTCGTCGGCTCCGTCTCGACCACGGTGGTGCGCGCGGCCGACGCGGGTGCCCGCCCCAAGCGCCTGTAAGAGAAGAAGCCGAGCGCCCCCACGCCCACGCCGATGACCGCAAGGGCGATGAGACGGCGGCGCGCGCGCAGCGACCCCGCCGCGCCGGGGGCCGTGCTCGCGGGGCCGCTCGCCGCCGCCGTGAGCGTCGTTGCGTTCAACAGCTCGCGCGGTACGGAGGCCCGCAGCGCCTCCTGCGAGCCCGCGGTCGGAACCGGCACGGGCGCGCGGGCGATCTCGGGCGCGAGCGCCTCCTGAACGGCCTCCATGCTCTGCGGGCGATCCTCCGCCTTCTTCGCGAGCATCTTGAAGAGCAGGCGATCGACGGCGCCCGGCACGTCACCGTTGGAGCGCGAGGCGCGCGACGGCGCCTGATTGATGTGCATGTTGACGAGCGCGCCGAAGCCCTCCGAGACGAAAGGCGGCGCGCCCGTGAGCATCTCGAACAGGATGCAGCCGAGCGAATAGATGTCCGTGCGGTGATCGACCTCGCGCACGCCGAGGCATTGCTCGGGCGACATGTAGAGCGGCGTCCCCATGAGCGTGCCCGTGCGCGTCTTGTGCGAGATCTCGTTCTCGAGCGACGCCGCGAGCTTCGCGATGCCGAAGTCGAGGATCTTGACCTGCTCGGTGCGCGGCGCGCGCGGATCGCGCGTGAGGAAGAGGTTGTCGGGCTTGAGATCGCGGTGGACGATCGCCTTGTCGTGTGCGGCCGAGAGCGCGCCCGCGACCTGCGACGCGAAGTCGAGCGCCGTGCGCAGCGGCAGCTTGCCGACGCGCCGGAGCCGCGCCGCGAGGCTCTCGCCCTCGAGGTGCTCCATGATGATGTAGGGCGCCCCGTCCGGCAGCGTGCCGTAGTCGTACGCGTCGACGATGTTCGGGTGCCGGATCGCGTTCGACGCGCGCGCCTCTTGAAAAAAGCGGCTCACGACCTCGGGATCGGTCGCGTGCTTCGGGTGCAGCACCTTGATGGCCGCCTTGCGCCCGAGGCCCGGGTGCTCCGCGAGATACACGATGCCCATCCCGCCCTCGCCGAGCTGCGCCGTGACTCTGTAGTTCCCGATGGTCGTCCCGAGCAAGGAGTCCGCCTTCGACGGCGGCAGATTATCGCTCGCCTGGCCGTACGCACGCCAGGGGCGTCACGAAGCGCCTGTTTCGGCCCCCGGCGGGCCAGGATCGCCCTATCATCGAGCTCCCCCTGCGACTGGCCTCCCGGATGGCAGCACCAACGCCCCGACGCCTCGACGTGCTTTATCGCGCCCTCGCGCTCGCCGCGCTCGCGGGCGGCGTGGGCTGCCACGGCTCCGTCTCGAGCCCGGCGAACAACCGGGGCGCCGCGGGCACGGGCGGCGGCGGGAGCTCCGGCGCCGCCGGCATGGTCGCCGCTGGGGGAACCTCCGGCGCCGCGGGCACGCCGCTCGGCGACCCTGGCGATCTCCCGCTGCCGCGCCTGACGCGCGACGAGTACATCCAGACGATCCGCGATCTCGTCGCGCAGGTGATGCCGACGGGCGCTGATCAAATTCTCGCGGGCGTCCTGCCGCTCACGACCGATCTGCCCGTCGACGCGCTCGTGACGACGCCCAGCGAAAAGCACGGCGGCTTCGCGCGCATCGATCAATCCGAGCAGCAGCAATACTCCGACGTGCCCGCCGCGGTCGCGCTCGCGCTCGGCACGGCGCTCACGAGCAGCCCCGCGCGCGTCGGATCTCTGCTCGGCCCGTGCTCGCAAAACGGCACGGTCGTCGACCCCGCCTGCCTGCAAACGTTCATCAAGAGCTTCGGCGAGCTCGCGCTCCGCCACACGCTGAGCGACGACGACGTCGCGTTCTACGCGGGCACGGCGGCCACGCCCCCGACGCTCGCCGACCTGCCGAAGGTCATCGCCGTCATGCTCGCCTCGCCGCGCTTTCTCTACCGCGTCGAGAGCGGCGACACCCTCGTCGCGGGCACGACCTATCGCCTCGACGCGTGGGAGCTCGCCGCGCGCCTCTCGTATCATTTTTGGGGCACGCTGCCCGACGCCGCGCTGCGCGACGACGCGCGCGCGGGGAAGCTGCTCACCGACGCGGGGTACACCGCCGCCGTCGACCGCTTGATGGCCGATCCGCGCGCCGACGCGACGCTGCGCTCGTTCTTCCAGCAGTGGCTGTGGCCGCTGCTCGAGCTGCCGCCGCTCGACAGCCGCTCGGGCGACGTCGTCTATCAGGCGTTCGCGGGCGTGAACCTGCCGGGCCCGATGCTCCGCCCCCACATGCTCGCCGACGTGCTCGACGCCGCGAGCTGGGTCACCGCCCACGACGGCACGATTGCCGACCTGCTGACGAACCGCCTCTCTTTCGCGAGGGACGGCGACCTCGCGTCGATCTACGGCCTGCCGCTGTGGAACGGACAGGGCACGCCGCCGACGTTGCCGCCTGCCCGCGTCGGTTTGCTGACGCGCGCGGCGTTCCTGTCGACGGGCACGATCAACTCGCGGCCCGTCATGAAAGGCGTGTTCATTCGCACGACGCTCTTGTGCGATCCGATCCCGCCGCCGCCGCCCAACGCCGCCAACACGCCCATCGCCGCGTCGCTGAACCAGACGACGCGCGAGGTGATCGAATCAGTCACCGAGGCGACGGGCACCGTCTGCCTGGGCTGCCACAAGGCGTTCATCAACCCGCTCGGCTTCGCGTCGGAGAACTTCGACGGCCTCGGCCGCGCGCGCGCGCAGCAGACGTTCTTCGACGACGCCGGCAAGGTCACGGGCCAAAAGGCCGTCGACACGACGACCGTCCCCGGCGTCACGAACGGCGATCGCACCGCCTCGACGGGCATGGCCGACGTGACCCGCCTCATCGTCGCGAGCGGAAAGGTCGAGGCCTGCCTCGCGTCGCGCGTCTTCCGCTACTCCTTCCGCCGCCTCGAGAGCGAGGGCGATCAGGCGACGCTCGACGGCCTCACGGCCCTCGCGCGCACGGGCACGCTGCGCGATCTCTTCAAGGGCGTCGCGCTGCGGCCCGAGTTCAGGCAGCGGGTGATCGCGCCATGAGCCGCGAGCCCGTCACGCGCCGGCAGCTCTTGCGCGGCGCCGGCGGTTTCACGCTCGCGCTGCCGTTCTTGCCCTCGCTCGTGAACCCGCGCGAGGCGCGCGCCGCCGCGGCCCTCCGCAAGCGCTTCGTGCAGATCAGCACGCAGCACGGCGGCATCTGGGGCAGCAACATGTACCCGGGCGCCGGGACGCTCACCGATTCGATGGCCTACGCGGGGCGGAGCTGCAAGCGCGGCGCCCTCGCGCTTCAGACGACGGCTGGCGGCGCGCAGCTCAGCGCCGTTTTGCGCGGCCCGTCGACGCTGCTGACGCCCGCGCTCGCCGCGAAGATGAACGTGCTGCGCGGCCTGGATGTCCCCTGGTACATCGGCCACCACACGGGCGGCCACCTCGGCAACTTCGCGCGCAACGACGGCAACGGAAAAGACGGCCAATACATGCAGGACTTCGCGACGCCAACCATCGATCAGGTGATGGCCTGGTCGCCGAAGTTCTACCCGGACCTCGCGACGATCCGGCAACGCTCGCTCGTCATCGGCTCGCGCCTCTCGTACAACTGGTCGAACCCGTCGAGCCCGACGGCGCAGAACCGCGGCGCCGTCCAGGAGGTCGCCGGCAGCCTGGACGCGCCCGCGCTGTTCAAACAGATCTTCGTGGCGGGCGGCGGCGCGGATCCGAACACCCTCATGTCCCCCGTCGTCGACCGCGTCGCGGCCGACTACAAGCGCCTGCGCAACGGCAACACGCGCCTGTCCGGCGACGACCGCCACCGCCTCGACGACCACATGCAACGCCTCAGCGAGCTGCAGCGTCGCCTCTCGGTGCGCGTCTCGTGCCCGAGCCTACCGCCCGTCACGACGAACACGCGCTCGTTCATCGACACGGCCAACTACCAAGTGAGCCCGGCGCTGCAGACGCAGTTCTACCAAGCGATGAACGACGTCATCGTCGCCGCCTTCCTCTGCGACACGAGCCGCATCGCGACGATCGACGTCCGCGAGGACTTCTCGACCTACGCGGGCGATTGGCACGCCGACGTCGCCCACCACAGCGGCGAGCCCGACGGCGCCATGCAACAGATCATCCTGGCCGCGCACCAACTGACGTTCGAAAAGATCTTCCTCGATCTGTGCGCGAAGCTGGACGTCGACGACGGCACGGGCAAGACGGTGCTCGACGGCGCGCTCGTCGCGTGGACGCAAGAATCCGGCGAGTACACGCACGCGGGACAAGGCATGCCCATCGTGACGGCGGGCGGCGCGGGCGGCTTCTTGAAGACCGGCAACTACTGCGACTACCGCAACCCGCTGCTCGTCTCCGATCCGGGCGAGCAGGGCAACACGACGGTGAAGATCCTCGGCGGCCTGCTCTGGCAGCAGTGGCTGGGCACCGCGCTCCAGGCGATGGGCCTTTCGCCCTCCGACTACGAGACCAACGGTCTTCACGGCTATCCCGGTGCCGTGAAGTTCGTCGGACCGAACCTCGCGAAGATCTACCCCGACGACGTCTGGAACGTCGCCGGCGAGCCGCTGCCGTTCCTGAAGGCCTGACGCCCGCTCAGGCGGCGAGCGAGAAAGCCGGCGGATACCTGAGCGCGCGCGACGCGAACGCGCGGCGGATCGCGACCAACTCGGCGCCCAGCGCCCACAGCCGCTCTTTGCTGAACAGCCTCGTCAGCTTGGGCTGAACCTCGCGCGAGAACTCTTCGAAGTCGCGCTCGACGTCCTCCTGAAGCGCGGCGACCTGCTTCGCGACCTTGTCGTCGACGACCACGCTCCCTTGAGTCGTCCGCAGGGCGGCGACGAGCGCGGCGATCTGCACGTTGCGCGCGCGCGACACGATCTCGCTCGGGGCGTACTGCCAGAGCCCTGGACCTTGGTCGGCATCCAGGCGGCGGGCCGTCGTGGCCTTGCGCAAGATGTGCACTTCGAGCGCGTCGAGGACGGCCAACTTGTCCGAGATGTCGCCGACGATGAGCCGCATCGTCGCGACGTCCTTGGCGCCAGAGACCTCATGAAACAGGTCCTCGAGCTCGCCATGCTGCAGTTCCAACACATCGATCGCGTTCATTGTCTGTCTCCTGGCCGCCGAACCTTGCTAACCCCATGCCAACCCGTGCCAGCTCGCGTGCCCCCCAAAGCCGCGTCATGAGCACCCGTTGGCCGCCCCCATCGTCACCGAGGCGTTACGGCTTGAGCCCCTAAGTGTCCGTATTAGGAAACTGGCCGGCGTCCGTCGGACGGACGTCCGGCCACCGGCGAGGAACGCCGTGCACCGGTGCCTGTGACGCTCAGAGATCGGGCGCCGCGACGACGATCTCGGTCTTCACCGAATTCGAGATGAAGCAGTCGTGGTGCGCGGCCTCGTGGAGGGCCGCCTCCTCTTCGGGCGTCGGGCGCGTCGCGCCGACGTAGGTGATGCGCGGCGCGAGCACGACGCGGCTGATCCACGGTTTGCCGTGCTCGTTCTTCGTCAACGTGCCCACCGCCTCGTCGACGTACGCGGCGATCACGAAGCCCTTCCGGCCCGCGAGAAACAGATAGGTCAGCATGTGGCAGCTCGACAGCGACGCGACGAAGGCCTCTTCGGGATCGACGCCCGCGGGATCCGAAAAGGGCAGCGGCACGACGGAAGGCGACGACGACGCCCCCACCTGGGCACCGCCGTCGAACGCCCACGTATGCGCGCGCGAGTAGCGCCCCTTGAGAAAGTCGCCGCCGTCGAGGATCCACGTGATCGTCGCCCTGTGCTGAGCCATGGTGCGCGAGATTAGCGTGCCGCACTCGGGACGCCAGCCGTCGTAAGCTCGCCGCGTGCCGGCCTCAGGTCCTCCACGCGCCCCGCTCGCGCTCGTCGTCGCCGTGAGCCGCAACGGCGTCATCGGACGCGCCGGGAAGGTGCCGTGGGATCTGCCCGAGGATCGCGCGCACTTTCGCCGCACGACGCTGGGTCACGCCGTCATCATGGGCCGCAAGACGTGGGACGAGACTGGCCGCCCGCTCGAGGGTCGCCGCAACATCGTCGTCTCGCGGGGCGGCGCCGTGAGCGGTCGCGACGACGAGCGCGAGGTCGTCGCGACGCTCGACGACGCGATCGCGCGCGCGCGCGCCACGGATCCCGAACCGGCCGTCATCGGCGGCGCGGAGATCTTTCGCCTCGCACTCCCGCTCGCGACGCGCGTCGTGCTGACCGAGGTCGCGTTCGACACCGAGGGCGACACGTTCTTCCCACCCTTCGACAAATCAGAGTGGCGCGTCACCGAGCGCCGCGCGGGCGACCGGGCTACGTACGTGACGTACGAACGAGCAAGCGACTCATCAGCTTCGAGCGAACGAAACGCGTCCGGTTGAACGTCGAGACGGTTCCACTCATGACCGGACTCGCGCCGTCTAGCTAACTACCTAGCTAGTGATCGTCGTCGTGGCCGTGGCCGTGTTTGTCCTTGTCGTGCTTGTGCTCGTCCTTGCGGCGGTCGTGGTCCTCGTGGCGCTCGTCCTTGCGCTCCCGATGATCTTCCCTGCGCTCGGCGTTGCGCTCGTGGACTTCCTCGCGACGGATTTGTCCCGGCGGAACCGCGGGCGGCGCGCCCCGCCACTCCTGGCGCGGGGGCGGAGGCGGCGGCGCGCCCCGCCACTCCTGGCGCGGCGGCGGCGCCCCGACGACCACCGGCGCCGGCCCCGACCGGGCGGGGACGAGACAGCCCACGCCGGCCACGGCGGCCGTCGCGAGCAGGATCAGGAGGCGCCGGCCATTCATTCGTTCGTCAACCTATCCCTTCAGCCGTTCGCTTTGGCGAACGACTTCATCGTCTCGGCCAGGAGCTGGCAGCCCTCGAGCGGCATCGCGTTGTAGATCGACGCGCGGATGCCGCCCACGGTGCGATAGCCCTTGAGCGAGACGAGGCCCTTGCCCGAGGCTTCCTTGATGAGCTTGTCGGTGAGCTCTTCGCTCGGCAGGCGGAACGTCACGTTCATGTGGCTGCGCGCCGCCTTGTTGGCGACGGTGCCCGTGTAAAAGCCGCCCGAGCCGTCGATGGCGTCGTAGAGGATCTGCGCCTTCTGGTCGTTCACCTTCTCGATGGCCGCGAGGCCGCCCTGGCGATCCATCCAGCGGAAGTTCTCGAGCAGCATGTAGATGCCGAAGGTCGGCGGCGTGTTGAGGCAGCTCTTGGCCTCTGCGTGCGCCTTGAAGTTGAAGATCTTCGAGACGTTCTTGGGGATGCGCTCGTAGAGATCCTTCCGGATGATCGCCAGCACCGTGCCCGACGCGCCGAGGTTCTTCTGCGCGCCCGCGTAGATCATCGCCGTGCGCGCCACCGGGTGCGGGCGCGACATCATCTCGGAGCTCGAGTCGACGATGAGGTTCTTGTGCGTGGGCCACTCGGCGAAGCGGTGACCGTGCACGGTCTCGTTCGAGCAAACGTGCAGGTAGGCCGCCTCGGGATCGGCCGTCCAGCCCGTGGGCGGGCCGTCGAAGTTGCTCGCCTCGCTCGTCGCGATGACGCGGATTTTGTCGCCGCCGACCGGCTTGCCGATGTCGACGGCCTTCTTAGACCATTCGCCGCCGACGACGTAGTCGGCCGGGGCGTTGAGGAAGTTCATGGGGATGGTTGCGAAGAACTGCGTCGCGCCGCCCTGCATGAAGAGAATGTCGTGCGTGTCCGGCACGTCGAGCAGCTTCTTGACGAGCGCGAGCGCCTCGTCGAGAACGCCGTCGAACTCTTTGCCACGGTGGCTGCACTCGGCGATGCCGAAGCCTTTTCCTTGGTAGTCGACGAGGGCTTTGGCCGAGGCCTCGAGGACCTCGAGCGGCAGCATGGCGGGACCAGCGGAGAAATTGAAAACGCGTTTGCTCATGGCGGACCGGAGGATAATCGATCGGCCGCGCCTCGCGCTAGGGGCGATCGCCCGTACGGACGGGGCGCCGTTCGGCTACCCTGTCCGGCTCGATGATCGCCACGAATGACCTGGGCAAGGAATACGGCGCGCGCGTGCTGTTCGAGAACGTGTCGTTGCAGCTCAACCCGGGGTCTCGGTACGGGCTCGTCGGCGCGAACGGGTCAGGCAAGACGACGTTCCTGAAGATCCTCGCGGGCGACGAGGAGGCGTCGAGCGGCGGGTTCGTCATCGACCGCGGCGCGCGCATGGGCGTCCTGCGGCAGGACCGGTTCCTCGACGACGCCGCGATCATCTTGGACCTCGCGATGCGCGGCGACGCCATCGTGTGGAACGCGCTCGCCGAACAGCACCGCCTCGCCGCCGAGGGTGAGGCGGGCAAGGACGTCGACGCGGGCCGGATGGCGGATCTCGAAGATGTCGTCGCCGCGCACGACGGCTACACGCTCGAGGGGCGCGCGAGCGCGGTGCTCGAAGGCCTCGGGATCCCGACGCGGTTTCATCGGTCGCCGCTGTCGACGCTGTCGGGCGGGTTCAAGCTGCGCGTGCTGCTCGCGCAGGTGCTCGTGGGCGGCGTCGACGTGCTGCTCCTCGACGAGCCGACGAACCACCTCGACATCCTGACGATCCGATGGCTCGAGAAGTTCCTCGCGACGTATCAGGGGTGCGCCGTCATCATCTCGCACGACCAGCGGTTCCTCGACAACGTGACCAGCCATACCCTGGACGTCGACTACCGGACGGTCACGGTGTTCACGGGCGCGTACTCGAAAGCCATCGTCGAGAAGGCGGCGATGCGCGAGCGCGCCGAGGTCGGCATCGCGCGCGCCGAGGCCGAGATCGCGCGCAAGCGCGAATGGGTCGACAAGTTCGGCGCGAAAAGCACCAAGGCGACGCAGGCGCAGAGCCGCGTGAAGCAGATCGAGAAGATCGAGGCCGACCTCGACGAGCTGGCCGAGACGTCGCGCCGCACGCCAACGTTCCGCGTGATCCCGACGCGGCCGAGCGGACGGGAGGTGCTCGAGGTCGCGGGCGTCTCGAAGTCGTACGGCGAAAAGGCGGTGCTCAAGAACGTGTCGCTCGTCGTGCGGCGTGGGGAGCGCGTCGCGATCATCGGGCAGAACGGCTTGGGCAAGTCGACGCTGCTGCGCATCGCCACCGAGCGGCTCGACGCCGACGCGGGCAAGATCAAGTGGGGCCACGAGGTGAAGGTCGGCTACTTCCCGCAGGACCACCGAGAAGTGCTGACCGAGGAAAACGAGACGCCGCTGTCGTTGATCGAGGCGGAGACGCCGGCCGAGGGGCCGACGTTCTGGCGGAGCGAGCTCGGCCGCGTGTTGTTCTCGGGCGGCGACGTCTCCAAGCGCGTGGGCCTGCTGTCGGGCGGCGAGGCGGCGCGGCTCATTTTCGCGTTGATCGCCGTGCAGAAGCCCAACGTCCTGGTCCTCGACGAGCCGACGAACCACCTCGACATGGAGTCGATCCACGCGCTCGTCGACGCGTTGAAGAAGTACGAGGGCACGGTCGTGTTCGTGTCGCACGATCGCGCGTTCGTGAGCGAGCTCGCGACGCGCGTCGTCGAGGTGCGCGCCGACGGCCTTCAAGACTTCGCGGGGACGTACGCCGAGTACCTGGCCAAGCTGGGCGACGACCACCTCGACGGCGACGCCGTGGCTTTGAAAGCGAAGGCCGAGAAAAAGCCCGCGACGTCCGCGACGGGCGGGAAGACCGAAGGGAACTGGGAAGACCAAAAGAAGAAGCGCAACCGCGCCAACCAACTCCCCAAGCTCCGCGACAAGCTCCTCGCCGAGATCGCCACCGCCGAAGCGCGCAAGGCCGAGATCGCCGCGATCTACGCCGACCCCGGCTACTTCCAGCGCGCGAAGCACGACGAGATCGACGCGCTCGTCAAAGAGAACGAAGCGCTGGGCCCTAAAATAGACGGCCTCGTCGGCGAGTGGGAAGCGATCGAACGCGAGCTCGAAGATGAAGCCCGCTAGCTACACGCTCTCGAACTCCGCCTCGGTCGCGATGTACGGCACGTAGCGGAAGTCGCGGATCGACGTCACGCGGCCGGCGTCGAGCTCTAGCAGGATGAAATACGCGGGTTCCTGGGCGCCCGCGACGTACGCGGCGAACGCGAGCTTGCCGTCCAGGCGCACGACGCGGAGCTGCACGTCTTCGCGCGCGTAGTTCGAAAAGTACATGCCGACGGCCTTGCCGCGGCGCTGCGACTTCGAGACGAGGTCGAGGCGACAATCATCGCCGATGAGCGTGCGCACGCCGTCCCAGTCGCGGGCATTGAAAAGGTGCGCGTAGCGATCGAGCGTCTCGCGCGTCGACGTGGCGATCTGCAGCTCCTCCCGCTCCTCCTCGGCGAGATTTCCGCGCCCGCGCACGAGCGCGGCCTTCACGGCCATGACCGTCGTGCCCATGGTCTCGGCCGTCTCCTCCAACGAATGTCCGAGGACGTCCTTCAAGATGACGGCGCTCCTTTGCGTCACGGGCAACGACAGAAACCGTGCGAGCGCCGCGCGCACGACGGCGGGATCGGGCTTGTCGTCGAAGCCCGCGAGGTCGTCCAGCTCGGCGCGCGGCTCGGTGTGGGCGCGGCCGTGGCCCTTCAAGAAATCGAGCGCCGTGTTGTGCGCGATGCGGAACAGCCACGGGCGCAGCGGTGGCACCTCGGGCGACTGGCTCAGGGCATAGAACACCTTGGCGAGCGTGTCCTGGACGATGTCCTCGCCCTCGATGACGGACCCCGTGAGCCGCGCGCAGTAGCGATGCAGCTCGGGCCGCACGCCTTCGACGATCGCGAGGAACTGCTCACGCGCGTCGGCGAGGCCGCTCGGCGTCTGCGCGCTCACGCTACTTCTTCTTCGCGAGCGCGCGCATCCGGTTGTTCTTCGGGTTGTGCTCGACCTCGGCGAGGCCGAGCGCCTCGAGCACGGGCGGCACGTACATCCCGAAGCGCCCGCGCAGCCCCTTCTTGAGTCCGTACCAACCCTTGACGGGGTTGTTGCCCGCGCGGCCCCACGCCTCGACGGTGCCGTCGGCGGCGGGCTTCTGCTCGTCGGCGCTCCCGAGCAACATCCAGTCGCCGTTCTTCACGAGCATCGCGTGCAGATCGTCGAGGCAACGCAGGTGATAACGCAGCTGCGTCTTACCCACCTGCACGACGAGCGCCGGCGGTTCCGCCGACGCGTCCTTGTAGGCCTGGTAGTCCGACGTGCCCGGCGGCGTCTTCAGCTCCCACGGCTTGTCCGCCGTTCCCGCTCCCTTTGCGCTCATGAGGTCACCTGGCCGTAAGAATCGACGATGGTGACCTCGGTGGCAACGGGCGGCTCGACACAGCGGTCCTTGATCCCAACTTGAAATGCCTTGAACGCAGGCGAGTCCAGCAGCGGGTTCACCGTCGCGACGGTGGCGACATGCACGAAGGACACGCCGTCCGCGAGCCGGTACGTCGCGTAGCGAAACCCCTCCGGCGCGCGTGCCCGCAGCTCGTCGTACACCGCGCGCACGAGCGCCGCGTTCGCGTCCGCCTGCGCCTCCGAGGTCTTGTAACGCACCAAGATCGTCTTCTCCATCGTCGATGCCTCCACTGAGACGACGACCGAGGCCCCCGAAAGGATGCGCTCCTCAAGAATTTCAACACCCGTGCTTTTTGGGACGCACCTCCTGGCCTCCCCGTCCGAAGACTCGCCGTGATGTCGCTCTGTTGCCCGCCCAACGCCGGGTTGCGCCACTATGCCGGGTTCGACATAGTGCCCTTGCCATGATCACCTCGGAGAAGAAAGAGCGGCTCGAACGACGCGGGTGGAAGCTCACGACCGCCCGTGAATGGCTCGGCCTCACACGCGCGGAAATGGCCATTATTGACGCTCGAATCCTGCTCGCGAACGCCATCCGCAACCAACGACAGAACAGCCGCCTGTCACAGGCGGCGCTCGCGAAGTTGATGGGCTCGAACCAGTCGCGCGTCGCCAAGATCGAGAACCTCGATCGCGAGGTCACCGTCGACCTCCAGCTGAGGGCCATGTTCGCCGCCAACCCAGGCGCCGCGCGGGAATTCACCGCGCTGATCAACAAGTGGGGACGGCTCACGCCGATCACCGAGGCCGTAAGAGGAACGACGCGCCGGCCGGCCAAGAAGGCCCGCGTAACACGGGCCGGCCTCGCACCGGCACGCCGCCAGCGTTCCTGAGCTGTTCCTAGGTGATCCTGGCCGGCCCGGCCGGTCGGCCCGCTTCACCGATCGCGGGTCGCGACGCGGGTCTTGAGGCGCACGCGGCACAGCTTGTCGTGGGCCGTCATGTAGAGCGTCGAGCCGTCGTCGCCGAAGGCGACGTTGGCCGTCGGCTCGCCCGTGACGATCGTGCCGAGGTGCTTGCCCGCGGGGGAAAGGACGACGACGCCGCCGGGCCCCCCGCCGAAGATGTTGCCGTGGATGTCGACCTTCATGCCGTCGGGCAGGCCCTTCTTGCCGGCCTTCACCATCGGCGTCGCGTCGAACAGCACCCTGCCGTGCTCGACGCCGCCAGTCTTCGAAACGTCGAAGGCCATCCAGATCGCGCGATCGGGATCCGAGTTCGAGACGTAGAGCGTCTTTTCATCAGGCGAAAACGCGATCCCATTCGGGAACTTCAGCTCCTTCGTGAGCAGGTGAACGACGCCCTTGGCGTCGCGGTGATACACGCCCGCGAAGGTGAGCTCCCTGTGCGAGACCTTCTCGTCGACGCCCTCGAAGCCGTACGGCGGGTCGGTGAAGTACAGGTCGCCGTTCGAGCGCACGACGACATCGTTGGGACTGTTGAGGCGGCGCCCCTCGAAGCGGCCCGCGACCGTCGCGAAGGAGCGATCGGCCTCGAGGCGCGCGATGCGGCGATCGCCGTGCTGGCAGATGATCAAATGACCGGCGCCGTCGAACGTGAGGCCGTTCGGGCCGAGGTTGCCGCCGCGCGGGACCTTGCCCGTGTAGCCGCCCGGGCGCAGGAAGTCGGTGAGGCCCTCGCCGTCCTTCCACCTGTGGATGACGTTGTTGGGCACGTCGGAGAACAGCAGCGCGCCGCCGCCCTCCGTCGTCCACACGGGACCCTCGGCCCAGATGAAGCCTTCTGCGAGCTTTTCGATCTCGGCGTCCGGCGCGACGAGCGCGTCCATCGCGGGATCGAGGCGTTCGATCGAGCCGATGGTCGGATACGTTGGGCGTGCGGGCGCGGCGGCCGGCATCGTGCCCGCGGCGGCGGGCAAGAGGGGCGCGGCGCTGGGCGTCACGGGCGCGGGCGCGGGTGGCGCCGAGCGGCAGGCGCCGAGTGTGACGAGCAGGATCGAACCGAAACGAAAGCCGCGCATGTGTCGCTCCTCAGTGGTGGTGGTGTCGCTTGCCGATGACGATGGCGCGCCGAATATAGTCGGCGAGCGCGACGACGCCGAGCCCGAACGCCGCGAGCGCGAGCCACCACGCGAGCGCGTGATTGATGATCAGCGCGCTCACGGCGAGAAACTGCACGACGGTGGCCGCCTTGCCGAGCAGGCTCGCGCGAAAGTCGTAGCGCAGCCAGCGGCGCAGCGTCGCGCTCGCGCGGTAGACGAGCGCCATCGGGAGCTGGAGCAGCTCGCGCGTCACGATGAGCGCGAGCACCGACAGCGGCACACGCCGTTGCACGTACAGCGCCGCGAGCACCGAGCCCACGAAGAGCTTGTCGCAGACCGGATCGAGCCACGAGCCGATGCCCGCGGGGTGGCCGCCGCTCTGCTTGCGCGCGAAGTAGCCATCGAGCACGTCCGTCGCCGCCGCCACCGCGAGGACGCCGAAGGTGAGCTCGGGATGCTCAGGACCTTCGGCGAGCGCGACCCAGAACAGCCCGCCCAACGGCAAGCGGGCCACGCTGAGCACGTTCGGCAGCGTCAACAGGCGATTTTCGCGCGCGGGGGACATCGCTCGCGGGGCAGCGTACCATCTGCCTCATATTGCGGGCCCGATTCGCATGAACGACGAAGCCACTCGAGACGCGCCGGAAAACGCGCCGGAAAATGCGCCGGACGAAATCCTGCGCTGCACCCTCGGCGACGGCGCCGCACGCCTCGTCGCCGTCACGGCGACCGAGGTCGCGCGCGAAGCGATTCGACGCCACGGGGCCACGGGCGCGGCGGCCGTGGCGCTCGCGCGCGGGCTCACGTCGGGCCTCTTGCTCGCGACGCTCACGAAGGACGACGAGCGCGTGACGTTGCAGCTGCTCGGCGACGGCCCCCTCGGTGGCATCACCGTCGACGCGACGTCGGGGGGAACGGCGCGCGGCTACGTCAAGGATCCGACGGTGCCGCTCGACGAACCTTCAGACGACGAAGCGGCGCGCCCGAGCCTGACGCCCTCGATGGGCCGCAACGGGCTCGTGAGCGTCGCGCGCGACCTGGGCCTGCGTCAGAGCTTCCGCGGCCAGACCGAGCTCGTGAGCGGCGAGATCGACGAAGACTGCGAGCACTACCTCACGCAGAGCGAGCAGATCGAGAGCGCGCTCCGCTGCGAAACAATCCTCGCCGCAGACGGCACCCTCGTCTCGGCGGCGGGCCTGCTCGTGCAGGCGATGCCCGGCGGGCGAGGTGTGCGCGCCGTGCTCGCGGCCCGCGCGCACCTGGGCGACGGCGCGCTCCTGCGCGCGCTCGTGGCCGCGCCGCGCGGCGACGCCGCGGGCCTCGTCACGCGCACGCTCGCCGACCGCGGCTTCGGCGAGGCGACGGGCGCGCTCTCCGTGCTCGAGACGCGCCCCGTGCGCTTTCATTGCCCGTGCACGCGCGACCGCGCCGCCGCCTCGCTCACGCTGCTGGGCGCCGCCGAGCTCGCGTCGATGATCATCGAGGACGGACGCGCCGAGGTCGCCTGCAACTTCTGTCGCGCGCGCCACGACTTCAGCGCCGCCGAGCTCGAAATGATGCGCCGCGAGCTCGAGCGCCCCATTGGCCCGCCCAGCTGAGGGGCTTCAGCGCTTGGTGGGCGCGGGCGGTGGCGCCTCGATCATGACGTGATCGAAGATCTCGCCGCCGCTGCAGCGGAAATCGTCGCGGCCCGGCGTCGCGACCGTGCAGATCGCCTCGACCTTGAGCGCGCGGCCCCGCGTCGAAAAGCGCAGGAACCCGTGATGAATGGCCCGCAGCTCCGTCGTCGCCGGCACCTTGCAGTCGGGCCAGAAGCAGGCCGTCTCGGCGTGTGGAAGCTCGCCGCCGCCGAGCGGCGCGGTGATGTGAACCACGTGCGCGATCGGCTTGGTGCGTTCGTACGCGTAGCCGTGCCCCGACAGATCGAGGACGTACTTGCGATAGCGCGCGCCGAAGCCGTCGAGCAGCTTGCGCAGCTGCGCGTTCGTCGTCGCGGGGACGCCCGACGAATAGGCCGCGCGGTGGCCGATCGTCACGGTGAGATCGATCGTCGACAACGCCTCGGCGGCCGCGAAGATCGGCGCCGCCTTGGCGGCCCAATCGTCGAGCGTCGCGTCGGTGTACGGCTCGGGGTACGCGATGAAGCGAATGTTGCCGTGGTCGAACCAGTACCAATCTTCGCCGCAGCAGCCGGCCTTCGGTGCGCCCGGTGACGTCTGCCCGTTGGGGACGGCGAAGCGCCCCTTGTAGTTGCGAAGGTCGTCGTGGCCGCCCTCGGGCCACTCGTGCTCGCCCCACACGGGCATGTACGCGGCCTTGCGCGACCACGCCATGATGTCTTCGAAGTGGCGATCGACCGACGTCTGCGCGCGGATGTCGGCGTACGTCAGGTCGCCGAGCCCCAGGACGAAGTCCGGCTCCGCGAGCGCGATCAACCGGTGCAGGGCGCCGACCTCGGGAAAGTCGATTGACGAGCCGACGCCTGTCACGGCGATGAACCCGAACGACGCCGCGCCCGGCGCCGGCGGCGTGTGGAAGAAGGAGGGAACGGGCAACCTCGGACGGCCGAGCTCGTAGCCGTACTCGGTCCCCGGTTGCAGGTCGGTCACGGACGCCTTCTGCCAGAGACCCGGCGAGGAGATCGGCGCCGGGTCCGCGTCGTGGGCCTCGATCGTGCGCGGCGCCATCTCCTTCGACCAGACGCGCATGGACCGGTTGCTCCCGCGCCAGAAGAACGTCACCGACGTGGGGCTCGTGAACGTGTAGTGGACCTGGTTCGGCTCCTCGTTGCGCGGCTCGGGCGGTGCCGGCCGTCCGCCGTCGGCGACGCCCATGAACCGCGCCGCGCGCTCGCGGCACCCCGTGAGCACGAGCGCGAGCGCCAACGCGACGCCCGCCGTCGCCGTGCGACGCGCGCCCGGGGCGACGTTCATCCGCATTGTCCGCGCTGCCGCAGAAAATGATCGGCGAGCACGAGCGCCATCATCGCCTCGACCATCGGCACGGCCCGCGGGAGCACGCACGGATCGTGGCGACCGCGCGCCTTGATCGTCGTGTCCTTGCCGTCGACGTCGACCGTCGCTTGCTCTTTGAGGATCGTCGCCGTCGGCTTGAAGGCGACGCGCAAGACGATGTCCTCGCCGTTCGAGATGCCGCCCTGCACACCGCCCGAGCGGTTGGACCGCGTGCGCACGCGCCCGTTTGGATCGGCAGCGCCCGCGGCGGCTGGTTGAAAATAGAAAGGATCATTGTGTTGGCTGCCCAGCAGGCGCGTGCCCGCGAAGCCGCTGCCGATCTCGAAGCCCTTGGAAGCCGGGAGCGACAACATCCCCTTGGCCAAATCGGCCTCGAGGCGATCGAACACCGGCTCACCCCACCCCACGGGCACGCCGCGCGCGACGGCCTCGATGACGCCGCCCAGCGAATCGCCGGCCTTCCGGGCGCCATCAATGAGGGCGATCATCTGCGGCGCCATGGCCGCGTCGGGGCAGCGGACGATGTTGGCGTCGACGTCGGCGGGCGTGACGCGGCTGCCGTCGACGGTCGCCTCGAGATCCTGCACGCGCTGCACCCACGCGACGATCTGGATGTCGCCCGCCAGCGCGAGCGCCTTGCGCGCGAGCACGCCCGCGGCGACGCGCCCGACCGTCTCGCGCGCGCTCGAGCGCCCGCCGCCCTCCCACGCGCGCAGGCCGAACTTCTTTTCGTACGTGAAGTCGGCGTGCGACGGCCGAAACTTCGTGCGCATCTCCTCGTAGTCGCCGCCGCGCTGATCTTCGTTGCGCACCATCAAGGCGATCGGCGTCCCCAGCGTGACGCCCCGGTCGACGTCGACGCCCGAGAGGATCTCGACCTTGTCGCCCTCTTTTCTCTGAGTCGTGATGTGACTCTGGCCGGGCCGGCGGCGGTCGAGCTCGCGCTGGATCTCCTCGACGGTGATGGGCAGGCGCGGCGGGCAGCCGTCGACGATGACGCCCACGGCGGGGCCGTGCGACTCGCCAAAGGTCGTCACGCGAAAGAGATCTCCGAAGCTATTGCCGGGCATCAGTGTCCCGGCAGGATCTCGATCATGCCGCGGTGAACGGACTCGCCCGCGAGCATCGTGACGCGTCCCCCGCCCTCTTCGAGCTGGAGATAGAGATCGCCCGCGGCGCGGTAGCGCCACACCATGACGCTCCCGCTCGCGCGCTCGGGCACCTTCCCCGTGACGGTCACGGCGACGCGGGTCGCGAAGCGCTGCACGTACGCGAGCTCGTGGTACGAGATCGCCGTGGGGGGCGGCACCGACATCTCGAGGTCGCGGATCTCGCGCATGACGACGAGACGGTCGTCCCCGTCGTGGCGCAGCGGCTCGATCCAAAGGACGATCTCGCCGTCGACGGCGCGCGCGAGCTGCCACTGCTCGCCGCCCGCCTCGTAGCCGACGACGCCCTCGACGAGGTAGTCACGGCCCGAATGGCTCACGACGTCGCGGACCTGAATCTTCACGCGGCGCTCCGGCGGTTCGAAGGCTTCATCGCGTCGTCATCGGCGTCGTCATCTTTGAGGGGCTACCTTGACACGAAAACAGGGCCGCGATTATACGGTTCGCCGTCCACGGCACCAACGAGTAAACTGCCGCGCCCCATGAGGAACACCCCGTGAAGCTCGAAGTCATCCGCGTCATGGACGACGAGGGTCGCGTCACGCACCCTGAGCGCGAGCCCAAGCTCACGGGCGACCGGCTGCGGAAGGTCTTCCACACGATCCTCCTCGTCCGCATTCTCGACGAGCGCATGCTGCGCCTGCAGCGACAGGGGCGGTTGGGCTTCTACCTGTCGTCGATCGGCGAAGAGGCGACGCACATCGGCGCCGCCGCCGCGCTGCGCACGAGCGATTGGCTCTACCCCGCCTACCGCGAGGTCGGCGCCGCGCTCTACCGGGGCTACGACCTGCGCACGTTCATGTGCCAGATGTTCGGCAACGCGCTCGATCCCGTGAAGGGGCGCCAGATGCCCGTGCACCACAGCGTGCGCGCGCTGAACTTCGTGACGATCAGCTCGCCCGTGGCGACGCAGATCCCACACGCCGTCGGCACGGCGTGGGCCGCGAAGCTGCAAGGCAAGGACGACGTCGCGTGCGCGTTCTTCGGCGAGGGCGGCACGTCGACGCCGATCTTCCACACGGGCCTCAACATGGCGGCCGTCATGAAGGCGCCCGCGATCCTCATGTGCCGCAACAACGGCTGGGCGATCTCCGTGCCGTGCTCCGTGCAGACGGCGGCCGAGACCTTCGCGCAAAAGGCGATCGCCTACGGCATGCCAGGCATCCTCGTCGACGGCAACGACATCCTCGCCGTCATTCACGTCGTCGCCGAAGCCGCCGCGCGCGGCCGGCGCGGCGACGGGCCGACGTTCATCGAGGCGCGCACCTACCGCAGAGGCGCGCACAGCTCGTCCGACGATCCGTCGGTCTACCGCGAGCCCGCCGAGCCGAAGGAGTGGGAGAAGCGCGACCCGTTCGATCGCCTGCGCAAGTACATGCAGACGCGCGACCACATCACCGACGCGCAGGAGCAGCAGATGCGCGCCGAGATCAACGAGCAGATCACGGACGCCCTCGCCTTCGCCGAGAGGCAGGAGCCCAAGCCGCCCCTGCACACGATGTTCGAAGAGGTCACGGCGCACATGGACTGGCGGCTCCGCGAGGAGCAGGCCGAGCTCGACGCCGAGATCGTCAAGCACGGCCCCAAGGCGCCCACGCACGGTTAGCGTCAGGCGACGCCGACGCCCAGGTACGCGCCGCGCCCCAGCTCGACGGGGCCGTCGCCGAGCGCGACGCGCGCGCGCTCGCGGATCTTGGGGGCGGCCTCGGCCCAGCGCTCGGCGCCGAGGCGCTCGCGCATGAGCGCGAGCGGCGCGTTCGTGCGGAGCATCGAGTCCCAGAAGGTCTCGAACGACTTCGCCGAGAACGTGTACGGCACGAGCTCGACGCGCACGTCGCGCAGGCCGGCGGCGGTCATCTCGGCGACGATCTCCTCGGCGCTGCCCATCGGCTGGCGCCCGGCGCCGAGCGGGAGCCCGGGGAGGACCTCACTCGCCGCCTGCATGAGCTCGCCGAACGGGCCCTTGAACGGCACCCAGCTCGAGATGACGGCGCGCCCGCCGGGTCGCAGCACGCGGCGCAGCTCGAGCAAGCCCGCGTGGCGATCGGGGAAGAACATGAGCCCGAACATCGAGAAGGCTCCGTCGTAGGCGCCGCTTTCGAACGGCAGCTTCTGCCCGTCGCCGAGGCGCGCGTCGATCGACGCCGTGAGGCCGGCGGCCTTCGATCGCTTCGCGAGCTCGGCGAGCATCGCGTCCGAGATGTCGATCGCGTCGACGCGCGCGCCCGCCGCGGCCGCCTGCAGGCTGATCGTGCCCGGCCCGCACGCGACGTCCACGACGCGCGCGTTCGGCGGCAGCGCCGCGAGCCGCAGCGCCTCTTTGGCGTAGACATCGAAGTGACGCAGCGACTCGGTCGCGTACGCCGCGGCGACCAGGTTCCACGGCTCCGGCGTCGCGAGCGGATTCGAAGGCAGCATGACGCTCTCCTACCGCGCGGCGCGGGGATCGTCGAGTGGCGCGAGCGACACATCCGCGGCCATTCGATCGCGACACCGGCTCTTCTCCTTTCGTGCACGCGCGACCTTGCCAGGACAGATCGCAGGATCCAATTTGGCTGGGTCGAAGCACCCATGAGTCGTCGACCTCGGACGGTTCCTCTCTTTGGGCGCCCAATCCAAAAAGGAGGCGTAATTTGCGTCATTCCAAACTGTTTGTTTCGGTCATTGCGTTAGGACTGTTCGCCGCCGTCCCCGCGTTCGCTGGAAAGTCGGGTGGCGACGACGACGTCTCCAAGAGCGCCGCGAGCCGCTCGAGGACCCACGTGAAGGCGGCCAAGCATCCGGTCAACAAGACGGACGGCACCGAAGAGGCCACCGCCGCTGACAACACGGCGATCAATAAGCGCGATCGCGACGACGGCGCTGCGAAGAAGACGGCGGACCAACAGAAGAACGACAAGAATGACGTCGAGCTGGCCGCGGAGATCCGTCGTGCCGTCGTGAGCGACAAAACGCTGTCGACGAACGCTCACAACATCAAAATCATCGTCGAGGGCGGCCACGCGACGCTGAAGGGCCCCGTGGGGTCGAGCGCGGAGAAGGCGTCCGTCGAGAAGAAGGCCGCCGCGGTGGTCGGCGCCGGAAACCTGACCAATCAAGTGGACGTCGCCCCGTAAAGGGGCGCTCCGTCGTGGCGTGAACAGAAGACGCGAAACAGGAGGGTAATCCCATGGCCGGAAAGAACACAGCGGTGTTTGGAATCGCGCGCAGCATGTCCCAGTTGGACCAGACGGTAGATCAGCTAAAAGGGGCCGACTTTCGCAACGACGACATCTCCGTGCTGTTCCCCGACAAGGAGGGGACGCGGGACTTCGCCCACGAAAAGCACACGAAGGCACCGGAGGGAGCGGCGGCCGGGGCAGGCACGGGCGTCGTGTTGGGCGGCACCTTGGGTTGGCTCGCGGGCATCGGCGCGCTGGCCATCCCCGGTCTGGGGCCCTTCATCGCCGCGGGTCCCATCATGGCAGCGCTCGCCGGGGCCGGCGTCGGTGGAACAGTGGGCGGTGTGACGGGCGCGCTCGTGGGCATGGGCATTCCGGAGTTCGAAGCCAAACGGTACGAGGGCATGATCAAAGGTGGCGGCATCCTGCTGTCGGTGCATTCCGACAACGCCACGTGGACGAAAAAGGCCAAGGACATCTTGGAGCACTGCAAGCTCGACGATGTCTCCTCGACGGGTGAAGCCAGCGCCGACAAAAAGTCGCCCGTCGGTGACCCCAAGCAAGGTCGTTCGTCGCGCAACGCGTAGCATCCGCTCGCGACAAGGCATTCGCCCGCCGTTCGGGCTCGGGTCGCCGAGTCCGCGGCGGCGCGAAGGGAACAGATGATTCGTCGGAATTGACGTCACAGACGACGAGACGTAGCGCGCTTGGGAGCTTCGTGGTTGGGTCATGTGATGGTCTGCGGAATCGTTTCTAGATCGATAGCCGACGTGACGCGCGTGTGCTTGGTATTGGGCGCCGCGAGCCTGGGCGCCTGCGGGCCGACGTTTCCCAACATATCGGTTGCTGCGCCCGGGAAGATCGAAGCGACCCCCGACGCCGTGACCGTCGTCGTGATTCAGCCGACGTCGCGCCTGCGGTCCGTCGAGCTCCTCGAAGGGCACGGTCAGCTCGTCGGCCAGCTCGACGAGCAATCCCACACCGTCCTGCATTTGCACGAGGGGCCGACGGTGCTCTACGCGGTGCTCGGCCCCGACGCGTCGACGGTCGATCGCATCGAGGGCACGTTGATCGCGGGCCGCCTCTACTACGCGACGATCGCGCCCAGACCAGGCGGTGTCGCGCTGCTGGCGCTCACGCCACGCAGCCCCGACTGGAGCCACAAGCGCGAGTACCTCGCGTCGACGCCGCGCCTGCAGATCGATTCGCGACAGCTCACGCGCGCCGTCAACGAGCTGGGCGACACCGACGCGATCATCCAGGCGGGCGACGCCCGCGCCGCGAAGCTGGACGCCACTCAAGTCGCCGCGCACTCGATCCAGGAAACAGACGGCTTCTGAAGCCGCACGCGCTCAGCTCGCGAGGACGAGGGCGAGCGCGAGCGCGCCCGGCACGGCCTGCACGAACAGGATCTTGCGCGCCGCCGTCGCCGCGCCGTAGACGCCCGCGACGACGATGCACGCGAGGAAGAACACCTTGGCGCCGTGACCGGCGGGGCCGAGCGCGAGGCCCCACACGAGACCGGCCGCGAGGAAGCCGTTGTACAGGCCCTGGTTCGCGGCGAGCGCTTTGGTCGCCTGCGCGAGCTCGGGCGTGAGGCCGAAGGCCTTCAGTCCGCGGGGCGTCGTCCAAAGGAACATCTCGAGCACGAGGATGTAGACATGAAGGGCGGCCATCGCCGCGACGGCAAGGTTGGCGGCGGCGAGCATGGCGGCAGTGTAGCCGATGGTCGGGGGGCCGCGATCTCACGTACAATGCTCGCGCCCGATGTCGTCACGCTCGTGGACTTGGTGCGCGATCGCTCTGCTCGCCGGTTGCGCGACCGGCGGCGAAGCTGCCGTGCCGGCGACGCACCGTGACCCGCCGCCCGTCGCGACCGCGGACGAAGACGAGGCGGCCGCGCCGCCCGCGCACGCCGCGCCGCCCGCGCGCGAGCCGCCCGCCGTACACGAAGCCGACGCCCCGCCCGCGCCCGACGCTTCGGCGCCCGCCGCGCGCACGTCCGCCGCTCCCTTCGGCGACGTCGGCTTCCACGAGGTCAACACGAAGGATTGGCTCGCGGGCTTACGCGAGAAGATCGCGCAGCAAGAGAAGGTCCCGCCCGCGCAGCTGCTCGTGTCGCCCGGCTTGCTGCGCGCCGCCTACGTGCGATCGCCCGCCGTCGTCGTCCCGACAAAGCCCGGCCGTCGCGTCCCGCCGCGCCGCCACGCGATCATCGTCGTCGACAACCAAGGCCGCCGCGTCGGGACCTTCCGTCCCGTCTCCGCGCGCGTCGGCGACGAGCCACCCAAGGACCTGCGCTTCCTGTCCGAAGACCGCCTCGTCTACGAGGTCGTCGAGCCCCCGCCCGAGGCGACGCCGGCGCCCGCCGCCCCCCTGAAGACCAAACGTCGCCACGCCCCCAAGGCCAAGCCCGCCAAGCCGAAGGTCGCGCGCGCGCCCGCGAAGCCCGCGCCGGGGCCGCCCGCGCCGCCGACGCGCACGTTCGTCATCCAACCGATCGCCGCGCGCGCGCGCCATCAAATGCGTGGGCGTCCACTTCACCTTCTCGCGCGAGCACGACCACCTCGCGTTCGTCATGGGCACGCCCGCCGCAGCGTTCGTCGCCGTCGACGGCGGGCAGATCTACCCGCGCCGCGGCCGCACGATCGTCGTGAGCGCGCCCGCCTGGTCAAAGGACGGCCACAGCCTCGCGTTCCTCGAAGCGCCCGCCGATCGCCCCGAGCGGCTCGTGCTCGTCGCAGAGGTCGACAACGCCACGGGGGACACGACCTGGGAGCTGCCGCCGACGACGCCGCTCGACGGCGCAGGTGTATTTTGGGCGGCGACGGGAAAGCTGGTCGTGGGCAAGACGTCGATGCGCCCGGTGTTTTCAGCCTCTTTCATGAAAGACCGGTAGCGAAACAGGCCCGACCACCCGCACCCCGGTCGGGCCAACGTACCTTTTCGTTGACCGCGGGAACGCTTCGTCAGATTCATCTTCACGATGAACACGTCGCTCAAGGTCACGTCCGGTCTCAAGGCCGGCAAGGTCGCCATGAACGGAAACCGCCAGCTCAAGGTCGCGACGGGCGTCAAGGCCGGCAGGCTCGCGGCGAACCACAGCCGCAGCTTCGTCCGAGCGTAAGCGCGACAGCGCGCTGGCCCCGTTCCGTCGGTCGCTTTCCAACACGCGCCGACACTTGATTTCCGCCACGGGCTGGCGTAAGCCCAGGCACCCCAACATGGCGGAAATGAACATCATCCAGGCCGTCAACGATGCTTTGCGCATCGAGATGCGCCGCGATTCCCGGGTGGTCGTCCTGGGCGAGGACGTCGGTCGTTTCGGCGGCGTCTTTCGTGCGACGACGGGCCTGCAGGAAGAGTTCGGCGCGGACCGCTGCATCGACACGCCGCTCGCCGAGTCGGGCATCGTGGGCGCCGCGATCGGCATGGCCATGTACGGGATGCGTCCCGTCCCCGAGATCCAGTTCGCCGACTTCATCTATCCGGCCTACGACCAGATCGTCAGCGAGCTGGCGAAGATGCGCTACCGCTCGGGCGGCCAATACCCCGCGCCCGTCGTCATCCGCACGCCGGTGGGCGGCGGCATCAAAGGCGGCCACTACCACTCGCAGTCGCCCGAGGCGTTGTTCACGCACATCCCGGGCTTGCAGGTCGTCTGCCCGTCGAACCCCATCGACGCCAAGGGCCTGCTCGCGAGCGCGATCCGCGGCGAGGACCCCGTGATCTTCATGGAGCCCAAGCGCGTCTACCGGGCGTCCAAGGCCGACGTGCCCGAGGGCGAGTACACGCTTCCCATCGGCCAGGGCAAGATCGTGCGCGCCGGCAGCCAGGTCACCGTGCTCGCGTGGAGCGCCATGGTGCACACGGCGATCGAGGCGGGGCAAAAGGGCGAGGCGATGGGCTACGACCTCGAGATCATCGACCTGCGGACGCTCGTGCCTTTCGACATCGATCTCATCCTCGAGTCGGTCCAGAAGACGGGCCGGGTCGTCATCGCGCACGAGGCGCCGCGCACGTCGGGCTTCGGCGCCGAGCTCGCGGCGACGATTCAAGAAAAAGCGATGCTGCACCTCGAGGCGCCCATTCTGCGCGTCACGGGCTTCGACACGCCGTTCCCGTACACACTCGAGCACGAGTATCTGCCCGACGCGAACCGCATCCTCGACGCCGTCGAGCGCGTCGTGAATTTCTGAGCGCGAGCCGACGATGATCTACGAGTTCAGGCTTCCCGACATCGGTGAAGGCGTCGTCGAGGGCGAGGTCGTGCGTTGGCTCGTCAAAGAGGGCGACGCGCTCCGCATGGATCAGCCCATGGTCGAGATCATGACGGACAAGGCGACCGTCGAGATCCCGGCGCCGCGCGCGGGCCGCGTCGGCAAGCGGATGTTCGCCGAGGGGCAGCTCTGCCCCGTGGGCAAGGTGCTCATCACGATCGAGCTTCCGGCCGGCACCGAATCGATGGCCGACGCGAAGGCCGACGCCGCGAAGACCGCGGCGCACGCGACGGGCCCGGCGCCAGCGTCGATGTCGAAGGCCGCTCCGGTCGCCGCCGGCCGCTCGATGGTCGTGGGGCGCACGGCGCCGCTTTCGCCCGCCGAGCGCGCGCGCGCCCTCGGCCCCGTGCTCGCGACGCCAGCGACGCGCAAGCTCGCGCGCGACCTGGGCGTCGACCTCCGCGCGATCTTCGGCACGGGCGCGGCGGCGCGCATCACGTCCGACGACGTGCGCCGCATCGCCACAGGTGGCGGCGCCCCGCGCACGCCGGCCGCGACGCCGATTCCACGCGCGCCCGGCGACGTCGTGATCCCCTTCCGCGGCGTGCGTCGCCGCATCGCCGAGAACATGTCGCGGGCGAAGCACACGGCCGCGCACTTCCTTTACGTCGAAGAGGTCGACTGCACCGACCTCGTCGCGCTGCGTGCGAAGATCAACGCCGCGGCCGGCAAGGACGACCGCAAGGTTTCGTTCCTGCCCTTCATCGTCAAGGCGACGGCCTACGCGCTCCGCAAGTTCCCACAGCTCAACGCCGCGCTCGATGACGCCGCCGGCGAGATCGTGCAGCGCCAGCACGTCCACATGGGCCTCGCGACGGCGACCGAGGCCGGGCTCATCGTCCCCGTCGTGCGCGACGCCGACACGCTGAGCGTCGTCGAGATCGCCCGTGAGATTGACCGCCTCGCCGAGGCGACGCGCGCCGGGAAGGCGACGCGAGAGGAGCTCTCCGGCTCGACGTTCACGATCACGAGCCTCGGCCAGCTCGGCGGCGTGCTCGCCGCCCCGATCATCAATCACCCCGAGGTCGCGATCCTCGGCGTGCACAAGATCAGCAAGCGCCCTGCCGTACGCAACGACGCCATCGTCATACGCGATCTCATGAACCTTTCGATCTCCGTCGACCACCGCGTCGTCGATGGGTACGACGCCGCGCGCTTCGTGGCCGCCATCAAGGAAGGCCTCGAGGCGCCCCAAGGGCTCTGGCAGGCGAAGGTCTAGCCATGGCGCTCGACAAGATCCGCGCCGGCATGGGCGACGTCGAGGCCGAGTTCCTCGAGGTGTGGACCGAGGCCGCCGAAGCGCGCGCCGTCGGCCTCGAGCAGATTCTGGCGCCCGACGGCCGCGCCAACGACAAGGTCGCCGTCCCCGCGCTCGACGGCGAAGCGCTGCGCGCGCTCTACCACGGCATGCTGCGCTCGCGCGTCTTCGACGAGAAGATGCTGCTCCTGCAGCGACAGGGCCGCATCGGCTTTTACGCGGAGGCGCGCGGCCAAGAGGCGTCGGTCGTCGGCGCCGTCGCCGCGATCGAGCCGACCGACTACATCGTGCCCGCGCACCGCGAGCTCGGCGCCGCGCTCTACCGCGGCCTGTCGATGCGCTCGATCGTCGCGCAGCTGCTCGGCAACGCCAACGACCTCGCGCGCGGCCGGCAAATGCCCGTGCACCCGACGGCGCCGCGCGAGCTGCGCATCATCCCGCCCTCGTCGTGCGTCGCGACGCAGCTGCCGCACGCCGCGGGCCTCGCCTGGGCCGCGAAGATGCGCAAGGACCCGACCGTCGTGCTCGCCTATCTCGGCGAGGGCGCGACGAGCGCCGAGGACTTCCACGCCGGCATCAACTTCGCGGCCGTGTACCACGTGCCCGCCGTGTTCCTCTGCGAGAACAACCAGTGGGCGATCTCGACGCCCGCCTCGCGCCAGTCGGTGTCGAAGACCTTCGCGATCAAGGCGCTCGCGTACGGCATGCCGGGCGTGCGCGTCGACGGCAACGACGTGCTGGCCGTCTACGCGGCCGTGCGCGAGGCGGCGGCCCACGCGCGCGCCGGCGGCGGCCCCACGCTCATCGAGGCGGTGACCTACCGCATGGGCGCGCACAGCAGCTCCGACGATCCGCACCGCTACCGCGACGAGTCCGAAGAGGCGTCGTGGAAGGTCAAGGATCCGCTCACGCGCTTCGCGACGTGGCTCGAGGCCCGCAAGACGCTCGACGCCGCCGGCGCGACGGCGATGCGCGCCGCGATCGAGCACGAGATCGCCGCCGCCGTCGACGCCGAGGAGCACGTCGGTCCCCCGCCCCTCGCGAGCCTCATCCAAGACGTCTACGCGCGCACGCCCGCCGCGCTGCAAGAGCAGCTCGCCGACCTCGAGCGCGTGCGCGCCGGCCGGTAGTCCCTCGCGCGGCCATGCGGTATAAGCCACCGATGCTCAACGCCCGCGGCTCTTCTCGATGGCTCGGCGCTGCCCAGTTGAAGACGATATCGCTGTTGGCGTCGGCGTCCCTCGCACTCGTGCTCGCCGGCTGCGGCGACTCCGCCGAGGATCCCATAGAAGACTTCGTCGGCACTTGGGTCTATTCCTCCGAGCTGAGTGGCAGCGCGGCGTGCACGGGGATCGCGTCGCTCGACGAAAAGCCGACGGGCAACAAGACCTTCGTGCGCGGCATCGCCCACTCGCTCGTCGATCTGACGCCGCTCACCCTCGACGGCAGCGTCCGCTGCAACTTTGCCTTCGACGTCGCCGGCACCGTCGCGACCGGCGTCCCCGGCCAGGGGTGCGCGCTGCGCGGAGGCGACCTGTTCACGCTCACGTCCTGGACCTTCAAGTTGCTGTCGCCGACGACGGCCGAAGAGGTCGCGGCGGCCGACATCGCATCGACGCCGAACTGCACCTACACGATGATGGCGCGCCTGACGCGCATCTCGAAAGACTGAGGAACCCCCGACTTCATGGCCGCACAAGAAATGCTCCGCACCGAAGCTCTCATCATCGGCGCCGGCCCCGGCGGGTACGTCGCCGGCATCCGCCTCGGCCAACTGAAGAAGAAGGCCATCGTCGTCGAGAAGGACAAGCCCGGCGGCATCTGCCTCAACGTCGGCTGCATCCCGTCCAAGGCGCTCATCAACGCCGCGAAGTACTACGACAAGATCAAGAACCACGGCGCCGAGATCGGCCTGTTGGCCGACAACGTCCGCGTCGACATGGTCCAGATGCAAAGCTGGAAAGGCGACGTCGTCTCCAAGCTCACGGGCGGCGTCAAGACGCTGCTCAAGGCCAACGGCTGCGACTACCGCACGGGCACGGCGAAGCTCGTGTCGCGCAACACCGTCGAGGTCACGGACGCCGCGGGCGTCGTCACGACGATCCAAGCCGACAACATCATCATCGCGACGGGCTCGCGCCCCATCGAGATCCCCGGCTTCAAGTTCGACGGCAATCGCATCGTCGACTCGACGGGCGCGCTCGACTTCCGCGCCGTGCCCGAGCGCTTCATCGTCGTCGGCGGCGGCTACATCGGCATCGAGATCGGCACGCTCTACGCGAAGCTCGGCTCGAAGGTCACCGTCGTCGAGGCGTTGCCGACGATCCTCGCCGGCAACGATCCGGAGATCATCCAGCTCGTCGCGCGCAAGCTCAAGAAGCTCGGCGTCGAGATCATGACGGGCGCCAAGGCCAAGTCGTGGACCGAGACGGGCGGCAAGGCCGCCGTCACGCTCGAGGTGGCCGGCCGCGACGTGACGCTGGAAGCGGACAAGGTCCTCGTCGCCGTGGGCCGCCGCCCCAACAGCGAGGGCCTCGGCCTCGAGCAGGTCGGCGTGAAGATCGAAAAGGGCTTCGTCCCCGTCGACAAGCACCTGCGCACGAACGTGCCCGGCATCTTCGCCATCGGCGACGTCGCGGGGCAGCCGATGCTGGCTCACAAAGCCTCGAAGGAGGCCGAGATCGCCGCCGAGATCATCGCGGGCCACCGCGCAGAATTCGACGTGCGCTGCATCCCCGCTGTCATTTTCAGCGACCCCGAGGTCGCGACCGCCGGCATCAGTGCCGAGGAAGCGACGACGCGCGGCCGCAAGGTCAAGGTCGGCAAGTTCCCGTTCGTCGCGCTCGGCCGCGCCATCGCGAACGCCGATACCGACGGCTTCGTGAAGGTCATCATCGACGCCGAGACGAAAGAGGTCCTCGGCATCCACGTCGTCGGCAACGGCGCCTCCGACATCATCGCCGAGGCCGCGCTCGCCATCGAGATGGGCGCGCTCGCCGACGATCTCGCGCTCACGATCCACGCCCACCCGACGCTGCCCGAGGCGATCATGGAAGCCGCCAAGGCGTCGCTCGGCGAAGCGATCCACATCCAGAACCGCTGAGCCCGCCCGACATCGACCCCGCGTGGCCCCGCGGGCGATGGCGAAGCGATGGCGTAAGCTTGCCGATTCCATGGACACGCTCCTGCCCGCCCAGCTTCTGGATCTCGGCACGCGCGAGTTCGGCGAGGTGTGGGCGCTGCAGCGCGAGCTCGTCGCGAAGCGACAGCGCGACGAGATTCCCGACACGCTGATCCTCGTCGAGCACCCGCACGTCATCACGCTCGGCCGCGGCACGCACAAAGAGAACGTCCTCGCGCCCGGCGGCATCCCTATCTTCGAGATCGAGCGCGGCGGCGACGTGACCTATCACGGCCCCGGACAGCTCGTCGGCTATCCGATCTTCCTGCTACGAGATGACGAGCGCGATCTACACGCCTACCTGCGGAATCTGGAGGAAGCCCTCATCCGCACCGTCGGCCGCTTCGGCATCGCGGGCGAGCGCAAACAAGGCTGGACCGGGGCTTGGACCGCCGGTGGCTCTCGCAAGCTCGCGTCCATCGGCGTCGCCGTCAAACGCTGGGTGACGCTGCACGGGTTTGCGCTCAATGTTTCCACCGACTTGAGTCGCTTTTCCGCCATCAATCCCTGCGGCCTCGAGGCGACGGTCATGGGCTCGTTGCAAAGCATCCTCGACCGGCCCATCGCGGTGTCCGAGGTCAAGCCCGTGGCGGCCGCCGAAATGGGCGCCGTTTTCAGCCGCGTGTTTACGTCCGCCGCCGCTTGAGCGGTCGCGCTGAACACGCACGCCCTGTGTCATCTTGTCGCATCGGAATTGCCGCGCGCCGTTGCGGAAACCGGAATATTCTGGCGGCTAGCCGTCAATCCTACGACCTCGGTTCGTCTTGAATGTCCGTGGGAGGGAGTCACCAAATGCGTCGCACTTCGTCCGTTGGTTGGGTTGCGCTGGGTCTCGCGCCTCTGTTCGCGTGCGGTCCCGACCCGCGACCAACCTCGACCTCGATCGGAATGCCGAGCCTCGACGCGCCCTCGGTCGTCGCCAAGGCGCCGGCGCAGGCAACGGGCCCTGACGGCATCTCCCCTCTGCCGCCCGCGACGGTTTCCACCGGTCCCGCGCTCCCGGATCTGATTCCGTCGACGAACGCGCCGAAGTACACGCTGCCCCTCAAGCGAACGCCCATGCTCGCGCGCCCGATCTCGGGCGGCACGCTGCGCATTCTCGCCAACGGGCACACGGCCGTCGCGGCCGACTCCGATCGCGACAACGTCTACGTCGTCGACCTCGGCACGGGAAAGCTCGCGAACACGATCGCCCTTCAGCCCGGTGACGAGCCCGGCCGCATCGTCGAAGACGCGAGCGGCCGCATTCACGTCGCCCTCCGCGGCGGCGGCGCCGTCGCGACGATCGACCCTGTCAAAGCAACGATCCTCGCGCGCCGCGCCCTGTGCGCCGCGCCCCGCGGGTTGGCGTTCGACGCGAAGTCCGGTGAGCTGCACGTCGCCTGCGCGGGCGGCGAGCTCGTCTCGATCGACGCGGCCCCGACGACGAGCACCGTACGCCGCACGCTCATGCTCAACCGCGATCTGCGCGACGTCGTCGTCAAGGGCGACAAGCTCGTCGTGTCGAGCTTCCGCTCGGCCAACGTGTTCGTCATCACCGCCGCGGGCGCGACGGAGTCGACGCTGCACCCGCCCGACAACGCCTCGCGCATGCAGGCGTCCGTCGCGTGGCGCATGATCGACGGGCCCGGCGACCAGACCCTCATGCTCCACGAGCGTGGCCAGGAGTCGCCCGTGGGCACGTTCCCCGGCGCGTACGGCTCGTTCAACGCCTGCCAGAGCGGCATCGTCGACTCGGCCCTCTCGGTCATCGCCGTGAGCCCGACGGACTCGGCGACGACGATCCCGTCGACGCCGACGCTCCAGGGCGCCATCGTGGCCGCAGACATCGCGCTCTCGCCCGACGGCACGCAGCTGGCCGTCGTGTCGATCGCCGCGCGCGACCAGGGCACCCCGGTTCAGTTCTTCGAGACGAACCCCGGCAGCGCGAGCAGCCAAGGGCCCTTCGGCCTCGGCGGCGACTGCCAGGCGGCGGCCTCGGGTCCGCGCGCGCCCCACGCCAATGCGGCCGGCGGCGACTCGAGCGACTTCGACCCGGACGCGCTGCCGCCGCCGGTCGACTACCTCAGCCCCTCGGGAGAGGTCGTCGCGATCGCCTACGACAAGCTCGGGAACGTCATCGTCCAGACGCGCCAGCCGGCGACGCTGCAGATCCTCACGCAGCGCAAGGACCCGATCACGCTGTCGACCGAATCGCGCTTCGACGCTGGCCACCAGGTGTTCCACTCGGCGACGAAGAACAAGGTCGCTTGCGTGTCGTGTCACCCCGAAGGCGGCGAGGACGGTCGTGTGTGGCAGTTCGCGAGCCTCGGACTGCGCCGCACGCAGTCGCTCCGCGGCGGCATCATGAACACGGCGCCGTTCCACTGGAACGGCGATCAGAAGGACTTCGGCTCGCTCATGGCCGACGTGTTCCAGGGCCGTATGGGCGGCGATGTCGCCGACATGGCGCGCGTCGGCGCGCTCGGCGCGTGGGTCAACCAGATCCCGACGATCCCCACGTCGGAGTGGAGCGACGCCAGCACCGTCGCGCGCGGCAAGGACCTCTTCGGGAGCGCGGGCTGCGGCGCGTGCCACGCGGGCGCCGACTTCACGAACAACCTGTCGGCTGACGTCGGCACGGGCGCGGCGTTCCAGGTCCCACAGCTCCATGGCCTCGGCTTCCGCGCGCCGTACATGCACACCGGGTGCGCGGCGACGCTGCGCGCGCGGTTCTCGTCGGAGTGTGGCGGCGACCAGCGCCACGGCAACGTCGCCGGGTTGTCCGAGTCTCAGCTGGGCGATCTCGTCGCCTACCTCGACACGCTTTGATGCGCGGCCGGATCGCGGTCGCCCTGGCGCTCGCGCTCGCGGCAGGCTGCTCAGGAGGCGGATCCGGTCAGAAGCCGGATGCCGATGCGGGGGGCGATGGCCCTCCCGAGACGGTCATCGTGACGATGCCACCGCCGGGGGACGGCGACGCCGACGCGCGCCTCAAGGGCGACGGGGCGACGGATGCCGACGCCGCCAGCGACGGCGACGCTTCGGGCCCGCGCGCCGACGGTTCGACGGACGCTGACGGCGGCGACGCGCCCGACGTCAACGTCGACGCGCCCCACGAGGCGATCGCCCCTCTGTGCTCGATGGCCGTCGACACCCTCGCCGTGCCCTCGGGGCCCCTCTCCGGGGTTCTCTCGGGGCCGAGCCGCAACGACGTCGTCAGCTGCGGCGGTGGCCTGTCGACGCCCGGTCCAGAGGCCATCTACGCGCTCAAGGTCGACCAGGATCTGCTCGTCGAGCTTCGCGTCGACTCCGACGTCTCGACGGTGATCGCGCTCCGTGGCGCGTGCACCGACGGCATCTCCGAGATCGGCTGCGGCAGTCCCGGCAGCGCGCCCCCGATCGGCGTCGATGCCGGCGCGCCCGACGTCTTTGGCAGCTTCGACGCGAGCTCGTTCGACGCGCCGAGTGGCTTTCCGGGCGCATCCGGCGGCGGCGGCGCGGGCGGCGGTGTCGACGCTTCGCCGACGACCGACGCGAGCCCGATCCCGGCGTCGTTCAGCTCGTCCGCCCTCGTGCGCGCGCGCCTCAAGCCCGGGACGTACACGATCCTCGTCGACCAGCCCTTCGCCTTCGATCCTCCCGCTCACTACGCCGTCTCGGTTCGGAGCATCACGCCCGCGACGAACGCGACCTGCGGCACGCCCATGCTGCTCAACGCGCCAGCGACCGTTCGCACGCAGGAGCTCGACTTCGCCTCCACGGCGTCCGTCGAGTGCGGCACGACCCAGGGCACGGCCCTCTACTATTCGGTCGGCGTTCCGTCGGGGCAGCGCCTCTCGGTGCGCGCGACGCCCATCTTCGGCGATCGCGCCTGGCAGCCGCGCATCGAGGCGTTCTCGGCGTGCAAGGCCGCCCAGTGTCTCGCCGAGGGTCACTCGTCGTCGGGAACGACCCAGCAGCTCGACTGGATCAACAACGGACCCAACTGGCGCCTCGTGTTCGTCGCGGTCTCTAGCGATACGCCGCTCACGGGCGCGCGCTTCGACCTGACCGTGAACGTCGCCGATCAGCTGGCGACGTGCGCGCGACCGACGGCCGTCGCCGACGGGACGGTGCTCATCAACCAGGACCTCCACCAGGCGCCACCCCCCGAGCACGCGACGTGCTCGGGCGCGATCGATCACGCGCTCTTCTACGCCGCGCAGCTCATGCCCCAGCAACAGCTCACCGTGACGGCCGTGGGCAGCAACTCGCAGTCGACGTTCAGCTCGCCGGCCCTCGTCGCGATCCGCGCCGGCTGCGACTCGATGGACTGCCAGGGCCTCAGCACGTCGGCGTCCTTCACGAACACGTCCCCCGACACGCAGATCGTCATCATCGAAGTGTCGCCCCAGAACTTCGCGTTCGAGACGACGTTCGACCTGCACTTCTCGATTCCGCTGCCCCCGGCGTCGATCAGCGTCATCGCCGGCGACGGGCTCATCACGACCGAATCGGGGGCGACGCAGACGTTTCAGATCAAGCTCGGCTCTCCCCCCATGGCGAACGTCACGATCCCGCTGTCGAGCGACACGCCCGCCGAGGCCTCCGTGAGCCCGAAGTCGCTCGTCTTCACGACGGCAAACTGGGATCAGGCTCAGACGGTCACGGTCACGGGCGTCGACGATCACGTGTCCGACGGAACGCAGCCGTACACGATTGTCACGGGCCTCGCGACGAGCCCCGACAGCCGCTACAACGGGCTCGACGCCAACGACGTCGCTGGCGAGAACCTCGACGACGAACCCGGAATCGAGGTCGTGGGCGGGACCGCCCTCGTGACGGGCGAATGGGGCTCGACGCAGACGTTCCAGCTCAGGCTCAACCGCCAGCCCTCGGCGCCCGTCCACGTGCCGCTCGTGAGCACGGATGCGACCGAGGGATCGGTGAGCCCGTCCGAGGTCGTGTTCACTTCGACGGACTGGAACGTCCCGAAGGACGTCACCGTGACGGGCGTCGACGACACGATCACCGACGGAACGCAGGTCTACTCGATCTCGATCGGCCCCTTCACGAGCGCGGATCCCGTCTACGCCGGGTTGGACCCGCCCGATCTCGTCGTACACAACCGCGACGACGACGTCAAGCCCACGGTCGCCAAGCTCATCAGCGCCGATCACGTCTGCAACCTCGGCGGCAGACAGCAAGTCGTCGTCGACGACTTCGGAACGATCTACGCCGTCGTGGTCTGCGAGACGGGAATCCTCGCGTTCACGAGCACCGACGGCGGCGCGACCTTCGGCGACCCCATCGCGATTCCGAACACCGAAACCGTCGGCGACCTGAGGATCGCGGCCGGCCGCGGCGGCGTCGTCTACCTCTTCTACGAGAGCCAGGCGGTGGGCGCGATGTTCACGTCGACGAGGGACAGCGGGGCGACGTGGGCGACAGCGCAGCAGATCCAAGCGCCCCCGCAGAACTTCAACCAGGTCGGCTCCGTCCGCATCGGAGCGGGCGGAGACACGGTCGTCCTGGGTCTATCGTCCTTCGGAGGCGTGCAGACGACGCTCATCTGGCACAGCGTGAACGGGGGCCGGTCATTCTCGGCGCGCATCTCGGTCGACGCGTCCAACACCGACATCTTCGTGCGCCCCGACGGCAAGACCGTTTGGGTCAGCACTGACGGCCAGCTGCGTAGGAGCAGCGATTCTGGGGCGTCGTTCACCTTCTTGGGCAGCCCCGGCGTCGAGACGTCGGACGCCGCGGTCATGAACGACACGGCCCTTTTCTCGGCGACCTTCTCGCAGCTGTCGATCGTCGACCTCACGGGTGCGGGAAGCGGCAGCTCGGCCGACGGTGGGGTTGGTGGCGGCCAGACCTTTCCGACTCAGTTCTTCTCGACGACGATCTCGCAAGCGCTGGACCTGCAAGCCGACGCCGCGGGCAACGTCCTCGTGCTCGGAGACAGCGACACCGGCAACCTGCGCGTCGCCCGAAAAGGCGCGAGCGATCAAACCGTCGGCGCCCCGAAGAGCATGGGGCCACGCGCCGATGCGGCGGGCCTCGTCGTCCTGTCCCCGACGACGGTCGGCGCCGTGTTCAGCTCGGGGAACCTGATCCTGTTCGCGTCTACCACCGCGCCGTAGCGTCGACGAGCTACGCGTCTACGCGTCGCCGGCGGCGTCCGGGGCCACGCCCGCGTCCGTGGTGCCGCCCGCGTCCGCGGCGCCCACGTCGGAGTCAGAGACGTCTACCGAGGAGGCGTCCGCCGCGCCCGCGTCGCCCGTCGCGGCGTCCGCCGCGGCCGCGTCGCCCGTCGCGGCGTCCGCCGCGCCTGCGTCGGCGCTCGTGTCGCCGGCGCCCGCCTCGGCGCCGGCGTCGCCGAGAGGCGCGACGCCGCAATCCGGAGTCGCCGCGGGGCCAGCGCCCGTCTTGAACGTCGTCGTGGCGCCCACGGTCAGCTTGCCCCCGAACGCGTCGGGGAGCTCGGGATCGACGACGACGGTGATCGTCGTGCTCGCGGGCCACCGCCCGAGGCACTGCGCCGGCGCGACGTACCAGCGCGACACGACGTTCGCGTCGGCGACCAGCGTGAACGGAACGTCGACCTGCCCCGCGCGCACGTGAACGAACGCGCTCGCCGTCGAGGACAGCGACATGCGATTCGAAAAGGCGAGCGGCAGCTGATACGTGCCGGCGACGGCCGCTGAGGGCGCGCTCACCGACACCGTGAACGGCGCCGTCGTCACGGGCACGGAGTCCGGCGACGCCAACGCCTCGCCGTACGAGTTCACGAAGCGGGCGCGATCGAGCTCGAACGTCACCGTCTCGCCCGACGGCAGCCCCGCGATGCTCGGGCGCAAGAACACGTAGGACGTGGTCGACCCGTAGACGCCGAGGCTGTTGTATTGAACGGTGTACGAAGAGGTCGGCCACTTCGACGGCAGCCCTGGCCACGAGACGTGAACGGGCGGCAGGCTCGAAGGCCCCGTCATGGCGACGCCCCCGACGGTGAACATCTCTTCGATCTGAGCGCCGTCGAGACGCCGATCGAAGACGAAATCGATCTCGCTCACGAAGGGAGGCGCCGAGACGGCCGTAGCCGTCGTCGCCGCGGGCGCCCAGACGAGGGACGTCGAGTCTCCGGCGATCCAGTAGACGCCCGTGCGGAGGGGCGCGCCGTGTCGAGCCGCCGGCGCGCTGTTGCAGGCCGCGAGGGCGGCGAGCGCGAGCCCGCCCGTGACCCGTGCCCCCGAACGCATCGCGCGCGAATTCATGACGTCGGCTCTTTTATCACGGCGCGACGCGCGGCCGTGCGCCCAGCCGCAGGTGCGGGTACTTTGAGCGCCCGTGACCTTCCCCGCCCCGGACGTAACAACCCTCGAAATCACCGACGCGAACGACGCGCGGCTCGCGGACTACCGCGCGCTCAAGGAGCGTCACCTCAACGAAGAGGGCGGACGCTTCGTCGCCGAGGGAGAGCGGGTCGTGCGGCGGCTGCTCGCGAGCCGGCTGCGCGTGCGCTCGATCGTCGTCACCGAGCCGCGCCTCCGCGCGCTCGCCGACGCGCTCGCGGACCACGCCCGCGTCGACGTCCCGATCTTCGTGGTCGCGCCCGCCGTGCTCGACACGATCGTCGGGTTCCACGTCCATCGCGGGTGCCTCGCGATCGGCGAGCGCCCCACGTCGGCGGAGATCCCCGCCGACGCGCGCGGCGTCGTCGTGCTCGAAGATCTCGTCGACGTCGACAACCTGGGCGCGATCGCGCGCAACGCCGCCGCGTTCGGCGTGGGCGCGCTCGTGCTCTCCCCGCGCTGCGCCGACCCA
>JBBQJG010000008.1:0-38842 GCA_038325725.1 Polyangia bacterium | reverse complement strand
CATTGCTGTCGCGAACGGCACGGCGGCTCTCAGCGTCGCTATCGCTGCCCTTCATCTTCCACCGGGGAGCGAGGTGATAGTTCCCACGCTCTCGATTATCTCCTGCGTGGAAGCGCTGATCCGGAACCAATTGAAACCTGTGCTCGTGGACAGCGATCCGCTGACCTGGAACATGGTTCCCGATGATGTGGCGGCAAAGATCAGCCCCCGTACGGTCGCCATCATGATCGTGCATCTCTATGGCCTTCCGGCCGATCTCGATCCCATTCTCTCGCTCGCCAAGCAGCATGACTTGAAGGTGATCGAAGATGCGGCCGAGATGCTCGGCCAGACGTATCGCGGAAAGCCCTGTGGTTCCTTCGGTGACGTCTCGACCTTCAGTTTCTATCCCAACAAGCTGGTAACGACCGGTGAAGGCGGAATGGTCGTTACCGATAGTGACGAGCTCGCTGATAGCAGCCGAAAATTTCGCAACCTCTGCTTCGAGCCCCCGCGGCGCTTTGTGCACCAGGAGCTCGGTTGGAATTTTCGCCTGACAAGTCTTCAGGCGGCACTCGGCGTCGCGCAGCTGGAACACCTCGCCTCCAGCGTCGAGCGCAAGCGCGAGATCGGCGCGAGATACGAAGCGGGCCTTGCCGACCTCAGCGCCTTCGAACGGCCGCCCGTGCGCACGGCTTACGCCGAGAACATCTACTGGGTCTACGGGCTGGTGCTGTCGGCGGCCGTCCCCTTCGATGCCGAGCGCGCCATGAAAATGCTCTTGGAAAACGGCGTCGGAACACGGCCGTTTTTCTGGCCGATGCACGAACAACCCGTCTTCATGCGCAGCGGACTTTTCTCCGGCGAGCATCATCCGATCGCCGAACGCCTTGCTCGCCGCGGATTTTATTTGCCCAGTGGGCTCGGTCTGACGAACGATCAGATCGACACCGTGATCTCAGTTTGTAGAAGGCTGTTCTCGTGAGCACCTTCGCTGATTATTCGCGGTACTACGCCGCCTTCTATCAGGAAAAGGACTACGTCCGCGAGTCAGCCTATGTCGTGAGCTCAATACGGAGCCACGGTTATTCTGGCGGGCCCATCCTCGAGCTTGGTTGTGGTCAAGGTGGCCATGCGATTCCCATGGCGCGGCTGGGTCTCGATGTCGTGGGAGTCGATCAAAGCCCTGGCATGATCGCAGAAGCCAACCGCCACCGTGCCGGGTTGCCGCCGGAAGAAAGCTCGAGACTGCGCTTTGTCGTCGGCGACATTCGCGACGGGAAGGTCGAAGGCAAATTTGGAGCCGTGGTCTCTCTCTTTCACGTCATGAGCTATCTGCCCAACAACGACGATCTTTTGGCTACCTTCCACAATGCTCGAGCACATCTCGACATGGGTGGCCTGTTCGCGTTCGACTTCTGGTATGGCGAAGCTGTTCTTCGGGACCCGCCTGCGAGTCGCAGTAAGGAAGTCCTACTGGGTGGCACGCATGTTCGGCGGAGCGCTGTTCCCCAAATCGATCGAGCATGCAATCTCGTCGATGTTCACTATCACTTCACCGTCACGCCCGACGACGGTACCCCGTCCTTTTCTTTCGACGAGACCCATCGTTTGCGCTACCTGTTCGCGCCAGAGTTAGAACAGCTTTGTCGAGCTACCGGCTTCGAGCTCGTCGTGCTCAGCGAGTGGCTCGCCGAACCACCGGTCCCTCCGACGAGCTGGAACGGGTATTTGATCGCCCGCGCTACGAGTTCCTGACTTGCTCCGACGAACGGTTCCGTTCACGGGGTCATCGCGCTCGTTCGTCGGCTTCGCTCGACGGTGACGGGGCCGGCGGCGCGGCACTTGACTCGCCAAGCGGGACGGACAATATCAGTAGATCCCCTTGATATGACTGCCTCAGACCACAATGCGCGCGTCCTGGTTCTTCGTCCCTCGACCCCGCTGGCTTGGCAGGACGTCCTCGACGCGTGGGACTACCGCGAGTTGCTGTGGATTCTTGCGATGCGCGACGTCCGCGTGCGCTACAAGCAGGCCTCGCTGGGCATCGCCTGGGCGCTGCTGCAGCCGCTGACGCAGATGGTGATCTTCACCGTGCTCTTCAATCGCTTCGCGGGGATCCGCGGCGACGGCACCGTTCCCTACCCCGTCTTCTGTCTCGCGGGGCTCACCGTGTGGTCCCTGTTCGCGAGCGGCCTTACGCACGCGAGCGAGAGCCTGCTCAGCAGCGCGAACCTCGTCACGAAGGTCTACTTCCCGCGGGTGCTGATCCCACTCGCGTCCATTCTCACGGCGGTCATCGACAGCGCCATCGCCGGCGTCATGTTGGTGGCGCTCATGATCTTCATGCACGTGCCATTTCATCTGACGGCGTTGCTCGCAGTTCCGATCGCGGCCATCGCCGCGCTGCTCGCGGCCGCGATCGGGCTGTGGACGTCCGCGCTCAATCTTCAGTTTCGGGACGTCAAGCACGCGCTGCCGTTCTTCATCCAGGTGATGGTCTACGGGACGCCCGTGTTCTATTCGGCGTCGCTCGTGCCCGAGAAGTATCGCCTCCTTCTCTCGCTCAACCCGATGGCGGCGGTCGTCGATGGCTTTCGCGCGGCGCTCTTCGGGACGCCCATTCCCTTTCAGCGCCTCGGCTTGGCGACGGGCGCGGCGTTGGTCATCGGGTTCCTGGGCTTCATCCGGTTCCGGAGCCTCGAGCAGACCTTCGCGGATCGAATCTGATGTCGGATCCGATCATCAGGGCCCAGAACCTCGGCAAGCGCTACGTCCTGGGGAGCGCGACGGGCCGGAGCACGCTGCGCGAGGCGATCGTCGGAGGCCTCAAGGCGCCGTTACGTTTCCTCTCGGGGAAGCGCCAGAGCGAGGACGAGCTCTTCTGGGCGCTCAAGGACGTGAACTTCGACATCGCGCCAGGCGAAGCCGTCGGCATCATCGGCCGCAATGGCGCCGGAAAATCCACCCTCCTCAAGATCCTCTCGCGCATCACCGTCCCGACGACGGGCGAGGTGCGGATCCGCGGCAAGGTGGCCTCGCTGCTCGAGGTGGGCACGGGCTTTCACGCCGAGCTCTCCGGCCGTGAGAACGTCTTCCTCAACGGCGCCATCATGGGGATGACACGCGCCGAGGTGCGCGCGCGGTTCGACGAGATCGTCGCGTTCGCCGAGATCGACAAGTTCCTCGACACGCCGGTCAAGCGCTACTCATCGGGCATGTACATCCGGCTGGCGTTCGCCGTGGCGGCGCACCTGCAGCCCGAGATCCTCGTCGTCGATGAGGTCCTCGCCGTCGGCGACGCGTCCTTCCAGCGCAAGTGCTTGGGCAAGATGCAGGACGTCGCTTCGGGCGGCCGCACCGTGCTGTTCGTGAGCCACAATATGGCGGCCATCACGCGGTTGTGCTCGCGCGCGATCCTGCTGTCACACGGCACGGTCGCCGCCGACGGACCCGTCGCCAAGGTCGCCGGGATCTACGCGGGCGGGACCAACGGCGAGAGCCCGACGGAGATCGACTTCCGAAAGCGCAGCAAGCCACCGGGGACGGAGCACGTGCGTTTGCTCGCGGCGCGCTTGATTGGCGATCAGCCGGGCTCGCCGACGGTCGACATTCGTCGACCCTTTTCGATCCAGATGGACATCGAGGTGCTGTCCGATCGCTACCCGCTGAACCCGAACCTGCACCTCTTCAATGAAGAGGGGGCGTGCGTCTTCATCACGGGCGACGGCTACCTGCGAGAGAATCAAAAGCCTCGAGCGCCCGGCATCTATCGCTCGACCATGACGGTCCCGGGAAACTTCATGTCCGAGGGCATGTTTTCAGTCGACGTCGCCATCTCGACGCCGGATCCCGTCATCGTTCACGCCTTCGAGCGCGGCCTGTTCTCGTTCAACGTGATGGATCCCGGTGAAGGCGATTCGTTGCGGGGGCTCTATGGAGGACCGTTCCCCGGCGCCGTGCGTCCGATGCTCCCTTGGAAGACCGAGTCCCTCGGTGCCGTCGTCAGCCTCAGAGAGAGCGGTGAAGCATGAAGGCGGTGATCCTCGCGGGCGGTCTCGGCACCCGCATCAGTGAAGAGACCCAGGTACGACCCAAGCCCATGGTCGAGATCGGCGGTCGCCCGATCCTCTGGCACATCATGAAGATCTACGCCCACCACGGCGTGCGCGACTTCATCGTGTGCACTGGTTACAAGGGCTACGTCATCAAGGAGTACTTCGCGAACTACTTCGTCCACAACTCCGACGTGACGTTCCACCTCGCCGAGAACCGCGTCGACGTGCACCAGCGCAACGCCGAGCCTTGGCACGTCACGCTCGTCGACACGGGGGACAAGACCCAGACCGGTGGACGTCTCAAGCGTGTCCAACAGTACGTCGGGGACGAGACGTTCTGCATGACCTACGGCGACGGTTTGTCGAACATCGACATCGGCGCCGAGATCCGATTCCACGAGGCGCAGGGACGGCTCGCGACGGTGACGGCCATCGCGCCTCCCGGCCGTTTTGGAATGCTGACGCTGGAAGATCGCCGCATCACGGGCTTCTCCGAGAAGCCGCCGGGCGACGGCGCGCGCGTCAACGGGGGCTTCTTCGTGCTCTCGCCGCGCGTGTTCGACTACGTCGCGGGCGACAGCACGGTTTGGGAGCGCGAGCCGCTCGAGCGCCTGGCGGCCGCTGGTCAGCTCTCGGCGTTCATCCACGATGGCTTCTGGCAGCCGATGGATCACCTGCGCGACAAGGTGCTGCTCGAGGAGCTCTGGACGTCGGGCGCGGCGCCGTGGAAAATCTGGGAGTGAACGCCCTGGGAGCGAGCAACGCTTTTTGGAAGGGCCGGCGCGTGTTCCTCACGGGGCACACGGGCTTCAAGGGTGGATGGCTCGCGCTCATGCTCGATCGCTTGGGGGCCGTCGTCACGGGCTACGCGCTCGCGCCCGAGGGCGAGCACAGCCTCTTCGATGACGCACGCGTCGCGCGCCACGCGAAATCGGTCATCGGCGACATCCGCGACCTCGGGTCACTGAAGGCGGCGGTCGCCGCGGCGGAGCCCGAGGTGATCCTCCATCTGGCGGCGCAGTCGCTCGTCCTGACGTCGTACGACAAGCCGCTCGACACCTTCTCGACGAACGTCCTCGGGACGGCGAACGTGTTGGAGTCGGCGCGCGAAGCGCCCTCCGTGCGCGCGGCGCTCGTCATCACGAGCGACAAGGTCTACCGCAACCGCGAGCAACCGCAGGGCTACGTCGAGAGCGACGAGCTCGGCGGCCGCGATCCGTACTCGAGCAGCAAGGCGTGCGCCGAGCTGGTCGCGTCGTCGTACCGCGACTCGTTCCTCGCGGCACGGGGCGTGGCCGTCGCGACGGCGCGCGCGGGCAACGTCATCGGCGGCGGCGACTGGGCCGCGAACCGGCTCGTCCCCGACTTCGTCCGCGCGTTCATCGCAGGTAAGGCGCTCGGCGTTCGCAACCCGGCGAGCACGCGCCCTTGGCAGCACGTGCTCGAGCCCATCGACGGCTACCTCGTGCTCGCGCGGTGCCTGCTCGAAGACGGCAAGGCGCACGAGGGCGCTTGGAACTTCGGGCCGCCGCCCGAGGCCGTGCAACCGGTTCGTCGCCTGGCCGACGATCTCGTCGCGGCGTGGGGCGGCGGGGCGGCCTGGCGCGCGGAGCCGGTCGCGCAGCCGCACGAGGCGGGTCTGCTGACGCTCGACGCGACGAAGGCGCGCCGCGAGCTCGGCTGGACGCCGCGGCTCGGGTACGAACGTGGCGTCCGGGCCACGGTCGACTGGTACAAGGCCTTCGCGGGCGGCGCCGACTGCGAGGCGAAGACGCTGGAACAGATTGACGCATATCTGGCGTCCGCTTCATGATCGAAAGAAGTTCTCCATGAGCCAAGCCGCCCATCTCCCCGTCTTCATCCCGTCGATCGGGGTCGACACGATCAAGGCCGTCACGGATGCGTTCGACGTCGGTTGGCTCGGCATGGGTGCCTCGACGCTCGCGTTCGAGACGAAGATCGGCGCGTATTTGGGGCTTCCCGAGCGCCGCGTGCTCGCGACGAACACGGGCACGTCGGCGCTGCACATCGCGCTCAAGCTGGCCGGCGTCGGACGGGGCGACGAGGTCATCGTGGCGTCGTTCAACTTCATCGCCGATCACCAGGCCGTGCTCGCGTGCGGTGCCGTGCCCGTCCTGTGCGACATCTGCGACGACGATCTGGGCGCCGATCCCGCGGCCGTCGAGGCGCTCATCGGGCCGAAGACGAAGGCGATCCTCCCGCTGCACTACGCGGGGATTCCGTGCCGCATCGACGCGATCTACGCGCTCGCGCGCAAGCACAACCTGCGCGTCGTCGAGGACGCGACGCACGCGTTCGGCAGCGTCTCGCGCGGCAAGAAGATCGGCAGCGAGGGCGATCTCGTCTGCTACAGCTTCGATCCGGTGAAGATCATCACGTCGATCGACGGGGGCGCCGTCGTGCTGCCGTCGGCCGAGGTGATGCCGGCCGCGCAGCGCCTGCGCCTGCTGGGCATCGACAAGGACACCGTCGAGCGTTACAAGAACACGCGCGCCTGGGAGTACGACGTCGTCGACGAGGGCTTCCGCTATCACCTGACGAACATCAACGCGTCGATCGGCCTGTCGCAGCTCGCGCGCATCGACGAGTTCATCACGTCGCGCCAGCGCGCCTGCCGGCGGTACTCGGCGGCGCTCGCGGACGTGCCGGGGCTCAGCGTCCCGAAGTCGGACTATGAGGGCGTGTCGCCGTTCATCTACTTCGTGCGCGTCGACAAGGATCGCCGCCTGGGCCTCATCGAGGCTTTGAAGAAGCAGAACATCGCGACGGGCATCCACTTTCTGCCCACGCACAAGTTCACGATCGCGCGCGACTGGCGGCGCGGGCCGATGCCCGTCACGGAGCGTGTGTGCGACGAGGTCGTGACCTTGCCGCTGCACTCGAACATGAACAATGAGACGGTCGACCGGGTGGTTGACGCGATCCGGGGGTATCTCACGTAGAAGTCGAACGAGACGGGCGCCGCGATTCGGCACCCAAAGTTGGCGCGCTCGTCGTCGGATGTGAACGGCGCGGTAGCTCGCACGCGGTCAGGCCCAGCCGTACCGAAATGCGCGTGCGGTGACGTGCGAAAAGATCGTAGAACAAACCGGCGATCGTCCGCAGCCCCGGAATGCGCAGGGGCCAGGCGTAGAGGCGACCGCAAGGGAGGGCGGCGAAGATCTCGAAGAACCCGTCCGAGCGCGTCCAGCGGCGACCCGTTGCCGGATCGAGGACGACGATCGTTTGTTCGAGGAGATCGGGCGTGACGTCGACGGGTAACATCGACCGCTCTTGGTTCGAGATCCACGTGAGGCGCGCGAAACGATCCCGTCGCGCGAGAGCGAGCATGATCTGGGTGCAAACACCGCAGCCCGCGTCATAAAAAACCGTGCGTTGTTTCCCGTCTGTCATCGCATCCTCGGACACGAGCTCAGGCTACCAGCACGACGCGAAGGGGGCCATCTATGGCGCGATCGTGACGCGCCAACCGTCGTTCACGGGATAGCTCAACGGATAGCGCGCGACGTCCATGTGGAATTGCCCGGCCGCGGGCGGCTTTTCAGCGCTGTAGAGCACGCTCCACGAGGAGGCGCTCCACGGCTCGACCTCGCCTTCGTAGACCTGCGGCATGAGAATGGGTCTCACGAGGACCTGGGACGTCACAACCCGCGCGCGCTCCGAATCCGTCAACATCGAGCGGCTGAACTGGATGATCCGCTCCATGAGCGAGCGCCCTTCGTCGTCGGGAACCCGGTGGTTGTACGTGATCTCGTCCACGGCGAAGGTGACGGGGTACATGGAGCCCTGAATGAACCTGGGAACGAGCACGCCTGAAGAGTACGGACCAGGACGCATGTCTTCTCGAAACACGCGAAAGGGCTCTCTCGTCGTGCCATCGTCGAGGGTGAGCAGTGCTCTGTAGAGATAGTTCCCTCGAGAGTCGGCGATGCTGAACACGTGGTTCACCTGGAGCCGCGTCGAGTAACGGTTCACGGTGGTCACGGCGCCTTCGATGATCCCCAGACCGCGGCGGAGCGCCGAAGTCGATGGGACCGAGGGCGCGTTCGTAGAGGCGGCGACGCTCCCGAGCGGCGCTCCGCTCGGCGGCTCAGCAGCCTCTGCGACCGGCGAAATCTTGAGCGGCCAACGCACGTAGACGCGATCGCCGCCGACGTTCGTCAGGCGACCGTGGAATTCGCGATAGTGGAGCACGGCGAACATCAGCACGAGGAACGCGCTCGAACCAACGAGCATCGACGCCGAGAGAACCGATCGAGACGTCGATTTCGGGACGAGGTCCTCGTGTGTGCGTTTCGTGAGCGAGTTTCGAGCAAGGGCGGCCAGGCATATGCAATGCGTGAGGCCGACGTAGCCGATGGGATCGATGCGGAACGGAAAGATGAGTCCCGAGAAAAAGACGGCCGTCAGCGCCACGCTGACGGGCCGCGTGCGTCGCCATAGAAAGAGGGGGAGCACGGAATATTCCAGAACGACGACCGCGTAGTTCATCACGCGGAACGCTTGTCGATAGACCAGAATCCCAGCCAGCCAAGGGGCCTTGATCCAAGGCAGCAGGAAGGTGAAGTAAAGGCCGTAGCCAGTCCGCCACTGGGGATCGAGATGTTTGAGGATGCCCGCGCTGAAGATGAGCAAACCCAGATTGCAGCCCTGGAGAAAGATCGGCCACGCCAGCGCCCGGCCCGGCGGACGAAAAACCTTCGGATAGCCGGAGAATCGCCGCGAGAGAATTCCATCCAAGGACCACGCGACATTCAGATCGAGCCAGCAGGTCCAAAGGGCCGCCATCATGTAAAGCGAATAGTCGATGCACGTGATCGGCAGGATCGAGGCGAGGTACGAAATGCTCGCAAAGTGTGCGATCCGGACCACCCGCCCCCCGACGCCGAGGCCCAGCGCCAGCACCAAGACCGCGGTCAGCGACAAAAGGCCGGTTCCGGTGGCGTGGTGAGGATCGCTGCGCAGCCACAGGAAGTCGGACTCGCGCAGCATCTGCGCGACCAGCACGAGGCCAATCAACGAATAGACGACGCGAAAAACAGCGAGAATTCTGGCGTCGACGTCCTCATTCACAAAGCGGAGCGCTGGCGCCGCGAGGGAGGACGCGAGGGACGTCGAACGGTTGTTCAGCTGTGAGCCCACGGCGGCATGTACTTCAAACGATCCCGATCCGCTCGACTGGGTTGGAGTCCCTTCTCCTCGAGATAGGGAGTCAACGCCGAAAGGAAGGCCCAGAAGCTGACCTCGTCGAGGCTATAGTCGCGAAACCTCTGAACCGTCCAACGACAGTTCATGAGATCCTCGAAGGTGCAGGCCCCGGCGAGCGCCATCGCCAGTAAATTGCCATCGACGGTCACGATCATGTGAAGGTCGGTCGGATCGAGCGCACCTGCGTTCTCGACGACAGACCTTCGGGTGGACCCATACGAGATCTTGAATCGAGTCTCTCGCGGTCCGTCCGACACACGGAGGCCGACCGCGATGTCGCCACTAGGTTTCAGGCCAGGAAATCCCAGGGACAGCGACTCCCGACAATAGTTTTGCATCCGGTCGAGAAATACACTCGGATACAAGGAAAACTCTCGCTCCCAAGCCGCCAACCGCCGCCCCGTCTCGACGATGTCCGTCTCTTTGCGGGCGTGCGCGAGCTGCGCGAGAAAGTCGGCCTTGCTCTTGAACAACCCGGGATGGCTCTTCGGCGACTCTTTGAAGGTGAACCGTTCACCGGGGCTGAGGAGCAGAACCTCGAACGAGCAACCTTCCGCGACGGCTCGATTCCTGAACTCGATGGGAACCGCGGCATAGAAGTCATCCAAATCGGGACGCAACATGAGCGCCAGATCATTGGCGGCCGGGACCACCAGGGGCGTCTTGATCATGCGCGCCAGCTTCATCGCATTGCTCAGCTGATGCTCGGTCCGGCGACGGAGGGCGGACATCTTATCCGCGTGGCTCATCTCGTACGAACCGGGGAACAGATTCGTGGCGCCGTACGATTGTAGCGACAGGTCGATCGAAAAGTTCGCGCCGACCCAGGTCCACATCTCGTCCGATCCTTTGCAGTCGTTTTGGTTGAGGATCGTCCGCTCACCGTCTGAAACGATGAGAGAGCTGTCGGTGTTGTTCGGATCAGCCAGCACCGTCACCTCGAGCCCCGGGAGTGGCTCGCTGGTTTGCCTATCGTCGAGCTCGACGATCCGGGAGAAACCGAGCCGTTCGAGCGTCGCCTTGATGGGGACGTGCGCCCCATATCGTCGGATGAGCACCGGAATACGCCGATCGAAGAGATCGAGCGTTCGCTCGCAGAAGTGATCTGGGTGGTCGTGAGAAATGTAGATGGCATCCTGGTCGACGTATTCGTTCCTGGGAATCGAACACGCCGGGAATTGCCACATCATGTTCCCGTAAATGGGGCTATAGAGCCAAGGGTCGCTGAGGAGGCGAACCCCTTGACTGGTCTTTATTTGAAACGCCGCGTGGCAATAAGAACGAATTTCCATGGCGTCTCTTGTCCCACCTACGAGCTCGTCGGATCAGCAGGATCGGCGATGCATCGCAGATACCCACCGGGGGCCACCGTGATCAGCAGCTTTCCGTCGATGCTCTCGTCGACCTCGAAGCGAGGCACCTCCGCGAGATACTGGCGCAGCGCGCTCCTGGGACTATTGCCGCGGCCCCAGGGCCGGTTCGGGAAGAAGTTCGGCGGGTCATCTTCGATGGCCGTATCAAAGACGACGATGTAGCCGCCTTTTTTGACGAGCGGTGCATAGGCACGCAGCTCGGAGAGGACGTGGTCGTGAGTATGGTTCGAATCGAGGACCAACAGCACCGAGCGTGCAGAGCCAACGTCGGCCTTCACGCGGTCGACCACGGACGTCTCGATTGACGAGCCCTCGATGAGGTGAATGTAGCGCGCCATCATGTGGGCTTCGATCGCAGTCCGGTTGTGGGCCCGGATATCGATGTCGACCGAAACCACGTGGCGCGGGCCGCCCAGCATTGCGAGCATGGAGGCGAAAAAAATGGTCGAACCTCCCCGCGCGACGCCCGTCTCGACAATGACGTCCGGCTGGGTTTTCCAAATGATCTCTTGAAGGGCGACGATATCCTGGGGGAACTGGATGATCGGTCGACCCATCCATTCGAAATTGTAGGTGTAACCGTGCGGAAAGGTTTTCCGCATCCAATTGGTCGTCGCATCTCGGAGCTCGCCGTCGGCTGCCTGCTCACGGATCGCCGTTTGCCGTTTGCGTCGGAATTCAATTTCGTCGTCGATTGCCATATTTTTGCTCGCGGGGACTATAGCCAGGTCGTCGATGTCACGCAAGTACCTAAAACCTATCCAAAATTCAGCGTCTCGCCGGGCCGCTTACTTATAGAGATAGATCGTGAATTCCCACAAGGGATAATCGTGCCGGAGCGCCACCCGCGGCGTGATGGCCTTCGCCATCCGGAAGACGTCCGCGGGATCGGAGTGATAGTTCCGCGGGTGCTGATGGTTGACGTATGAGCTCAGGAAGTTCGCCGCGACGCCCTTGTTCGACAGCGCGAACATGCGCTCGAGCATTCGCCGCGTGAACGACAGGTTGTCCTCGAGCTTGAAGCTGAGCGCGCCGCTCAACAGGTGCCAGTCAGCCATATCGGCGTAGGCCACATCGAGGATGTCGGTCAGCGTGAAGCGAAGGTTGGGGCGTCGAGAGCGTGCGACCTCGAGCAACTCCGCGGAGATGTCGACGCCCGCGTAGCCGACGGTTCCGACGGTCTCGCGTAGGAAGGGCTCGAGATCCCCGAAACCGCAGCCGACGTCGCAGACCGAGTCGCCGGCCCGAATCCCGATCTCAGCGAGGATCTTGAAGCGCAGGACCTGGTCCTCGACGCTCTTCCACCCGATCGAACGGACGTCGTACCCCAGCTCCACCACGCGATCGGCGTAGAGCTTGACGAGGGCCGCTCGTTCGTCCGCGTTCACCGGCTCACTTCGTCGCGTCGATGAGCCGCCGCATTTTCACGAACGCCGCCTCGATGGCGTCGAGCGTCTCGGTCCCGAACGAGACGCGCACGAACGCGTCGCAGGAGGCGCCGTATCCAGAGCCCGGCACAACGGCGACGTGTTCTTCCTGAAGCAGGCGCGTCGCGAACTCTTCGGACGTCAGCTTCGATGGCGCCGTCGAGACGAAGAAGTAGAACGTGCTGCTGCCGGGCAGCCGCGCGAGGCCGTACTTCTCGAGAAGGGCCGACACCTGCGCGCGCTTGTCGGACAGGGTCACGATCTGCGGCTGACACAGCCTCTGCAGCTCGTCCCAGTGCTTGGCGACGTAGTACTGGAGGATCGTCGCGGGGCACGTGACGACGTGCTGGTTGATCTTGAGGATCTCGTAGATGAGGTCGGCGCGCGAGAACACGTAGCCGAGCCGCCAGCCCGAGATCCCGAAGTTCTTCGAGATCGAGTTGCAGACGATCGTGTTGCGCAGACCGGGATCGATGCTGCCGAACGACGTGAACCCGTCGTCGAGCACGAAGTCGCTGTAGGCCTCGTCGGCGAGGATGAAGGCGCCGGCGTCGCGCGCGACGCCGAGCAGGAGATCCATGTCGGCGCGCGACAGCACCTCACCGCGCGGATTGTGCGGATTGTTGACGATGATGAGCTTCGTCCGATCCGTCACGTAGCGCGCGTAGTCCTTGACGCCGCAGGCGTAGGGCATCATGACGGGCTTGGCCCGCAGCAGCTTGACCTGCTCCGGGTAGCTGACCCAGGTCGGCTCGTGGATGAGGACCTCGTCATCCGGGTTGAGGACCGCCATCATCGCGAAGAAGATCGCCGCCTTCGAGCCCACCGTCATGATGAGCTGGGTCGCGGGGTCCATGGTCACGTTGAACTGGCGCGCGTAGTGCCGCGCCACGGCCTCGCGGAGTTCGGGGATCCCCCGCGAGTGTGAGTAGTGGTACAGCGCGGGGAACGGCAGGTCATCGAACGTCCGCAACGGGACGTCGAAGTACGCCTCGCCGAGCGACAACACCGTGACGTGAACGCCCTTGTGCTTGAGCTCGTAGACGAGGTTGTTGAAGCGGATCGACACCGCCTCGATCGAGTCCGCGACCGCTTTGTTGAGAGGAAGATCCGATTTCATCGTAGTTGCTCGCCACCTTTAGCTGAAGACCACAGACGTTTCGAATTCTCGAGCAGGTGCGCGCCGAGGGCCTCGGGGCCGACGCCGCCCTCGCCGGCGAGCCGAATCGCGGACGCGAGCTGCGGCTCCGCTTCCGCGCTCGGCCAGTCGCTGCCGAAGAGGATGCGGTTCTTGCGCTTCTCGACGTACTGAACCCACGGACGCACGAAGTCGGTGCCCGCGAAGGTCGAGAAGGTGATCGAGAAGTCGTAGTAGACGTTGGTGAGGCGCGCCGTGTGCGCGCGCAGCTGCCAGCTCTCGTAGCCACCGCCGTGCGTGGCCACGACGGGCAGCGAGGGGAAGGCGCGCGCGATCTCGATGATGAGCTCGAGCCCCGTGTTGTGCTCGAGCCGATCGCCCCAGGGGAAGTGGTGGATCATGACGCCGGCCGCGTCGAGCGCGTCGAGCCGTTCGACGACGGCGGGGATGCGCGCGCGCGTGATCTCGTGCAGCGTCGGGTGAACTTTCCACCAGCGGCTCGCACAGAGCGCCGCGGGCACGTCGACGTCGAGGGCAAGCGGCGGGATGACGACGACGTTCGCCGGCAGCTCGCCCAGGCGCCGGTTGACGACGGCGATCTCGTCCGCCGTGTTGAGGACCAGGTTGCAGCCTACGAGGCTCCCGCGCGCCCGGACGTACTCGGCGAACTTCGTGAAGCCCGCGTCGTCGGGCGAGGCGAGGTGCACGTGACAGTCGAAGTATCGCATCACGCCACCGCGTCCGTCGCGTATCGAACGCGGACCCTCTCCTTGATGGCCGCCGCGCGCGCGTCGACGTCGTCGCGGTCCGCGCCCAGCGTAATGAAGTAGCCGGGGCGGTTCCGATCGTCAGTCGCGGCGCGGATGACGTCGCCCGGCGCGTAAGCGACCTCGATGCGCTGGCCCAGCCCCTCGGCGAGGCACTCGGCGATGCCTTCGACGGCGGCCACGCGGCCCGGCCCGAAGGTGAAAAATTCGAGGATGGCCGCGCGCGAGGCCGGCGCGGGCAAGGTTAACCGCTCTCCGAGCAACCGACGGATGACGAGCTCGTACGTCGGCAGACCGCTGACGTGCGGGACGATCACGGACGCGATGCCCGTGCCGCCGCCTCGGGCCGCGACCTCGACGAGGTATGGAATGCCGTCGCGAACCCGGTACTCGGCGTGCGAGATCCCCGTCTCGAGGCCGAGCGCCTCGACGACACCCTTGGCGGTGGCGCGCAGCCGCTCGAGCGTCTCGGCGGGCAACCGCGGCGGATAGGCGAGCAGGCGCGCGACGCACGGTCGGTGGGCGTAGTGAGCCTTCTCCGACATCGCGAGGACCGTGCACGTTCCGTCGATGCTGATCCCTTCGACCGTCACCTCGAGGCCGTCGATGAACTCCTCGACGAGCGCCTGGCCGCCCGAGCCCGCCCCCTGCGCTTCTTCGAAGGCGGGGACGACGCCCGCGCTGTCCTCGACGAGCGTGACGCCGATGGAAGACTGGGCCTGCAGCGGCTTGACGATTACGGGCAAGCCGATCGCGCGGGCCGCCTCTTGCGCCTCGGCCGCGGACGACACGACCTCGTAGCGAGGCATGGGCGCGCCCGTTCCCTCGAGAGCGCGGCGCATGACGAGCTTGTTCGTGAAGCGCTCGGCGACGGCCGCCGTGATACCTGGCAGGCCGAGGGTGTCGTTGATGAAGCCCGCCACGGGCACGAGGCGATCCGTCTGCTCGGCGAGGACGAGCCCGGCGCCGATGCGGCGGGCGACCTCGAGCAGGCCGGCCTTGTCGTTCGTGTCGATCTGGACGAACTCGTCGGCGAGCTTGCGACCGGGGGCGTCGGCCGAGATGTCGGCGACGACGACGCGCAGGCCGAGTCGTCGAACCGCTTCGATGACGCCGAGCTGCCAGCGACCGCCACCCAGCACGAGCACCGCCTTCGTCGTGAGCGGGCGCTGGGTCATCGGCGAGCGCCCCCGCCGCGGCGCCGACGCGTCGGCGAGGGCCAGCTCCGAGCGGTGTCTGGTAGATGGAGCGTCATCTGTACACGAGGAGGCGCGATACACTATCACGGGCGTGCGGAGCCGGCTCGCCTTCCGCGACGCGGGCCGAGGCCGTTGGACCGCCGTTGCACCTTCGCTTCATCTGATCTAGAGATAGGCGCATGAACGAAGGCTCGCGCCGAGCACGCTTGGGCGCGGTATCTCGGAGCTCTTCGTGACCGCGCCCTTCTCCTGCCGCTCCTGCGGTTCTCTTCGCTCCGAGCTCGTCCTCTCCCTCGGCTCGACGCCGCTCGCGAACTCGCTCGTGAGCGATCCGGCGCAAGCCCCAGAAGACCGTTACCCCCTTGACCTGGTTTTCTGCCCCGACTGCACGCTCGTGCAGATTACGGAGACCGTCCCGCCCGAGCGGCTCTTCAGCGACTACCTCTACTTCTCGTCGTTCTCGGACACGATGCTCGCGCACGCGCGCGATCTCGTGGGGCGCTTCACGAAGCGGGCGAAACTGGGCCCGAGGTCGCTCGCCATGGAGATCGCGAGCAACGACGGCTACCTCCTGCAGTACTACAAGGAGGTGGGCGTTCCCGTGCTCGGCATCGAGCCGGCGCAGAACGTCGCGAAGGTCGCAGTCGAGAAGCGCGGCATCCCGACGGTCGTCGACTTCTTCGGTCTCGCGGTCGGGAAGCGCCTCTCCGCCGAGGGCAAGCGCGCCGACGTCTTGCACGCGAACAACGTGCTCGCGCACGTCGCCGACCTCAACGGCTTCGTCGCGGGTATCCGGGAGGTTCTCGCGCCCGACGGGCTCGCGGCGCTCGAGTTCCCGTACCTCGGCGACATGATCGAGCGCTGCGAGTTCGACACGATCTATCACGAGCACCTCTGTTACTACTCGCTCCACGCCCTCGAGCACCTGTTCGCGAGGAACGGCCTCAAGCTCGTCGACGTCGAGCGTGTCGCGATCCACGGCGGCTCGCTGCTGCTCCAGGCGGCGCGCGCCGAGTCGTCCCACGTCGCCGCGCCCGCTGTCGCCGCGCTCCTCGACGAAGAGACGTCGCGAGGGATGAAGACGATCGAGTTCTATCGCGGGTTCGCGCGCCGCGTCCTCGAGCTCAAGGACGACCTGCGCGCCCTCTTGGGCCGTCTCAAGAAGGAAGGCAAGAGCATCGCCGCCTATGGCGCCGCCGCCAAGGGCAGCACGCTTCTCAACGTCTTCGAGATCGGGACCGAGACCCTCGACTTCGTCGCCGATCGCAGCACCTACAAGCAGGGGCGGTACATGCCCGGCGTGCGCGTTCCGATCGTCGCTCCGGAGCGCCTCGCCGAGGCTTCGCCCGACTACACGCTGCTGCTCACGTGGAACTTCGCGGAGGAGATCCTACGGCAGCAAGACGAGTACCGCCGCCGCGGGGGCAAGTTCATCGTTCCGATCCCCGAGGTGAGGGTGGTTTGATCTTCGAAGAGACCACCGTCGAGGGTGCGTTCCTGATTCGACCGGAGCTCCACACAGACGAGAGGGGCTTTCTGGCCCGCACCTATTGCGTTCGCGAGCTGACGGCCGCCGGGCTCGATCCTCAGGTGGTCCAGCGAAGCATCTCTTACAACAAAGCGCGCGGCACGCTGCGCGGCCTCCACTATCAGAACGTGCCCCACGAGGAGAGCAAGCTCGTCTCGTGCGGCCGCGGCGCCATCTACGACGTCGTGCTCGATCTGCGCCCGCAATCGCCCACGTTTCGCTGCTGGTACGCCGCGACGCTCAGCGATCAGAACTTCGAGGCGTTGTTCCTCCCGAAGGGCTGCGCCCACGGATTCCTCACGCTCACCGACGAGGCGATCGTCCACTACGACATCTCCGACTTCTATCACCCGGAATCCGCGCGAGGCCTGCGCTACGACGATCCCGCGTTTCGGATCGAGTGGCCGTTTGCGCCGACGGTCGTCAGCGCGCGTGACCTCGCGTTTCCAGCGTTCGCGGAGCCATGACGACGTCATCGCCTCGAGGCCCGCGTAACGGTCTGACGATCGGTGTGCCGCTCTACAACGAGGCGAGGTTCATCGAGGCGGCGGTCGAGTCCGCCGTCGCGCAGGGCGAGGTGATTCTCGTCGCCGACAACGGATCTACGGACGGCTCGGACACTCTGTGCGAGGCAATGAGTCGGCGATTCTCCAATGTGTCCTTCGTTCGTCACGAAAAGAACCTGGGTGCATCTCTCAACTTTCAATACGTGTTCGACCAGGCTGCGACGCCCTACTTCATGTGGCTCGGCGGCCACGACGTGCTGCCCGAGGGTTACGCTCAGAAGCTGATGACGTTGCTCGAGGACAATCCCGATGCGGTCCTGGCCTACGGGGCGACGCGATACATCGACGTCCACGGCGGACCGATCGACACGTACGACTATCTGTACTCGCAACGGCTGACCGATCCGTCGCCTTCGGTCCGTTTGCTCGGTTTGATTCGCCACCTCGAGGATTGTTCCCTCGTGCACGGAATCTTCCGAACGGACGCTCTCCGCGCCGCGTGGGCGGCCCGCGGGGCCGCGATCGACTACTACGGCGCGGACCACGTGTTGCTCGGCCGCGCCGCGCTCGAAGGAAGGTTCCTCTACGAGCCCCGGACGCACTTGATTCGCCGCGACGCACATCCCGGCGCCGACACGGCGGCCGACCAGGTGCGACGAAACAAGGGTCGAGAACATGCGCCCAACGCAGAGGATCTCTCGTTGCGGACGATGCAACGGCAGCAGTACGCCGCGATGGTCGAGGCGTCTCGGGACGATGGCGTGGCTGGGCTGCTTCAGCGCCTCAAGGCCCGTTATCACCTCGTCAATCGGTTCGGATCCTTTGGCGAAACACCTTCCGCGTTCTGGTTGGATCGGGTCATGAACCGGTTGCACCGCGTGTCGTCGATGCGAGCTTCGCTCAGGACCCGGGTAAGCCGGCGGTTCACGCATCGAAGGCCGTCCATGCCGTCGCAGCCTTGAGGAGATGGGATGAGCCCAGGACTTTACGAGTACGTGAAATCGAAGCTTCGTTCGAAGCCGTTGACGTTCGACGAGATCCGCGACGGCAAGCGGATCTTCCTTTATGCGGGGGACGTCCCGAACCTGAAGGAGTACGGGAAATTCGTCGGTCTGTCGTTGGCGCGCCACGACGGCCGGCACATCCGCCACGACGTCACCCAGAAACATCCCTTGCGTGACGGTTGCGTCGACGTCTACCAATCGGAAGACGTCTTCGAGCACATTTCGTATGACGCTCTGCCAGCCGTCATCGACGAGATTCACCGCCTCTTGAAGCCGGGCGGGATCTTCAGGCTGTCGCTGCCAGACTACCGTTGCGATCTCTTGATCGAAAGATCGATCAAGGACGCGGAGGGGAATGTCCAGTTCGATCCCGACGGCGGCGGCCGATTCGTCGACGGCAAGATCGTCGACGGCGGCCACGTTTGGTTCCCGCGATACGAGAGCGTCAAGCGACTCCTCGATCGATCTCGATTCAAGAGGACGGCCTTTCTTCACTACTACGACGAAAACGGCGCTGGCATCACCAACCCCATCGACTACTCGATCGGTTTTGTCCAGCGGACGCCCGATCACGATGATCGGGTCAAGCGACCGTTCCGGCCGATGTCGCTCGTCGTCGATTGTGTGAAGGAGTGAAACGTGCCCGATAAGTGTCGAAGAGTCGCCCGCAACAGCCTGCGTAGGAGTTCAAATGAGTCTGTTGGGTAAGGTCGCTAAGAAATCCCCCCTCGTAGTCAAGCTGCATACGGACTTCCTCAACCTCAACAGACTCTGGCAGATGAGAGCGAAGTACCTGGCTCCCGGCGGGTACTTCAATTCATTTCCGTCCGACTCCGCGGGAGAGGCGACGCCCTGGTACACCTACGCGGCGATCGCGTTCCTGAAGGGCGTGATCCAGAAGCAGTGGAAGGTGTTCGAATACGGGTGCGGTTACTCGACGGTCTTCTGGAGCAAGAACTGTGCGAAGACGGTCTCGGTCGAGCACGACGAAGATTGGTTCAATCGCCTGAAAGGGATTCATCCGGACTTCGACCTCCACCTGGTGAAGGAGGGATCCGAGCCTCATCGAAAAGAAGCGGCCGACTTGGTGGCCGCGTTCGAGGCCAAACACTTCGACCTGCCCGTGCTGGCGGATCGGTACCGAAACATCGAGCACGGCCTGCTGAACAAGGAGTTTGCAAACTACGCCGGGAAAATCACCGAATATCCACGTGGGGAATTCGACGTGATTGTCGTCGATGGAATGGCCCGGAGTTTGTGCGGGTTCTTTGCCGCTGAATACCTGGCGGAGGGCGGCGTGATCCTCTTGGACAATTCGGACAGGTGGCAATACAACGACTTGCAGAACTATCTGATCCGCGAAAAGAACTTCAAGCGGATCGATTTTCACGGCCTCGGACCGCTCAACCCCCACGCGTGGACCACGTCGGTGTTCTTCAAGGACGCCGATTTCCTCCTGAAGGCCCCCACGAGGCGAGAGCCTGGGGCTGGAGACCTCGGTCTTTAGCCCTGCCGTAGCCCGAGGCCGTCGCGCGAAAAAGGGGGACGGCCGTCTGGCGCTCGTCTAGCCCACGTCTAGCGTCTAGCCCGAAGCGCGCGCGCCGAACACGTGCGCGAGCACGAGCTCCTTGACCTGCGTGGCGGCGACGCTGTCGCCCGCTGGCAAGCAAGTCGGATCGCTTGTGATGAACACCGGCCCTTCGTCCGCCGCGTCGGTGAGCCGGCCGTGCGAGCCCTTCACGAGGGACGTGTCGAAGGGGATGACGTCCATCAAGACGCGGAAGCCGAGCTTGCGGCGCAGCAGCGCGCCCGCGATCTTGAGCTTGGGCGCGGCGAGCGCGGGATCGAGGAAGAGCTCGACGGGGTCGTAGCCGGGCTTGCGGTGGATGTCGACGGTGCGCGCGAAGTCGGGCGCGCGCGCGTCGTCGAGCCAGTAAAGGTAGGAGAACCAGCGGTCGCGCGCGCTCACGGCGACGAGCTCACCGGCGCGCGGGTGGTCGAGGCCGTGCGCGCGCTTGTCGGAGGCGCCCCACACGGACTCGACGCCGGCCTGCGCGCGCACGAGGGCGGCGACCTCTTCGATGCGCTCGGGACGCTTCACGTAAATGTGCGCGAGCTGGTGATCGACGACGGCGAACGCCTCGGACGCGCCGGCGTCGAGGATCTCGCCCGCGTCCTCGCGCCGCACGGCGAGCAGGTCCGCGCGCCGCAACACTTGGTTGATGGGCACGGCGCCGCTCACGGACGTGATGCCGTATTCGGACAGCACGATGACGGCGGCGCCGTCGCGCTTCGCCTGGTCGATGAGGTCGCCACACAGGGCGTCGACCTGCCGCAGGTCATCCGCGATACGCGGGTGCTCGGGGCCGAGGCGCTGCAGGTCGTAGTCGAGGTGCGGGAGATAGACGAGGCTCAGCGTCGGCTTCTGACGCTCCCAGATGCGCGCGGCGCACTTGGCGATCCACGCGCTGCACGTAATGTCGGCGGCGGGGCCCCAAAATTTGAAAAGGGGGAAGGTCCCGAGCTCGGCTTGTAGCTCGTCGCGCAGCTCGGCCGGGTGGGTGTGGACGTCGGGGATCTTGCGGCCGTCGGCGGGGTACTGCGGGCGCGGCGTCACGGCGAAGTCCGCCGTCGAGTACATGTTGAACCACCAGAACAGCTTCGCGCACGTGAACGCGGCGTCTCGGCGCTTGGCGGCGTCCCAGATCTTTTCGCCCGTGACGAGCGCGTTCGATTGCCGCCACAGGGCAATTTCGGCCGTGTCGCGGTAGTACCAGCCGTTCCCGACGACGCCGTGCGCGCGCGGCAGCGTCCCCGTCGTCATCGTCGCCTGCACCGAGCACGTCACGGCGGGCTCGATCGTCGCGAGCGGACGCAGCGCGCCCTGCCGCGCGAGCGCCGCCAAGTGAGGCGTGTGCTCGCCGACGAGCTTTGGCGTCAGCCCGACGACGTTGAGGACGAGCGTGCGGCGCATGGAGGGCGCGTTAGTCCACGCGCGGCGCCTGGCCGCGCAGGACTGAATTCCCCTGGAAGAGCTCGCGCTGGTCGACGGCGGCCGGCGCGAGATCGAGCCGCCCACTTTGCGCGAAGAAGGCCACGGGGTTGTCCCAGCAGATTTTTTCTATGATCGCGTCAGCCACGCCCGCGGCGCGCAGCGCGTCCGCCGTCTTCGGCACCTTGAGCACGTCGCTCACGCCCCAGTCGGCAGCGCTGTTGACCAGGATCTTCTCGGCGCCGTACTGCTGCACGAGCGCGACCATGCGCGGCTCGTCCATCTTCGTCGCCGGGTAAATCGAATGACCGGCCCAGCAGCCCGAGTCGAGGACGAGCGGCAGCGTCAGCTCGTTGTTGTGGTCGATGAGCGCGAGCTCGGGCGGAAAGCGCGCCTCGCGCAGGAGCGCGATCGTACGTTCGGTGCCGCGCAGCTTGTCTCGATGCGGCGTGTGGATGAGGACGGGCAGCGCGTGCGCGCGCGCGAGCTCGAGCTGCGCGCCGAAGACGCGATCCTCGGCTGGCGTCTGGTCGTCGTAGCCGATCTCGCCCACGGCGACGACGCCGTCCTTCTCCAGGTACCGCGGCAGGAGCGCGAGCACGCCGTCGGCGAGCGCGGCGTTGTTCGCCTCCTTCGGGTTGAGCGCGAGCGTGCAGTAGTGCTTGATGCCGAACTGCTGCGCGCGGAAGCGCTCCCACCCCAGCAGCGACAGGAAATAGTCCTCGAACGTGCCGACGTGCGAGCGCGGCTGCCCCAGCCAGAACGCGGGCTCGACGATCGCGGCGATGCCGGCGGCGGCCATCGCCTGATAGTCGTCGGTCGTGCGCGAGGTCATGTGGATGTGCGGATCAAACAGACGCATCAGGTGTCTCCTTCCAAGACGTCGACGACGCCGTCGCCGACGACCCCGACGAGGGCGATGTCCTCGGGGACGCTTCGCCCGGCGGCGCGGCGCTCGGTCGCGTAGCCCGCGACCATGCGGCGCAGCTCGGGCGTGACGCGCGCCGCGAGCCCCTCGACGCGCGCGAGCGAGATCTCGCAGAACAAGCACTTGAGGACCATTTGGTTGAAGGCCTCCTCGGTGAAATAGCGCGCGGGGTAGGCATTGTCACAGGCGATGGCCTCGATCACCGAGAGCGCGTTGTTGCGCATGGCCTCGACGCCCGTCGTGAGGAAGCGCTCGGGCTCCGGAAGGAAGGGGAGCGCGCGCAGCACGGCGTGCCTCTCGCGCAGATCGCCCGTCATGAACAGCTCGTGCACGAGCGCCGCGTGCACCTCGGGCAGCCGCGCGTCGAGCACCGCCTGCAACAACAGCACGCGCCCGTACTCGTCCGCGGGCCAGCCCGCAGGAAAGAACGCCGCCGGACGGGCGTTCTCTTCGGGCGTCGGGCTCTCGATGGGCGTTGGCCCCAGCCGGCGCCCGGCGCCCGTCCACATGATCAAGAACGCGTCCGTCGCCTCGCCGCGGGCGCGCACCTTGTGCAGCGCCTGCTTGAACCAGCTCGCGGCTGCTTCAGGCAGCCGCGTCGTGAGAATCGCTTCGGCCTCCGACGACACGCCGGCGATGTTACCCGGCGGGCGTCAGCCCGCAAACGGCGTCTCGGCGATGCCCTTTACCCCCGGCTTGAACGCCAAGAGGCTGCCCGCCAGTGGCTCCTCGGCGAGCTGCGCGTCGGAGAGCGTCGTCCGCATCGTCGTGACGTAGAGCGTGTCGAGATCCTTGCCGCCGAACATGACGCCCGTTCCGCGCGACACCGGGAGCTCGACGACGCGCTCGAGCTTTCCCTTGGGATCGTAACGGGCGATGCGCCCGAACATTGGCTGCGCGCACCACACGTAACCGTCGGCGTCGACGGTCATGCCGTCGGGGAAGGCGTCGCCGTGCGGGTCGAGGCTCAGGAACACGCGCCGGTTCGAAATCGTGCCGGATGACGCTTCGAAGTCGTACGCGAAGATTCGGTGCTGGAAGCTCTCGGTGAAGTACATCGTCTTGCTGTCGGGGCTCCAGCCGAGGCCGTTCGAGCAGCAGATCTTCTCCTCCATCCGCACGGCCTCCTTGCCGTCGAAGCGGTAGAGGTTGCCGACGGGCGCGTCCCAATCGACGTCGCCCATCGTGCCCGCCCACAGGCGCCCCTGGCGATCGCACTTGCCGTCGTTGAAGCGGTTGCCGGCCCGCTCCGTGGGCGTCGCCGCCGACGTGAGCTTGCCCGTGGCCGGATCGAAGTACGCGATGTCGGTCCGCATCGAGACGATCAGGCCGGCTCCCACCTTGGCCCGCGGCGCGACGCACGTGACGATGTCCGGCAGCGTGTGCGTCTGGTTCGTTCCGTCAGCAGGATTGAAGATGTGTATCTGCTTGCCGACGATGTCGACCCAATACAGCCGCTGCTCCGCGGCCGACCACCACGGGCCTTCACCGATCTGCGCTTTGGCCGACAGGACGCAGGTGACATCCACCGGCGTCGGCGTGATCCCATGGGGAAGGCCCGTGCGGTTCATGGCTTCAAATCACCTCGGGCTTAAAGCCGCCCTTGCGCCTGTCGTTCAGCCAGATCGCGCCGAAGACCACGAGCAAGATCGCGGGCAACATCGCGACGAAACGGAAGGACGCCGTCGACGCCGTGGCATCGACGGCGTCCTTCGCCGCGCCCTGGAGCTGCGCGTAGGCGGCCTCGCCCCCGGCGGCCTTGATCTTGGCGTTGTCGAAGATGCTGCCCATCTTCGGCAGCACGAACTTGATCGCGAGCGCGCCGGCGGATCCGATGAGGCCCATGGCGAACGCGCCACCCTTGGGGTACCGCTCGGAGACCGACGCGAGCATCGTCGGCCACATGTAGCAGACGCCCGTGCCCCAGATCGTCGCCGCGAGGAAGCCCGTGACGGGCGAGTTCGCCGCGCTGAGCGCCACGAGGCCGATCGACGCGAGCAAGCACGAGCAGAAGAGCAGGCCCACCGACGAGAGCCGGCGCACCATCGCGCCCGCGAAGTGCCGCATGACGAACATGAGGCCGGCGACGTAGATCAGCAGGATCGTTCCACGCATGCCGACGGTGCGCGTGAGGGCCATGTCGACCCACTGACCGGGCGCGAGCTCGGACGACGCCGTGAGGAACATCGCCCCGAAGAAGAGGAGGAACCCGGGGCGGAGCGCCGTCTTGTACATCTCGCCCGTCGAGACGCCCGCGGTGACCCGCTCGGTCTTCGGGAACTTCGTGCCCGCGGCGAGCGCGAGGATCGCGACGGAGGGAACGAGCAACAGGCAGAACTCGACGCGCCACCCGACCTTGAGGGCCGAGGCGCCGAGCGCCAGCAGGCCGCCGACGATGATGCCCGCGGGCCACCACGCGTGCAAAACGTTGAGCCGGTGGGTCTTGTCGGTCGGATAGATCGACGTCGTGAGCGGGTTGATGACCGTCTCCGAGAAGCCCCAGCCGAGGCCGTTCAAGAACATGCCGATCGCGACGACGTTCCCCGCGCCCGCGCCGGGCGCGATGTGGTCGGCCATGACCGTGAGCAGCGTGCCCACGATGAAGCTGACGCCACACAACAGCAGCATCGTGCGCATCCCGAGGTAGTCGACGATCGCGCTGCCGATGAGCACCATGAACGCGAAGCCCGGGAACGCCCAGCCGAGCGCGTCGCCCAGCATCGTCGCCGAGTGGAGGGGATCGATCGGATCGAACAGCTGCGTCTTGAGCTCGTCCGCGATGCTGCCGCGCAGGATGAAGCTCATGCTCGTCGTCGCGAGGCACAGGCACGAGAGCACGAACAGCCTTCGGATGTTCAGGCCTTCGTGCGCGGCCGCCGCCTTCGAAGCCGGGTTCGACATTGCTGCCTCCATGGGTCCCCTTCTTTCCTTTGTGATGCTAGCGAACGTCCGTCTCGGACTCGTTCATGATCTTCACGCTCGAGAGGTTCACGCCGCAGGGCGGGAACTCGTTGGGCGTGAAGAAGTTGTCCGAGAGCTTCGAGTAGTAGTTCTCGCCGTCCTCGAGCGTCGTGTCGTCGGCCGACGGGATCGGCACCGAGATCTTCTGCGGCATGACCTTGCCCTGCAGGGCCTCGATCGCCGCCTTGAGCGCGATGGCCGCCAGGCCCGGCGAATCGCCCAGCGACAACCCCTTCATGCCCTTGCCGGCGTTCGCGGCGATGAGCTTGCGCGCGCCGTTCTCGGCCTCGGTCGCGACGGGGATCGGCTTGTGGCCGGCGGCCAGCAGCGCGCGGATCGCGCCCGTCGACCCGCCCTGGACCATCATGGCGTCGAACGTCTTGTGTCCGGCCAAGGCCGCGGCGACGTTCTTCTGCGCGATGGCGTCGTCCCAGCCGCCGTTCACCTCGACGATCTCGTACTGCTTCCCTTTGCCCTTGGCGCCCATGACGGCGCGGAAGCCTTCGTGGCGATCGCGCTCGGTCGAGTTGCCTTTCAGCCCGCGCACCTCGAGCACCTTGCCCTTGCCGCCGAGCTGTTTGTCGAGGAACTGGCCCCACTGACGGCCCATGGCGCCCTGGTCCTCGTTGACCTGCATGACCTTGTCGTTGTCGAGCACGCCGTCGAACGGCACGAGCACGACGTTGCCCTTGTCGGCGCGCTTGATGACGTCGTCGAAGCCGCGCGGCGATACGGCGAGCGTGATGATGCCGTCAAAGCCCTGCTTGATGAACTCGTCGATGGCGCCGAGCTGCGCCGGCAGCGCCGTGCCCGTCGAGACGACCTTGAGCTCCCGGATGAACGGCGCGACGGCCGGATCCTTGGCGAACGCCTTCGCGGACTTCACCATCTGGATGCGCCACGCGTTTCCGACGTAGCCGTTGACGAGCGCGAGGCGGTACGGCGGCTTCTTGGCGGGCCACTGCAGAAATTTCGTGTCGGCGCTCCACGGCGCGAAGCACGCGGGCTGCGTCCCGGGACCCGGCACGATCTTCGGACCCGTTCCGTCGGTCACGGGCGGGGCGGGCGCGGGCAGGGCGGGCATCTCGACCGGCGCATTCGACGTCGCGTCCTTCTTGCACGCCGACGCAGAAAAGGCCGAGGCGAGCGCGGCGAGCGCGAGCGCCCGCTTCGGCGTCAAGCCGACCATGCCGACCACACTTCCCACCTTTGCCCCAACGCTCCACTTGCGCATCGACATCTCGACATCCACCTTCCAGCCCTCAGAGGGCGAACGGGGTCGCGGGAAGGCCTTGTACATCGTCGAACGTGATCGCGTAAAGCGATCCCGCGTCCGGGTCGGCGCGGTCTTCTTCGGGCGACATCAAGTAGCGCGCCGAGGTCACGAACAGCGTGCGGAGGTCGGGACCGCCGAACGTGCAGCAGCTCGGCCGCGAGACGGGCAGCTCGACGACGCGCTCAACCTGCCCCGTGGGCGCGTAGCGAACGAGGTGGTGGCCGCCCCACTCGGCGTTCCACAAGTAACCGTCCGCGTCGGTGCAGCTCCCGTCCGGACCGCCCTTTTGCGTCTTGGCGAGCACCTGCCACGTCGTCGGCGCGCGGTCGGCGTCGAACGTCGTGTGCTCGATCGTCTTCGTCATCGAGTCGGCGAAGTACATGCGGTTGCGCTGCTCGTCGAACGCGAGCGAGTTGCTGACGCCGATGCCGTCGCGCACGGCGCGCGCCTGTCCGTCGGCCGTCACGCACCACAGCCTTCCGTTCCGGGCCTGCTCATCGTGCTGCATCGAGCCCACCCAGAACCGCCCCCACGGATCGGTCTTACCGTCGTTGAGGCGGTTCGCGGGACGATCCGCCTCGAGCACGACGAGGTCCTCGACGGACGCCTCACCGCGCGCCGGATCGAACCGGACGATGCGATCCTGCAGCGTGATGATGAGCCCGCCCGACCGACACTCGGCGAGCGAGCCCGTGTACCGATCGAACTGCCACTCGCGCTGCGCCCCCGTGCCCGGCGCGTACGACCGCACACGCCGCGAAACGATGTCGACGAAGTACAGACACTGGTCGCGGTCCGACCAGACCGGCCCCTCCCCGAGCACGCAGGGCGGGACGTCGAGCTTCCGGATGCGCACGCGGGTCGGCTCGGGGCGGCGACTACCAGACGTAGTTGATGCCGGCGCCTATAAAGTTGAGGACCTGCGTTTCGCCCTGGGACCACTCGCTCTTCCAGCGCATCGCCTCGACGTTGAGGATGATCGAGTCGAACTGGTAGTTGTAGACGGCATGGAACTCGAGCTGCTGCTTGAGCGGCGAGTTCTCGGGCATCATGATTTCGAAGGGCGTCGCCTGGACGAAGAGGATGCCACCGCCCGCGGTGAGCGAGTGACCGCCGAGCTGGAAGCGTCCGTTGCCGTAAAAGCCGCGGAACTGGCGGAGATTGCCCTTTGGGTCCTGGTACAGCGGGTGCGCGGCGTCTGCAGCCTCGAGGGGGATGCGCTCGCCGACGCCCGAGCCCTGCCAGCCGCCGCCGCCGAGGGTGAGGCCGCCGACGTTGACGATGGCCGTGCCCATGACGCCCCAGATGTTCTTCATCGTGAGCGTGCCGGCCATGTAGTTCGGGTCTCCCGGCGTGCCGTTCGGGGTCGTGCTCGTGCCGATGCGGTCGAACATGCTCTGCCCGAGGACGCGGACGTGCACGGAGCCGAACTTCTGATCGTAGCTCGCCTCGGAGTCGACGCGCGGGTAGGGCGAATATTTGAGCGTCAAGCCGACCGAGGGATCGACCATGGAGACGGCCAACTGGAAGCCGGCGATGCGCGGCGTGGTGTAGCGGATGGCACCGTCGAAGCCCGGGTAGAGGGGCCCCGCGCCCGACGAGCCGCATGCGATCGTCGAGTGGTTCACGACACAGGGGTGCCCGACGCCGTAGTGCCAAGCCATCATCTGCACCTCGGCTGAACCTTCGCCGAACATGCCGAACATGCGGCCGAACTTCAGCGTGCCCCACGAGCTGACGATCTGCGCCCAAGCCTCGCGGTAGTCGCCCTCTTTGTTGAACGCCAGATCCTGGCCACGGTTGCTGTTGATGCCGCCGACGCTGACCGCAAGCAACGACTCGACGCGCGTCGTCGGGCTGATCTGGTGGTTCACTCCGAAACCGATCTGCGTTCCGACGAACCCGCTCCGGATGTTGGACATCGTGAGCGTGTGGTCCATCTGGTTGCTCGAGACCTGCTCGTCGAGGATCTGTCCGCCCGACAACGTCCTGCCGTTGAGGATCGCCGGATCGGGATCGCCTTTGATGAGCTGGTAGTGCGAGGCGATGAGCCCATTCGTGTAGAAGGTCCAGCCGTTCTGGTCGTAGAGCGTGACGTCCGCGTGGGCGCGGGAGGGGCTCATGAGCGCGGCGAGGAGCAATGCGGCCGGCGCGAGCCTGAGGGTCGATGCCCGGAGTCGTGTCATGTGCTTGGTCCCTTTCTGACCTCCCGACAATGGGAGGCGGTCATCATTCGGTCACAACGCGGATCACAACGGCGAGCTGCGGCTCGGACGCAAAGGAGACGTAAACACACAGCTCCGCACAGACGGAAAGCGCGCCGCTTATAACACCGCCCGGCGAAAAAGTGACCGCGAAATATGGTGCGCGCGGCCAGCGTTGGCGTCGTGACCTGCGCTGACGGAGGGCCGAAATCGTGAGCCGCTTTCCGTCCTTTCGGCTCTGTAGTAAGGTTCGCCTCCGCTCGGTTCGGAGCCCCGACGTTTGGCTGGTGCAATCGGCTTGTGAGAAACGCATCACCCGCCTCACACCAGCAACTAGGCTTCGTGCCCGGGTAGGTGTGTTCAGGGTTAAGTAGGATTCTCAGTAGGTTCCCCATTAGGTTTCCTGGGCTCCCGCCCCTCGCCCCCCGTCTCTAGGAGGTTCTATGTTCACGCCGCGAAGCTTGAAAGTTCGTCCAGTTTTGATTGCGACGCTCGTTTGTGGCGTGGCTGGAATCAGCGCGCTCAACTGTGGCTTCAGCAACGGAAACGGAGGCACCGCCGGCACCACCGGTGGCAGCGCCGGCACGACCGGCACGGCGGGCTCCGGCACGGGCGGCACTGTCACTCCGACGGGCGGCACGACGCCCGAGGGCGGCACGGGCGGCAGCGTCACTCCGACGGGCGGCACGACGCCGACGGGCGGGACGGGCGGCACCGTCACCCCGACGGCCGGAACGGGCGGCAGCATCACCCCTGCAGGCGGCACGGGCGGCAGCATCACCCCCACGGGCGGCACGACAGGGATGCCGACGACCTTCAAGAACTACGAGGCCACGGGATCGTTCAACGCGCCTCTCGCCATCGCGCAAAAGCCGGGCTCGCTCACGTACACGAAGATGGTCATCCACACCCAGTTCCTGGCCGAGAGCTGTTCCATCGCCGACTACAACGGCGACAACATCCCGGACGTGTCGTCGGGCCGCATCTGGTACGAGGGCCCCGACTTCACGAAGCAGCACGGCTTCCGCACCGGCCACGGCGCGTTGCCGCGCAACGGAGACGGCCCGGAGATCGACACGGGCGTCTCGGACGACTGGGCGGACTTCCCCTGGGACGTCAACGGCGACGGCTGGGCCGACATCATCAACGTTGCCCAGTGTAACGTCGACGAGATCACCAAGACGAATCCGAAGATGGGCACTGTTCAGCCGCACGGGACGGCGTACTGGTACGAGAACCCGAAGACGGGCCCCGGCCAGGTCGGCGACTCGATGTGGGTCGGGCACCTCATGCACAGCGACATCGTCCTCGAGCAGCACGGCTTCGTCGACATGGACAAAGATGGCTTCCCCGAGATCTACGGCGCTTGCAAGACCTGCACGCCTCCGACGACGAAGGGCTACTACTCGCGAAATGCGACGAACCCCAACATGGGGTGGACCTTCCACTCGGTGACCATCGCGTACACGTTCCCGTTCGGCGGCCTCGGCTGGATGCACGGAGAGGGTGCAGGCGACGTCAACGGCGACGGCCTGCCCGATCTCCTCGAGCGCGGCGGCGCCTGGCTACAGCAGCCGGGTGGCATGTGGAATGCGACCAAGTGCACGGGCAAGAACACGCCGGCTGGCTGCGGCTGGATCGCCGAGAAGTCGGCGGGCGGGACGCTCATCCCGAGCGGCGGCTTCTACGACAGCATCGCGGACGGCCAGGGCAACAAGGGCGCGTCGAACATGTACGCCGTCGACATGGACAAGGACGGCCTCGCGGACATCGTCGCGGCTGACTGGGCCCATGGCGTCGGTCTCTTCTGGTACAAGCAGGGCGCCGACGGCAAGTTCACGAAGTACCAGTTCATGGGTGACAGCCTCAAGGACAAGGCCACCGACCCGCCGAAGTGGGGCGCGGGCTTCACCGAGCCGCACTCGCTCGAGGTCTTCGACATGGACGGCGACGGCCGGCTCGACGTCGTGGCGGGCAAGATGCGCTTCGCTCACCCGCACGGGTACGGCGATCCAGACAGCGACAGCGCCCCGTACATCTACGTGTTCAAGAACATCGCCGCCACGGATCCGAACAGCGGTGGGCCCATCACCCTCAAGCCGATGCTCGTCGACGGCGCCGAGGGCAAGGTCGCCGGTTCGGTCGATGCCGGCATGGGCGTTGGCCGGCACATGTCGATCGGCCACGTGAACACCGACGGCATCATGGACATCTGCGTCGGCACGAAGGTTGGCCTCGCGGTCTTCCTCGGCAAGCCGTAACGACACCCGCTCAGCCCGCGGCGTCGCACCCCGTCCGGGGTACGGCGCCGCTTTCGTTTCGGCCTTGGACCGACGGCACCATTCGCGGTAAACGCTAGCGCATGGGCCAAGCTCCTGATCCAATCGCGACGTTCCGCGAGCACCGTCTCGTTCCGGTGGTCGCCATTCGAGACGCGGACGCGGCCACCGGGCTCGCCGAAGCGCTCATCGCGGGCGGCCTTCCGATCATCGAGATCACGCTGCGAACGGAGGCGGCGCCCGCCGCCCTCGCGCGCGCGGCAGCGGTGGGCGGTTTGCTCGTCGCGGCGGGTACCGTCACGACGCCCGATCAGGTCAAGCTCGCCGTCGACGTCGGCGCGAAGGTCATCATCAGCCCCGGCCTGAACACGCGCGTCGTCGAGTATTGCCTCGCGCACGACATCCCGGTGGTGCCCGGCGTGTGCACGCCCACCGAGATCGAGACGGCCCGCAACTATGGCCTCAGGACGTTGAAGTTCTTCCCCGCGGAAGCCTACGGGGGCGTCAAGACGATCAAAGCGCTGGGCGACGTGTACAAGGACTTCCGCTTCGTTCCCACGGGGGGCGTGAACCCGCAGAACCTCGGTGACTATCTCCGGCTTCCGCTCGTCATCGCGTGCGGAGGCTCGTGGATGGTGCCGACCGACGCCATCAACGAGCGCCGCTTCGCAGACATCACGACCCTCGTCTCGCAAGCGGTCGCTCTCGCGAAGACGATCTGAAGACGAACCGCCGGCGGCTTCAGCGGCAGCAGAGCACGCCGCCGTGGGCGGAGCCGGGCTTCGTGACGTCGAGGAGCTCGCTCACGTTGTAGTCGATCGGCCCGTCGACGCACATCCAGGGCGGGTTCGCCTTGCAGTCGGCGTCGCGAATCATGCGCGTGAAGGGCGCGCACGCGGCCATCGCTGGGCTGCCGAAATTGCCGCAGCCGTAGACGTTGTTCGTGCCCGTCTGGTTCAAAAGATCGCAGGTCTTGTCGGGCCCGCGTTGGCGCGTTCCGTAGAACACGAGCGCTCCTCCCGCGGGCGGCAGAGCGTCTCGGCAGTCCGTCGCCTTCGTCGAGAACTCGTGCGCCGATTCGCAGACATGCCAGCCCTCGGCGCACAGATCGGCTACCGAGCAGCCCAGGCCGTCGGGCCGCACGCCGTCGTTGCCGCCGTGCCGCTGACACGCGGGGCTCGTCGTGCCGGTCCCCGTGAGGCCAAGAGCGAAGCCGGGGATCTGCCAGCCGCCCGCGCACGCCGCGATGTCGGGATAGTCGTCGACCGACGAAAACCCTTCGCGCGTCCCGTCGGCACAGCCGGCCGACGAGATCGGGTGAGCGTCGGGCGTTCCGTTCGCGCCCGCGCCGCCGTCCGGAACGTCGCTCGCGCCGGCTTGCCCACCCGTCGCGCCCGCGGCGCCTCCGCCCGAGCCCGCGGCGCCCATGCCTGCGACGCCCGAGCCCGCGGCGCCGATGCCTGCGACGCCCGAGCCCGCGGCGCCCATGCCTGCGACGCCCGAGCCCGCGGCGCCCGAGCCCGCGGCACCCATGCCTGCGACGCCCGCGCCTGCGGCACCCATGCCTGCGACGCCCGAGCCCGCGGCACCCATGCCTGCGGCGCCCACGATGTTCGCGCCCGCGTCGCCGCCCGCGCCCGCGACGTTGCCACCTCCCGCGTTGCCGCCGACTCCCGCCGCGCCGCCCGCGTCGGGCAGCATGACGGAGACACGCGAATCAGCGGAGCCGAGGCCCGCCGTGTTCAGCGTGCACGCCGCGACCGTCGAGACCACGGCGGCGACTGCGAGGCGCAGGGGAGAAAGCCTCATCGTGCAGGATCCTACAGGCCCGCGGCGCGATCGCCCTGCGCGTGTGTTGCATCCCTTCCCGCGACGATGCGCCCGAGCTCGACAAGCGTGGGAGGTTCGCCCACCCCATCGCTCCTGCACGTACCTCGTACAAAACGCGGTCCTCACGTCACGACGGCGATCTGCGACGCCGACGGCTTGTCTACGCCGACGGCTTGTCTACGCCGACGACTTGCCCACGCCGACGACTTGTCTACGCCGACGGCTTGTCACGTCGACGACGAGAGGACGTCGTAGCCGCGCCACTGGGCCTTCTTCGTGAGGCCTGAGAGCTTCGGCCAGGCGACGTCGTGATCCGCGCTCTTGGACCACACGCGCCGGTTCGCCTCCGAGTCGAAGACGAAGTTGATCTGGTAGTTGCACTCGGTCGGCGTCGCTTCGATCTCCGCGGCCACGGCGGGCGCGTAGAAGCGGATGAGCTTCACGTTCTGGAAGCCCTGCTGACGTTTCAGCGCGGGCGCGAAGACCTCCGTGTACGTCGACTCGAACTCGGCGCGCTTGTCGTCGGCGACCTCAAAGAGCAACTGAAAGAGAATCATCGGGGCCTCCCGCGGGGATTTCTACCATGCGGGCCAGCAGCGCGGCGGCCTGTTCGGGCGCGGGCGCGGGGCTGCCGAGGAGGTCGACGACGATCTGGCTCGCCGCCGCGTAGATGAAGCCGTCTCGCGTCCACGCGCCCTCGAGGGGGAAGGTGTCGAACGCCTCGACGAGCTGCAGGTTGCCCGTCCCCCCAGCGACGACGGGCTCGGCGCCCAGGAGCGCGGCCACGCGCTCGGCGTTGTCGACGTAGGCGACGACCGTCGACGGCAGCGCGGCGCCCAGCAACGCCGCCGCGCCCGCGCGCGCCGTGAGCGCGTAGGGAACGCCCGACGCGCGCAGCGCCGCGAGCGCCCCCGGCACGCCGTGCGGGTGCGCGAAGGCGAGCGCGCGGTGGGCCTCGGCGAAGCGATAGTCCTCGGCCCAGCGGCGCAGCAGACGCGCGCGGTGGACGGCGACGACGGGCCCGTGCGCCTCGCGCTCGACGAGCTCTTCACGATCGAAGAGGTCCAAGAGGCGTGACACGTACCCGGGATCCGTCCCGGCGCGCGCCGCGAGCTGACGGACGCCGAAGGGCGGCACGCCGTCGACGAGCGCACGGACGATGCGGCTCGCCTTCGCGGCGTGCAGCGAGCGCGTCGAGCGCGGCGCGGCCCACGGGCTGCGCTCGTCGCCGCGCGTGTGGATGAAGACGGTCGGCCGGTCGAGCACGAGCCGCATGTTCCCGACGAGGTCGACGTAGCCGAGCCCCTCGTCGGCGAGCCGCTCGCGCGTGCGCGCCCCGAGGAACGGCGCGATGACGATGAACGCGTCGGCCGACGTCGTCTTGAGCGCGTCGGCGACCTCGGGGACGAGCCGCGGGTCGAGCTGCCGGCGGGCGGCGATCGCGAGCGCCGCGGTCGTGCCCGTCGGTGTCTTGATCGTGATCCGCGCGGCCGCGAGGTCGTTGGTTTTGACCGAAACCGTCGTCGTCCAGTGCCCCGGGAGGCAGCGCTGGATCTGCTCGACGGCCTGTCTCAGGACCACGTTGTCGCTGGGCGCGGCGTTGTTCATGTTGGACAACAGCGTCGATCCGGACAACGGCCCCGTCAAAAAAGACGCCATTTTGTTGGAGCTTCCGGGCTGCCCGCGCGTCTGCGACACTGCCGCCATGAAAAAAGTCGCCGGGGTGATCGCTTGGGGCTTGTTGGGTCTCAGCCTCGGGACCACGGGGTGCGCATCCGTCGCGCCGGTCGAAGCGCAGGGGCTGCCGCTCAAGAAGGTCGTCATCTACCGGAACGGCGTCGGGTACTTCGAGCGGGGCGGGCGGGTCGACGGCGAGCGCGTCGACTTCCACGTCCGCAAGAACGAGGTCGGGGACTTCCTCGCGACGCTCGCCGTGTTCGAGCGCGGCGGCAGCTCGGTGCGCTCCGCGTCGTTCCCGCTGGGCGTCGAGAAGGACGCGCCCGACGCGCCCGAGCCGTCCCCGTCGCCGATCCGCAGCGACTCGCCGATGCGCAACGAATTCGGGATGCCCATGCCCCGCCCGACGCCGCGTCCCTCGGGGCGCGCGGGTCGTTCGTCCGACCTCGAGACGGTCGTCATGCAGCTCGACGGGCGCGAGCACGATCTGCAGGTCGGCTACATCGCGGTCACGCCCGTGTGGCGGCCGTCGTATCGCCTCGTGCTCGACAAGCAGGGCGCGACGCTCCAGGCGTGGGGCATCGTTCAGAATCTGTCGGGCGAGGACTGGACGAACGTCTCGTTGTCGCTCATCGCGGAGGCGCCGCTGGCCTTCGACGCGTCCCTCGCGACGGCCGTGATCCCGCCGCGCCCGACGGTGACCGACGGCGGCGACGTCATCGCGGTCATTCCGCAGTCCGAGACGAGCCTCGCCCAGGCCGGCGCCGCGCCACCGCCGCCCGCGGCGCCTCCCGCCGAGGCGATGATGGAGAGGGAGGAGGACGCCGCGCCGGCGGCGAGCATGGGGGGCCGGGCCGACAAGGCCGCGAAGAAGAGCGTCGGTCGTTCAGCGCCGCAACGCTCGATGGCGATGGCCGCGCCGGCGCCTGCGTCGGCGCCCGCGTACTCGGGGCACACGAAGAGCCTCTCGGCGCTCGCGGCGGTCGCGCTGCAGGCGGGCGCGACGCGCTACGACCTCGCCGCGCCCGTCACGATCCCCGACAAGAGCGCGACGATGGTCATGCTCCTCGACCTGCCGATCCCGGGAGAGGCGATCGCGCTCTTCGCGCCCGACGGAGGCGTGCCCGATTCGTCGTCGCACCCGTTCCGCGTGGCGCGCTTCACGAACAAGACGGGCGGCCTCCTCGAGCGGGGCCCGCTGGCGATCTTCCAGCACGGCGGCGGCGCCGCGACCTCGGATGCCTTCTTGGGCCAGGGCATGACCGACGCGCTGCCCGACGGCGCGACGGCGACGGTGCCGTTCGCGCTCGAGCGCACGCTGGCCGTCGAGCGCCAGAGCGAGTACCGCGAGGAGGGCGCGCGCGTGTTCAAGATCGAGGGCGAGCAGCTGCAGATCGCCCGCGACTCGGTGACGCTCACGAAGTACCGCGTGCGCAACGGCGCGGGCCACGGCGCGAAGGTGCTCGTCAAGCACGCCCGCATCGGAGGCGCGCGCTTCGTGTCGCCGCCGCCGGGCACCGAGGACAACACGGGCACGGGCAGCGCGCTCGTCCCGATGGAGATCGCCGCCAACCAAACGGCGACGCTCGTCGTCGACGAGCGCCTGCAGACCACGCGCTTCGTCGATTGGCTCGACCCGCTCGCCGACGACGCCGTGCGCGCCTACCTCGCGCCGACGAACAAGAAGGCAGACGCCGCCGCGGTCCGCGCCCTCACGGTGGCGTGGGCCATCCGCAAGGTGCTCGCGACGGCCAACGACGAGCGCACGAAGCTCGCCGCGCAAGAGAACGATCTGCGCCGCGGCACGGAGGAGACGCGCGCCAATCTCAAGGCGCTCGAGAAGAACACGGCGGCCGCCGATCTGCGCGGCAAGCTCACCAGCCGGCTGGCCGCTGACTCGGCTCAGCTCGACCGGGTCACCAAGCGCACCGTCGAGGTCGATCTGGCGCTCAACGAACAGCGCGTGCGCCTCAAGGACGCCCTCCACGGGCTCAGCGTCTACGTCCCCGCGCAGGACTGAGCCGTCGACGGACGGGGCGTCCCAGCGCCGCCGAATCTGACGGGGCACCGCCATGGTGGCGCCCGGAATTCCTTTTATCTTTCCAGGGGATCGAGGTCGGGGAACTCTCCGTCCAAAATTGGCCGCGCGCCTACATTTCTGGAGGGGAACAACGGCTGTACAGCGCTGGAATCACATGATTCAATCCAGACGCCATGAATTTGACTCCTTATCTTAAGCTCGCCGTTCAGCCTGTCTTTGGAGGCCGGAAACGCTTTGTTCTTGTCGCTTCGCTCGCGCTCGTCGGCCTCGCCGGGGCGCGTCCCGCGGCGGCGGCGGTCACCCAGGCGAACGGCCTGTCCGCGCCCGTGCTCAATCCCGGGGAGGACGGATACGCGCAGACGCTCTGTTGCCCGACGGGGAGGCACGACTCGCTCCCGCTCTTCTTCGCCTCGCGCGGCGAGGCCATCGATTTCCAGGCTGACTCCCACACGAGCCCGTCGGTGTTCGCGCCGAGATGCAATTTCACCGGTGCGCTCGTCCTCCACGGCGGCGGCTGCACGATGGACTTCGGCTGGTACAACGTCGATTTGAACAGCGCGACGCCCCCGCCGGACAATCAGATCTTCACGCTCGTGCCGCGCGAGGCGAACGGCGGGTTCTTCCCGCTCATCGGTGACACGAACCTCTCGACGTTCTCGGCGGGAACCATCTTCACGGATCCGAACTACAAGGGCGGCCTCATCGGCTTCGCGATCAAGCACGCGAACCAGCAGACGGGGATGTGGAACTGCGCGCAAACGCACTTCTCGGAGCAGCGCCTAAATCTCTTGTGCGACGACGGCACGGGTCACTGTCCGAACGCGACGGCCGGAATGCCGCCGCTGCCGGCGAACCACTGGACGACGGCGGTGACGTACCAGTCGACGGTCACGCCCAACGCCTACTACCTCGGCTTCGAGGATCTGCCCGTTTCCGCGACGTCATACTCGACGGCGAGCGGTCCCAACGACGGCGACTTCAACGACGACGTCTATTTCATCACGGGCATCTCTTGTCAGGGCGGCGGCGCCTCGTGCTCGACGGGCCTCCTGGGCGTGTGCGCCACGGGCGTGCAGCAGTGCACGAAGGCGGGCGGCCTGACGTGCAAGCAGACGACGCCGGCGAGCGGCGAGGTCTGTGACGGCCTCGACAACGACTGCGACGGCACCGTCGACAATGGCACCAACCTCTGCACGGCGGGCAAGGTGTGCGATCGCGGCGTGTGCGTCGGTCGCTGCGTCGAGCAAGGCTGCCCCACGGGCCAGGTCTGCACGGCGGCCGGGATCTGCGGCGAGGCGGCCTGTCAGAACACGACGTGCGGTGGCGGCACGCGCTGCTCGGGCGGCACGTGCATCTCGCCGTGCTCGGGGGTGACGTGTCCCTTCGGGCAATCGTGCCGCGCGGGTGCGTGCGTCGACTCTTGCCTCGGCGTCACGTGCGACACGGGCTTCGTGTGCACCGACGGCGTCTGCGTGCTCGAGTGTGATTGCGTGCCGTGCGCCGCCGGCAAGACGTGCGGGAGCGATCACCGCTGCGTCGTCGACGCGTGCAAGAACGTGACGTGCGGGGCGGGCACGCACTGCGTGGCGGGCACGTGCACGAGCGACTGCACGGGCGCGACGTGCCCTTCGGGGCAGACGTGCGTCGGCGGCTCGTGCGTCGATCCATGCGCGGGCGTGACCTGCACGAGCACGCAGAAGTGCGCCGCTGGCGCGTGCGTCGACAAGTGCGCGGGCGTGAGCTGCGCGACGGGACAGACGTGCGTCGGCGGCTCGTGCGTCGACGCGTGCAGCGTCGTCAGCTGCAGCACTGGCTACGTGTGCCGTCAGGGCAACTGCGTCGATCCGTGCGCGAGCATCACGTGCGGGACCGGCCAGGTGTGCGGCTCCGGGCTGTGTCAGGACGCGTGCGTCGGCGTGTCGTGCACGGGGGGCAAGAAGTGCGTCTCCGGGAGCTGCGTCGACGCGTGCGTCGGCGTGTCGTGCACGGCGGGACAGACGTGCGTCGCGGGCGTCTGCCAGGACTCGTGCAGCGTCGTCAGCTGCGGCGCGGGGAAGAAGTGCGCGAGCGGTCTGTGCATCGACAACTGCACGGGCGTGACGTGCTCCGGGGTGTTCGTCTGCAACACGAGCGGCGCGTGCGTCGATCCGTGCACGCTCAAGACGTGCGCGGCGGGCACGGTGTGCTTCGCTGGGCAGTGCATCGATCCGTGCTCGACGGTCGTGTGCGGTTCGAACCAGGTCTGTCAGAACGGCGGCTGTGTTTCCGCGGGCAGCGGCGGCGCTGGCGGTGGCAACGCGGGCGCGAACGGCAACGCGGGCGCGAACGGCAACGCGGGCGCGAACGGCAACGCGGGCGCGAACGGCAACGCGGGCGCGAACGGCAACGCGGGCGCGAATGGCAACGCGGGCACGAACGGCAACGCGGGCGCGAACGGCAACGCGGG
>JBBQJG010000007.1:0-39752 GCA_038325725.1 Polyangia bacterium | reverse complement strand
GACGCGAGCGATGCGGCCGATGCGGCCGATGCGACTTGTCCGGTCGTCTGTACGGTCGGCGCGAAGCGCTGTGGCGCCGGCGGCGGCGTTCAGGTGTGCGAGCTCGACGCGAGCTCCTGCGCCATCTGGGGCGCGGAAGCGACCTGCGGCGCCCACGCGGCGTGTGCGGGCACGGGCTCGTCGGTGGCCTGCGCGTGCGACGTGACGGCGTGCACGGCCGTCGGTCAGTTCTGCTCGGGCGGAAACACGCGCACGAACTGCGCGCAGGAGCCCGCGAACGGTTGCTTCTTCGCGACGGCGGCGGCCGTCGCCTGTGGCTCGCACACGACCTGCACGGGCGCCGCGGGCGCCGCGACGTGCATGTGCAACGTCGACCCGAGCTGCGGCAGCGAGACCGCGACCTTCTGCGCGTCGGTCTCGTCGAAGTCGAGCTGCGGCAAGGACGCCGACGGCTGCTTCTTCGTCGCCTCGACGGTGACCTGCCCGACGCACTCGACGTGCACGGGCTCGAACCCCACGGGCGACTGCACCTGTGACGCGACGCCGGTCGAATGCGCGAACGGCGGCGGCTCGACCTTCTGCTCGAACACGGGCGGCAGCGTCTCGACCTGCGCGGCCGACGCCAAGGGGTGCGTCTTCATCGACCACGCGACCAACTGCGCCTCGAACCAGACCTGCACCGGTCCCAACGGTACGGCGGCTTGCACCTGCAACGCGGCGCCGGCCATCTGTCCCGGTGGCGGCGTCGGCAACGCCTGCAGCGGCAACTCGTCGGTCCACTGCGGCCTCGACGCGAACAGCTGCGTCGTCGTCTCGACGACCACGCCCTGCACGGTGAACGAGACCTGCAGCGGCACGACGGGCCTTTGCGCGTGCAACGCGGATCCCGCGGGCTGCTCGCAGTCGGGGACGTTCTGCAGCGCGGGCAACCTCGCGACCTGCGCGACGGACGCGCACGGCTGCCACACGCAAACGGCCTCGGCCGCTTGCCCGAGCGCCAGCCAGACCTGCACGGGCGCTCTTCCGGGCGCGTCCTGCCAGTGCAACGCGGCTCCCGGAGCTTGCGTCGGCGGCGCGGCGGGCTCGTACTGCACGACCGGCACCTCGGTCACGACGTGCACGGCGGACGCGCAGACCTGCGTGACTGTAGCCAACGTCAAGACCTGCGGCACGCACCAGGCCTGCGGCGGCGCGTCCGGCAGCGCGGCGTGCGTCTGCAACGCGACCAACGTCTCGTGCACCGGCAACGGCACCTTCTGCGCCGGTACGGGCGCGCAGTCGACCTGCACCGTCGACAGCGACAGCTGCCCGTTCGTCTCGGTGACGGCGAGCGCTTGCCCGACGAACCAATCGTGCAAGGGCGCGGGGCTCGGCACGGCCTGCTCTTGCGACAACACCTGCACGGCCGCTCAGGCGGGCGCCGGGACCGGCACCTACTGCGTCAACGCCACGACCGTCGCGACGTGCGGCAACGACTCGAACGGCTGCCACCTCTCGTCGGCCACGACGGCCTGCACGGGCACACGGACCTGCCAGGGCGGCGCCAGCACGGGCGCTTGCCTCTGCCGCGCCGTCGGCACGATCGTGGGCACGGGCTGCACCTCGGCGGGCTCGACGCTCTGCCAGGGCGACACGGTCCTGACCTGCACGGCGGACGGTACCGGCTGCAACACCTGGATCGCGGGCACCGATTGCACGGCGGCGAGCCTGGTCTGCGGCACGAAGGTTGGCGGCGGCGCGTCGGCCTGCCAGTGCGCCGAGAACGCGACGGGCAACGCCTACGTCGACGCCGACCCGACGGTCGGCAGTGACGGGACGTCGGGCGTCTTCGCGACGGGTCTCAACGCGCCCTCCGTTTGCCGCTTCAAGACGCTCGGCAAGGGCCTCGCGTCCGTCACGGCCGGCGGCAAGGTCATCGCGACCCACGCGACCGGCAGCGGCACGTTCGCGGGCGAGTCGTTCCCCCTCGTCGTGGGCGCGGGCGTCACTCTGACGACCGACGACCTCACGCACAACCCAGCGAGCTACGTGATCGACTTCACCGGTGCGGGCAGCGGCGTCAGCCTCGGCGGCGCGGCTGAGCTCCAGGGCTTCACGATCTCGAACGCCAACGGCAACGGCTCGGCGTCGGCCATCTCGGTCACGAGCACGGGCGGCACCATCACGCACGTCGCGCTCGAGGGTACCGGCGGTACGGTGCTCGCCAACGGCATCGCCGTCACGGGCGCCGGCCAGGTCGCCGTCGACAACACGACGGTGGCTGGCTTCTCGACGGGCGTCGCCGTGGCGACGACGTCGTCGGTGACGCTCGCCGATTCGGCGATTGGGAACAACAACGCGGCGAACCTCGCCGTCTCGAGCGGCACGCTGTCGACGTCGGGGACGACGACGGTCTCGGGCGGCGCCGGCGTCGGCGTCAGCCTCACGGGGACCGGGACGCTCACCGCCAATCCGCTCACGGTCACGGGCATGACGGGCGCGGGCCTCTCGATGACCAGCGCGGGCGCGACGCTGAACTACACGAGCGGCAACGTCACGAGCAACGGCGGCGGCGGTGTCACGCAGTCGGCCGGCACGGCGACGTTCGGCGCGGCGACGCTCAAGAGCAACACGGGCGCGGCCATCACGCAGTCGGGCGGCACGCTCACCCTCGGCGCGACGACGATCGTGTCGAACACGGGCAGCGGCATCAGCGCGACGGGCGGCACGCTCACGGTGGGCGCTGCCATCATCAAGAGCAACGGCACCGACGGCATCAACGCGTCGGGCGGCACGGTGACCGTCAATACGGGCGCGCAGATCTCGCTCAACGGCGGCAACGGCATCACGAGCGGTGGCACGCTGATCTTCGGGGGCACGGCGGCGTCGCCGGTCTCCATCACGACGAACGGCGGCGACGGCGTCTCGGTCACGGCGGGCAGCATCACAGCGAACTACCTGACGCTCGGCTCGAACGGCACGGGCGTGACGAAGGCGTCGGGCCTCAAGGTGACCGGCGTCGCGGCGGTCAACCTGGGCACGGCGAGCGACGCGACGTTACTCTTCGAGAAGAACGGTCTCAACGGTATGAACATCGCCGGCACGACGACCGGCTCGGCGATCGACATGCGCAAGGTTCAGGTCAAGACCAACGGTGGTGACGGCCTCTTCGTCGACGTCAACGGCGGCACGGCGAGCATCACGAACGCGACGGCGACCGACAACTTGGGCGGTGGCATCAACGTCGTGCGCGCGCCGCTCGTCGGCGGACTCGTCAAGCTCACGATCGACGCGGCGACGATCAGCACGAACGCCGGCGCCGGCCTGTACCTGCGCGGCACGGCGGGCAACGTCGCCGCGTCCATCAAGAACAGCAAAATCGCGGACAACACGGGCGTCGGCTTCCGCGCCGAAGCCGCCATCGGGAACACGACGCAGGAGACGTTCCAGACGAACGAGGTCGTGAGCAACCTCGGCGGCGGCATCGTCTTCGGTGCCCGCGACCTGCTGAGCAGCTTCGTGGCGAACACGATCCACAACAACACGGGCGTCCAGATCTCCGTGACGGCCGCGCAGTCCAATGTCGCCAACTGGAACTTCCGTTCGCCCGGCAACACGTGCGACTCCAACAGCAACCACGTCTACTGCTACGGCGGCACGAGCAACCCCGGCACCGTCGGGATTCAGCTCACCGCCCCGCTCGTGACGGTCGACGCCCAGAACGTCGGTTGGGCGAACGCCGCGCCGTCGTCCGGTCTCGACTACGCGGCTGGCACGGGCACGGTCCTCGCCGGAACGCCGTGCACGGCCACGCTGACCTGCCCGTAGCGTCGGTGGACCGAATCACTCGGGCGCGTCGGCTCGTCTGAATCACTCGGCCGCGTCGCCTCGTGCGACGCGGCCGTTTTTTATTTCCAAGCGAAGAGCGCCGTAATGGAAGACGGCGTCTCCCGACTGCCGACCTGGCTCGATGCGATCCGGCGCGCCCAGCTTGCGGAGGACGTCGTCGGCGCGCGTGCCGATGCGAACGACGGTGCGGCTCGGTCGCTTCGGGGCGACGAGGCGGGCCCGGGGCTCAGGCGGAGGGGCCGGGGGCGTCGACACGACCGCGGGGACTGTCGCGGGCGTTGGCGTCGTGTCGTCCTCGTGGGGGTGCGCCGCCATGAACACGGCGGCCGACAGCGTGCCGACGCCGGCGGCGAGCAAGGCGCGCTTGGCCCAAGAGGCAGAAGAGAACATGGAGCTCCGTCGCGACGGCGCGTCTGCGTCGGCCTGAGCCGGCGCGGTGGGTTCGGTGGCCACGTCGGCGGGGGGAGGCGTCGCGCGCGCGCGCGACGTGGCCTCGTCGAGGAGCTCGGCGTCGTAGACGGCCCGCCGCAGCGGGTCCGTGAGCGTGTCGCGGATTTCGTTGAGGAGCTTCATCCGCGCTTCGGCGCCGCGCAGATCTCCGGAATTCAGGTCGGGGTGGACCTTGCGCGCGAGCGTGCGAAACGCCCGCTCGATCTCGGTGGTCGAGGCGCGGGGCGTGATTCCGAGGATCTCGTAGAAGGTCATGGCTAAGTTTTTGGAAGATCGTGCCGATGTCTGCGCGGCCGGAGCAACAAGGTAACAAAAAGCACCCAGCTCATTGCGACCCCGCCGTGATCGGGCCTACAATGCCCGCCGCTGGCGATCCATCCAACCCCCTTCGCTGACCCCTTTCGGAGGCCTTCCATGTCTATCCGCCTTTCGGCAGTCGCCCTCTTCCTGCTTGGCTCGTTCGGTTGCGCGAGCGCGCCGCCGCCCCCGCCGCCCGCCGCGCCCGCGCCCGTCAACGCGCTTCAGGCCGAGCTCGCCGGCGCTCCCAAGTGGGTCTCCATGGGCTGCGCGGCCTACTTCGGCGAGAAGAAGGACAAGATCTGCGGCGTCGGCGCCGTCGCCGGCATGACGAACCCCGCGATGGCGCGCACGGCGGCCCAGGGCCGCGGTCGCACGGAGATCGCGCGTTCGATCAAGGTGAAGGTCAAGTCGATGCTCAAGGACTATGCCGCCGTGACGAAAGGCGGGCCGGGAAACAAGCTCAACAACGAGGAGCACATCGAGGACGTGTCGAAGCAGATCACCGACACGACGCTGTCGGGCACGCGCCTGCAGGACACGTTCATCTCGAACGCGGGCACCTGGTACGCGCTCATGGTGCTCGACACCGAGTCGTTCAAGGAGTCGCTCAAGGCCTCGGAGAACAACCTCGACGAAAAGACGCGCGCCGCGATCGTCGAGCGCGCCGACAAGGCGTTCTCCGAGATCGATCAGGAGACGGAGGGTACGCCCGCGAAGCCGGAGTGATCGTGCGCGTCGCGCGGCGAGCGCTCGCGGCGCTCGCGGGTATCGCGACGATCTGGGGCGGGTGTGGTTCGACCCCAGCGCCGCGTCCCGCGGGGCCGGCGCCCGAGGACGCCCCGGGGGCTTGGTTGACGTCGCAGCCGGAAGGCTGCGCGCTCGGGCAGTCGGGCCCGACGCTCCGGCCGACCGATGCGCTTCGTGAAGCGCGGCGCCGGGCGCGCGCTTCACTCGTCACGACAATCGAAAAAATCAATCAGAGAGCGGTCTCCGTCGTCGGCTCGAGCGGCGCGCGAGATCAACACCGCGAGGTGATCTTGGAGCAGGCTGAAGGCTGGGTGAGGAGATCGACGATCGTCGCGCTCTGGTACGACGACCGGGGGACCGGGCCGAACGGCGCGCCGGGGACGGCGTACGCGGCCGCGTGCCTTCCTGATGTCGCGTCGCCCGCGACGCGCGCGTTCGTCGCGCGGATGGAGGCGCACCGGGTCGCGCCCGCGTGGGTGTACGGCGTCGCGAGCCCGAACGGTCAGCTCTGCGCCGCGGGCGTGAGCGGCCCGACGATGGAGGCGAAGGACGCGGGCGCGAACGCCGAGGCCTCGGCGCGCGCCGAGCTCGCCGAGGGCCTCGCCGCGCACGTCAAGCTCGCCGCGGGGATCTTCGACGACGAGACGCTCGTCGGCGCCGTCACCGACGTGCCCGAGAGCTGCCGCGTGCAGGCCGCCCAAGGCCGCGTCGTCGGGACGTGGACCGATGAGCGCGGCGCGGGGCCCGTGCCCTCGCCGGGGATGTCCTACGCCTTCGTTTGCGCGAGTCTTTGATGCTCATGAACCGAACGTCTTCGATGAAAGGATCCGCCATGCAGCTCGCTTCTGACCGCCGTAGTTCTTCCGCCGTGCTCGCGGCGCTCTGCCTCGCGCTCGGCGCCGGCTGCGCGGCGACGACCGTGCGCGTGCCGATCTCCGAAGGCTCGAGCGAGACGCGCGAAACGGCGAAGCTCGACTGCGGCGTCTACGACGAGCGCACGAAGTCGCTCACTGTGGGCTTGTCGTTCTCTGTGCTCTTCGGCGCGGCGGCGGCTGGCCCGTACGTCACGAGCGCCGAGACGGCGGGCGTCAAGTGGGAGAAGGCCGCGCAGATGGTCGTCGCCCAGTACAAGGAGGTCTGCGCGCGCTACAACGCGGGCGCGATCGCGCAGCCTTCGTACGACAGCCGCATCTCGGAGATCGACCAGCTGTACGCCGAGGCGCAGGGCATTCGCGCGAGCGTCGACTCCGTCATCCGAGGCCACTCGAAGGAGGCGTTCGCCGATCTCGACAAGAACACCGATGGAGGCGATCAGGTCGCGCAGGCCCAGCAGGTCGTCAGCAGCATCGAAATCTTCTACGTCAAGGTCGGCGGTCAGTGAGCCGTCGCCCGTTCTTTCGTTCTCTCGCTCGTACGAAACCCGTCCGGAGGCCCTTCATGATCCGAGCCCGAGCCCTCGTCCTTTCTTTCTCGCTGTGCCTGTCGTCCTTCGGGGCCAGCGTCGCGCGCGCCGAAGATCCGCCCGCCGCCGCTGCGCCTGCTGGCGCCCCCGCGACGGACGTCGGCGCGCTCGTCACGCAGGCCAAGGAGGCCGTCGCGGCCAAGAAGTGGGCCGACGCGAAGAAGGCCGCCGAGGAGGCCGTCAAGGCCGACGCCAACAACGTCGAGGCGAACGCGTACCTCGGCCTCGCGGGCAAGGGCCTCGGCAAGTGCAAGGCCGCCGTCAAGCCGCTCGACAAGGCGTTCGCGGGCAAGCCGGTCGTGCCGGGCGTCGCGCGCGCGCTCGCCGAGTGTCTCGGCGATAAGGCGAAGGACAAGACGAAGCTGGGTCGCGCGTGGCTCGCGGCGGCGCGCGAGGACAAGGACGGCGCGGCCGCGCTCAAGGCGGGCAAGCTGCTCGCGGGCAACCCCAAGACGTCGAGCCAGGCGTATGCCGCTTTCGAGCTCGCCGACGCGCAGGGCAAGCTCGGCGACGACGACGTGGCCGCGTACGCCGCGGCGGCCGAGTCCGACAAGAAGGTGCCCGAGGCGAAGAAGCTCTACGAGCGCGCCCTCGAGAAGAAGCCGGGCGATCGCGCGCTGACGTTGTCGCTCGCGCGCGTGCTCATCGCGGCAAATGATTTGCCGGGCGCCGAGACGCGCGTGGGCGAGGTGCTCGCCAAGACCCCGGACGACGCCGACGCGCTCATGCTCAAGGCCGATCTCGCGGCCGCCAAGGGCGACGCGGCGACCGAAGAGCAGACGCTGCGCGCGGCGCTCGGCAAGCAGGAGAAAAATGAAGCGCTCAAGAAGCGGCTCGCGAGCGTGCTCGGCAAGCAGGCGCGCGCGAAGATCGACGCGGGCGACGCCAAGGGCGCGCAGGAGAAGGCCCAGGAGGCCCTCAAGCTCGACGCCAAGAGCGGCCGCGCACAAGACGCGCTGGGGCGTGCGCAGTGGGCGCAGGGCGACAAGGCGAAGGCCGAGAAGAACCTCAAGGCGCTCGCCGACCAGCCGGACAGCGAAGTCTCGGGCGAAGGCGTGCGCCTCGCGGCCGAGATCGCGCTCGATTCAAAAGACAAGAATGCGAAGGCCAACGCGAAGAAGCTCGCCGACCGCGCCGCCAAGCTCGGCGCGAAGAACATCGGCTACACGCGCGCCCGCATCGCGCAGGCCGACGGTGATCTCGCGGCGGCCGACAAGGCCATCGCCGCCCACCTCCTCGCGAACCCGGCGGACGGCGAGGGCGCGCGCCTCGGCGGCGACATCGCCTACGACGCGGGCAAGGCCAAGGTCGCGCGCGAGCGCTACGAGAAGGCCGACCAGCTCGGCGCGCTGAACGCCAAGGGGCAGGGGCGGCTGTGCGAGGCGCGCGTGCGCGACGGCGCGTTCGACGGCGCCAAGGACGCTTGCGGCAAGGCGCTCGCGGGCGGCAACGAAGAGGCCGCCGTGCACGCGAACCTCGGCCTCGCCATGTACCGCCTCGGCGACAAGGCGGGCGCCAAGAAGGAGATCGCGGCGGCGTCGTCAAAGGGCGCGAAGGACAAGTCGACGCTGCTCGTGCAGGGCCTGCTCGCCGAGAGCGACGGCAACGAGGCCGAGGCGCTCGCCTTTTACGACAAAGTGCTCGCCGCCGACGCCAACAACGTCGAGGCGAACGCGCAGAGCGGCCGCCTCCTCGAGAAGCGCGGCAAGCACGCCGAGGCCGTCAAGCGCCTCGGCAAGGCGCACAAGGCCGATCCCTCGAACGCCAAGCTCTCGGTGTCGCTCGCGAAGGCGCAGCTCGGCGCGGGCAAGCTCGGCGACGCGCAGCGCACGATGCGGACGATCCCGAACGGCGCGCTCGACGAGGCCACGCAGCGCACGCTCAACGGTCAGGTCGAGGCGGCGCGCGGCAATTATAAGAAGGCCAACGAAGAGTTCGAGAAGGCCTTGGCGGCGAAGCCGGGCGATCCCGAGGTCCTCGCGCTTCAGGGCGGCAACTACCTGAAGCTCCCGCACTACGACAAGGCGATCGAGCGCTTGGAGGCCGCGCAGAAGGCGGATCCTTCGCGCACCGACGTCACCGAGCAGCTCGCGCGCCTGTACGCCGAGACGGGCCAGGCCGACAAGGCCGCGCAGGCCGTCGGCAAGCTCGACGCGATCCAGAAGTCCGAGGCCGAGCAGCAGCGCAAGGCCATCGAGCCCAAGGAACAGAAGCGCATCGCGATCGACGAGAACTTCAAGAGCCTCGCCAAGGACGATGATGAATCTGCGGCGGCGCTCGGGCTCGGCCTGCGCAAGCTCGTCGCCTCCGACCTGCAGCGCTCGCCCTACGTCGTCGTCATCGACCGCAGCAAGGAGGGCGAAGAGGCGCTGCGCAAGGAGCGCGACGCCCAGATGGCCGCCGCGAACCGCGAGAATGCCGCGGGCGCCGAGGCCGGCAAGGAGCTCGCGCCGCAGTACGTGCTGACGGGCACCTACCAGGTTGCCGCCGACGGCGGCCTCTCGGTGTTCCTCAAGCTCATCGACATCAAGACGAAGGCCGCCAAGGGCGGCACGGGCACGGGTTCAAAAGACAAGATCACCGACGTCGAACGGCACGCCGTCTCCGAGTTGCTCGACGCCATGGGGCTGCTCACCGACCAGGAGCGCGTCGCCCTCGAGCGCGCCACGGGCGGTCCGAACTACGAATCCTTCGTCAAGATGACGGAGGGCGACGCGGCCAAGTCCCGCGGCGATCTCCGCGGCGCCTTGAAGTTGTACGGCGAGGCGAAGGACGCCGACCAGGGCAACCCGCGCGCGCTCGTCGGCTACGCCGAGGCGCTCAAGGACGTCGGCGAGAAGAACCGCATCGCGATCCCGCAGCCGACGAGCTCGGGCAACCCGCCCGAGGGCATGGTCGTCGGCCTTCGCGCCATGCTGTCGAGCAAGCTCGCGAGCGTTCAAGGCATCCACGTCATCGAGCGCGAGAAGGTCGACGCGATCCTCAAGGAGCGCGACTACCAGGGCGCCGCCGAGAACCGCGAGAACATCGATCCCGCGAGCCTGCCCAAGGAGGAGGCCAAGGAGCTCGCGGCCCGCGTGCTCTTGCAGACGCGCATCGACTACGCGCCCGCGGGCGTGAGCCTGTCGGCCAGCCTCATCGACATGGATGACAACAAGCTCATCCTCGGCGATCAGGTGTCCGGCAAGGAGTCGGAGATCCAGCAGCTGCAGAACACGCTCGCCGTCAACATCGTGCGCAAGCTGCGCGGCGAGCCGACGGACGACGAGATGAAGTCGCTGCAGAAGATCCAGGCCGACGACGAGTACAAGAAGCAGATGGCGGAGCTCGCGCGCCTGCAGGCGTCCGAGAAGGATCGCCTCGTCAAGGACGCCGCCGCGAAGGGCGTCACCGTCGCTGACCTCGCCAAGGAGGAGGCGAAGAAGAAGGAAGAGAAGGCGGCCGAGAAGCCGAAGGAGGAGCCCGTGGTCACGGCGACGCCCGACGCCGTCGTCACGAAGGCGACGGGCACGACGGCTTCCGACGAGGGCGAGCCCACCTTCGAGGTCGGCCTGCGCAGCGCGCTGTTCGCGAAGGACCAGGCCGGCGATCATCACGTCGGCAAGGGCCTCATGTTCACCTGGATGGCCTACGCGAGCCGTCACTCGCGCCTCGCGCTGCTGCTCGATCTCGAGTCGACGCGCCTGACCACGGGCCGCGCCGACGGGTCGAATCGCAACCAGACCGGCTTTTACGGCATGGGCGTCGATTGGACGTTGCCCATCGCCTTCCACGGCACGGGCCTGTTCGTGGGCGCCGAGGCCACGTACGGCGTGCTGCAGAGCAGCCTCGCCGCGACGTCGACGGTGGCCGAGTCGCTCACGACCGACTGGGTGCTGCAGCTCATGCCGCACGCGGGCGCCGGCTTCGCCTTCCGCGGCGTCGGCTTGTTCGCCGACGCGGGTTGGCGCTTCCAGCTGTTCAAGAACGATTCTTCGAAGAGCGCGAGCGTCGGCGGCCTCGTGCTCCAGGGCGGCGTTCGCGTCGACATGGCCGAGGGCAGCGAGCGCGACAAGACGTTCGACATCGGCTACACGGCGCGCGCCTACGCGCCGAACGGCAGCGCCGCGTACAAACGCTACGGCGGTCTGCCCTTCACGAGCGGCGGCGGCCCGCTGCTTGGTCACGAGCTCACGCTCATGGGCAACAGCAACAAGTCGCCGAGCTTCGAGCAGGGCGTGGCCTTCATCTACATGGGCGCCGACGGCACGAGCGGCGCCAGCGCGCTCAAGCTGTACGAGCTCAGCTACGTCGCGACCTTCCACGCCTTCGCGACGCAGCAGTTCTTCAACCCGTACCTCGGGTTCCGGCTCGGCTTCGACGTCATCAAGGGCGACGCCTCCGTGATCGGCAAGGCGTCTCAGACGGGCTTCGTCGGCGCCGCGATGGCGGGCATCGACTTCAACTTCGGCGAGACGCTCGTCCTGCGCGGTGGCTTCGCGTACGACGGCGTCTACACCGGCGACAGCACCGGCAACGGTTCGCTCAGCGGCTACGCCGTCGAAGCGGGCGTCATCTTCCGTCTGTGATGGGGACTTCCATGAGGACCAACACGATGAACTTCAAGAATCAGTTCGCGACCTCCGGGCTCTTCGCGGCCCTTCTTCTCGGCCTCGCCGGGTGCCCGCTGCAAACGCCGCTCGAAGGCGGAGGCGCCGACGGAGGCGTCATCGTTGGCGTCAAGAGCATCGTCGTCACGGGCGCGCTGTCGCTCGACCTGGGCGCCGAGACGACGTACACGGCGACGGTCATGGACGCGACGGGCAAGCCCATCTCCGGCGCCACGGTGTCGTGGTCGACGAACGGGACGGTGTCGCTGTCGAACCCGGCGCAAACGCAGGCGGCCTCGGTGAAGGTCAAGGCGACGGGCGTCGGCCGCGGCACCGTCACGGCGACGGCGGGTGGGAGCACGGGACAGGTGGCCGTGATGGTCGCGCTCGGCAGCGGCGGCTCGCTCGCCATTGGGCCCGCGGGCGCGACGACCCTTCCGACAGCGGTCGCCGTCGGTCAGTTGGTATCCGTCAAGGCGCAGTACACGGGCGCCAACAGCGTCAAGGCGGACGCGCAGGACGCGACGTGGATGGCCACCGGCGCGTGCACCGTCATCGACCAGGGCAACGGCCTCGCCTCGGTGCGCGGCACGGGCATGGGCAAGTGCACACTCACGGCGTCTGCGATGAGCAAGACGGCAACGGCGATGTTTGACGTGGTCAACATCACCTCCGTCAAGGTCACGGGCGAGCAGACGGCCCTGAAGCTGGGCGGCACGCGCATGTTCACGGCCGTCGCGCTCTCGGGCGCGACGGAGGTGCCGTCGGTGCAGGTGACCTGGTCGCAGGCGACCACGGCCGTGGTGACGATCGTGACGTCGACGACGATGACCGGCGCCATCACGGTCACGGGCACGGCCGTCGGGCAGGCGATGCTCGTCGCGTCGGCTGGGGCTTCGACGACGCCGGTGACCTTCGCGGTCGAGCCGGTGACGTTGCTCGCGGCGGCGACCACGCGCGTGCTCATGGGCGGCAACGCGACGGTCACCGTCACGCCCATGGGGACGGGCGGCGTCGTCGGCAGGTTCGCTTCGGCGACGGGCGTGGCGCTCGTGGGCGCGACGGGCTTCACGACGGTGGGGGCGGCGACGCTCACGTCGGGCGGGCTCGTGACGTTCGAGCTCACGAACGCGACGGGCCCGTCATCGGTCACGGCGACGTTCGGCGCCGTCACGAGCAACGCGCTCGCGTTCACGATCGCGACGGTGCAGACGGTGACGATCGACGGTCCCCACGGTCCCGTGCGCGTCGGCTCGCCGGTGGACGTCACGGTCATCGTCAAGGACGCTGCCGGCATGGCGATCGGGGGCGGCGTGGCCGTGACCTGGGCCGATGCGACCGGCGTCCTCGTGGTGCCCACGGGGATGTCGGCCGGCTTCACGGCCTCGGCCACGGTGGCCAAGCTCGGCACGTCGGCGCTCATCGCGACGGTGCGCGGCGTCGCTTCGGCGCCGCTCGCGGTGCCGGGCGTCCCCGGCAGCGTCACGCTGTCGAGCCCGTCGCCGAGCTCGGTGCCCGTGGGCGGCACGGCCACGATGTCCGTCACCGTGCTCGACGTGCTGGGCGCGATCATTCCCGGCGTCCCCGTCGGACAGATCTCGGTGGCCTCGGCCGACACGGCCAAGGTCACGGTGGGCGCCGGCACGGCGGGCGCCAACAATTCCTTCCAATTTACGGCGACGGGCGTCGCGCTCGCGGCCGCGCCGGGCGTCACGCTCACGGCGACGTGGACGGGCGGCCCCGAGACCGTTCGGAGCATGGGCACTCAGCTGATCGTGGCCGCGGGCATGATCACGTGGACCGGAGGCACCTGCACGGCCAGCCCGACGGGCGCGCGCACCTGGCACGTCTCGGGCTTCCAAGGCGCGACGGCGGGCGCGAACGCGGTCGTCTACGACATCTTCGCCGCCTCGGGTGCCGCCGCGACGACGGCGTCGACGAAGGTCGCGATGGACGGCGCCGCGGGCGTCGCCAAGGACGTCACGGTGGCGTCGATCGCGGCCGACTGGCGCTTCGGCGTCGTCGCGCGCGCCTCGGACGGCGCGACGAGCGCGCTCGTCGCCTGCACGCGCGGCGCGACGGTGGCGTCGTCGGTGGTCGCGGGCAACGCGATCGTCCTCGGCGGATCCGCGGCCTACGCCGATGACACATCGGCGGCGGTCTCGGCCACGAACCCGCGGCCGCTGCTCATGGTGTCGACGGCGACGAGCAAGCTCGATCGCACGGCGCCGCGCCTCTCGCTCGCGTTCGGCGGCGGGCTCGTCGGCATCGGCGTCCGCGACGACGGCACGCAGGTCGTCTACAAGCGCGTCGGCGCGGGACAGGGCGCCGACGCCTCGTCGCTGCCCGTCGGTCTCGCCGTCGTGAAGACGGACGCGTCGGCCGGCGTTTGCACGAGCCGCGGCGGCATCACGGCCTTCGAGCTCGCGGGCAAGACGACGTCGGCTGGGGCCCTCACGTCGTTCGCGCTCTACACGAGCACGGCGACGGCCACGGGTGACGTCGGCGACTGCGCGCTCAACGTGCTCGGCTTCCGCGACGGCGCGACGAAGACGATCGCGAGCGGCGTCGATCGGGTCGCCGCCTTCGGCGATCACCGCCTCGGCTACACGTTCGGCGGCGCGCTCTTCGACGTCGACCTCGTCTCGACGAGCAAGGTGCCGCGCCAGCTCGCCGACGACGGGCTCGACGCGGGCTCGTTGATCGCGGCGGCGAACCCGACGACGGGCACGGCGGGCGCCATCGAGGCCGCGGCCGTCTACGTCCTGTCGCCCACGGGCGTCGTCTCGCGCTACGTCTACGGCGCGCCTCCGCTCGCGGCGCCCGTCTCGAGCGTCGCGACGGCCTCGCTCGCGGGCGCCGACGGCCTCGTCGCCGCCGACGCGAGCACGCTCTACGTCACCGTGGGCGGCGTGCTCAAGGTCGTCAACGTCAGCGGCGTGGGCCCGCTCGCGCTCGTCGTGACGGCACGCGACTACTCGTCGCAGGGCGCGTTGTCCGTGACCCTCGGCTCGAGCGCGGCGGCGAGCCCATGATCGGGCTGAGGAGACTCGGTCGTGTCGGAGCCGTCGCCCTCGCGCTCGCGACGCTCGCGCCCGTCGCCCTTCTCGCGGGTTGCGGCACGAGCGGCGGCGCACCCGCGATCGCGACCGGGGGCGTGCGCCCCGACTGGATCGACAAGCCGTCGAGCGATCCGCGCTATCCGATCGAACGCTACGTCACGGCGCGCGCGGCCGTGTCGCTCAAGGGCCTGACCGAGGCCGAGGCCGCGGCCAAGCTCGACGCGGCGACGCGCGGCGAGGTCGCGACGCAGATCGCGGGCAAGATCACCGCCGAGCTCAACGACGTCGAGAAGGAGACGCTGAAGAACGGCAAGTCGACGACAGAGCGCTCGATCGAGCAGCGCGCGCAGCAGACGGTGAAGGACTTCGACCTCACGAGCATCGAGATCAAGGAGCGTTGGCGCGACGGCGACACGGCCTACGCGCTCGGCGTCCTCGAGAAACAGAAGGCCGTCCTGCTCGAGACGCCCAAGCTCACGGACCTCGCGAAGTCGGCGTCGGAGCACCTCACGCGCGGCGACGGCTTGGCCGACAAAGATCCGGGCGCCGCGCTCGGCGAGTATTTTCGCGCGCGACAGGACGGCGAGAAGGCGTGGGACGGCAAGAGCCTCATCCGCGCGCTCGGTGGCGACGCGGGCGCCGTGCCCGCGCCGACCGAGGCGACGGAGAAGCTCGCGACGCTCGCCGGGAAGATCGCGCTGTCGATTGAGAGCGGCGGCGGCCAGCGTGTGACGGACGGCAAGGCGCTCCCGCGTCCCGTCGTCGTCCTCGCGATGGCGGGCGCGTCACCCGTCGCGGGCCTGCCGCTCGCGATCGAGCTGCGCGGCGGTCGCCTGCAATCGAAGGTGCGCACGGGCCCCGACGGCCGCGCCTCCATCCGCGTCGACGACGTCGGCAAGTTCGATACGCCCGAGAAGCCCATCAACGTCACGCTCGATTGGGGCGGCCTCGCCAATGGCGGCGCGGCCCCGGCGTGGGCGCGCGCGCTGCCCGCGCTCGCGGCGGCGACGACGGCACAGAAGAAGACCAAGGAATCGACGCGCGTCATCGTGCGCATCAGCGAAGAGATCATGATGAGCGAGTCGGGCGGCGATCCGAAGACCGTCACCGAGCCACCGGTCTCGACGGCCGTCACGAAGGCGCTGCAGGACGCGGGGCTCAAGCCCATCGACGCCAAGGCGCTCGACGCGAAGCTCACCGACCCCGCGAAGGCCAGCGACGCCGAGCTCAAGGAGAAGGCCGTCGGGCTCGCCGACGTGCTCATCATCGGCACGGCGACGAGCCGCGAGAGCGGCAAGTACGGCACGAAGACCGTGTGGCACCGCGCGCGCGCCGAGCTGCGCGTCGTCGACCTCGGCACGGGCCGCGTCATCGCGACGTTCACCGACGAAGCGAAGGCCAAGAAGCCCGGCGAGCCCGACTGGGCCGGCCGCAGCGCCCTCGAAGCCCTCTCCGAAAAGATCGGCCCGGTCGTGGGCCCGAAGCTCCTCAAAGAGCTCGGCTTCTAACTCCGCTCCGGTCCCTCCCGTCCGGTCCCCTCGCCCCGCGAAGCGGGGAGAGGTTAGGGACAGGGGCAGCCCGCGTTACGGCTGCCGCGTCAGGACGCGCGCCGTCGAGGGCACGACCGCGTTGAGATCCTGGAAGCGGATCGTATTGCCAACCACGCTGTAGGCCACCGGCGTCGGGGCGCCGGGCGTGGGGCAGTTGGCGGTGTACGTGAACGTCGTTCCCGTGGCGGTGTAGGTCGTCGTCCCGGAGGCGCTGGGGATTTGCTTGCCGCCCGCCGTGGAGATGATGTTCCACTCGGTCGCCGTGATTTGATACGTCTGGGTGTACGCCCCCGTCGCCACGGTCGTCGCGCCGCCTGGACCCGTGTAATCGAGCTGATCGGTCAGCCAGTAGATGCCGGGGACGATCGTGCCCCCCGTGGCCGCGGGGACGGCCGTGGCCACCTTCGTGATCGTGAAGGCGGGCGCGGTGTCGGTGAACGTGAGGTTGCACGTGGGGGCGGCGTCCGTCGACGCGTCCGTCGACGCGTCCGTTCCAGCGTCGGTGGCGGGCGTGTTCGTGCAGCTGAGCGTGCAGGACGCGTAGGCCTTGCAGTCGACGTCGGCCTGGCAGTCGGTCGTCTGGCTCTGCACGATGCAGGCGGACTGGGGCGTCGCGTTGCCGACCGTGTCGAGGCACGTCTTGCAGGTCGGGCTGGCCGCGACGGGATTCGCGTCGCAGACGTTCCCGGCGCCGGCGCACGGGGTCTCGCACGGCGAGCCGGCCTTGCAGCCGCAAGACTTGATGGCGAGTGCAAGCGGCGCGTTCTGGCCCTTGAAGAAGGTCGCCTTGCAACAGGCCTGGCAGGCCGTCTTCGTCATGGCAACGCACGCGGCGGCGTCGGCGCCGAGGACGCCGAACGACGTGAAGTGCGTCGTGCTCGCCGTGACCTTGCCGCCCGTCGCCGACACCGAGTCCGTGAGCGAGACCCACGCGCCGGCCGCGAGGTACGAGACGACCGGTTGCTTCGTGCCGAGCTTCGTCGCGTCGACGTCGATCGTGAGCTTCACCGGCTTGGTGAACGTCGTCCCGTTGGGGCCGAGATCGTAGACGCTCGCGACGAGCGACGCCGCGGACGGCAACCCGGCGCCGTTGCTGACGCCGACGGTGATGTCGGTGTCGACCGCGAGCGCGCCCGCCGGAATTTCGAGCAAGAAGCCCGCGGCCGTCACGGTGCCGCCCGTGGCCGCCTTGATGTTCGTGCTCGTCGTGCCGCCATCTGTGGTCTGCGCGACGTCGGGATTCGTTCCCGCGTCGCTGCCCGCCGTGCCGGTCGTGCCGGCCGCGGCGTCGGTGCCCGTCGTGCCCGCGGCGTCAGTCGTCCCGGCTGCGCCGGTCATGCCCGCCGCGCTGGTCGTGCCCGCGGTGCCGCCCCCTCCGGCTCCGGCCTTGCCCGTCATCGAAGGCGTGCTCGAACCACAAGCGGTCGCTGTCAGGAGCGTCGAGAGCAGAATTCGTTGCACGGTCTTCGTCATGGGCAGGGCTCCTTAGTGATTGAGGTCAACGACTATTGGCCTGCGGACTGTATGCCGAAATACAAACGACGTAAATAAGCCATGTAGGACGCATGGTTAGCAGGTCCGTCTCGTGTGAACGATCGTTCACCTGGGAGATCCCCGTGAGGACCGCTCGCTGAAGTAGCGAAGCTGACAGGCGGCGAGGAACTAGCGAAGCTGACAGGCGGCGAGCGTGCTCGGACCGCGCGAGATCGCCGCGCATGTCTCGTTGGAGGCGCAGGTGATCTGCGACTGCCAGGCGTTCTGGGGACCGCAGCTTTCGACGGCGACGTTCGCGTCCGTGCCGCCGTCGGTCGAAGCGCCGCCGTCGGCCCTGACGGACACGCAGCGGCTGTCGGCGATCCCGAACGCGTTTCCGTCGCCGACGCAGGCGACGCACCCGAGCGCGAGGTCGCCGGACAGACGACAGCTCGTGTCGGCCGCGCACGGCATCTCCGCGGTCCAGCGGCCCGCGTCGTCGCAGCGGCGCTCGACGCTGTCGCCGTCGAAGGCGCACGCGCGCTGTCCCGCGAGACACTCGGCCTCGCACTCGGCTTGCGGACCCGCGGGGCGGCAGCGGCCGAGCGTACACGCGCGGTCGAGCTTCCAGGTCCCGTCGTCGGCGCACAGCTCGACGGCGGCGTCGTCGGCGCGGCAGCGGCTCGTGCCGGGCTCGCAGGCGCCGCCGCAGCGGAGGTCGGGCACGGCGCCCGTCGCGAGCGGGTTGCACGTGCCCGCGCACGCGCGGACGGTCGGGTCCCAGTGGCCGTTGACGCACGCGCGGTAGAACGGCCCGCCCAGGCATTCGCGCGCGCCGTTCACGCAGGCGGGCGCGCAGAAGCCGAGCGCGCGTCCGTCGAGCGTCGCGACGCGCGAGCACGCGCCCGCGCACTGAGCGACGGCAAGCGTGCCACCAGGGCTGCACCTGTTGATCGTGCCGTCAGGGAGGCAGATCCCGACGCTCGAGCCGTCGGGGGTCTTCGCGAGGAGGCCGCGCTTCCACCAGTACCAGCACGCGGGATCTATGCACGTCGCCCACGGCTCGCCGCCCTCCGTGGGGAGCTCGGCGCAGTACGAGGTCGTGCCGTTCGACGAGTAGCCGCCGCAGCTGTGCGATTCGCTCCAGCCGCCGTCTTGCTCGCACAGCTCGTAGCCGAAGTCGCCGTGGCAGCGCGGGACGCCCGCGCTGCACGCGCCGTCGTTTGAGTAGCCGTCGCGCGCGTCCGCGCCGTCGCTCTTCGCGTCGCCCCCCTTGCCGTCGCCGGGGGCCTGGTCGATCGCGCGGTCGGTGGCGGCGTCCGTCGCGCTCACGGACGCCGGACCTCTTGCGCATCCGCCCAGCGCGAAGCTCGCCGCGAAGCTCGCCGCGAAGGTCGTAACGACAAGCGGAGGCAGCGCGCCGATTCGGGTCACGCCGTCATGCTGCCCCAACTGCGTCCGCGCGTCGATGCGGCGTGGGTACGCGGAATGCGTCGCCGTCAGGCTCTCATTTCGCCGACAGGACGAACTCCTCGACCTTGCGCCCGTCGACGGTTTGAAAGCGCGCGCGGAGCGTTTCCGAGTCCGCCTCGATGAAGAGGGCGCCGGCCGCTTCGTTGAAGCGGACGACACTGCCCGCGACGGTGGCGCCCATGGCGTAGAACGTCGCGCCGCCGAGGCCGTTGACGAGGTAGTGGAGGCCGTCGCTGCCGACGACGTGCTCGTAGATGTGATCGTGGCCGGCCAGCACGAGGTCGGCGCCCCACGCCTTGAACGGCCACCGCATCGACACGGTCGAGCCATGCGGGCCCGACGAGTACGGCGGGTGGTGCATGTAGACGATCTTCCAGCGCTCGGGCGCGGCGGCGAGGCCGCGCTCGAGCCAGGCGGCCTGCGCCGAGTCGGCCGTGACGCCGTCGGGCTCGTTCGGATCTGTGTCGAGCGCGAACACGTGCACGTCGCCCCACGCGACGTCGTAGTAGCGCTCGTTGCCAGGGAGCGCAAAGTAGTCGAGATAGGGGCGCGCGCCCGCCGAGTACCAGTCGTGATTCCCGAGCGACGGGAAGAACCGGTTGCGCGTGGCGCCGCACCCGAAGCGCCCGGCGTAGGCGCCGATGTACGAGTGATAAAAGAGGCCGATGTTGAAGTCGATCGAGCTGGCTTCGCCGAGCGGATAGTTGTTGTCGCCGAGCGTGAGGATGAACTCCGGCGCGAACGTTCCGACCAGATCGGCGACCGCTTGCTCGACGGGGCCGGCGCTGCCGTAGTCGCCGATGACGGCGAAGCGCGTGACGACGCCCGCCTCGTGGGCGGGGCTCGTGTCGACGCCCGTGGGGCATCCGCCGTCGGGCTCGACGGGAACCGGGGGCCTCCAGCCACCGCGATCGACCGAAGGATTGGTCTCGATGTGGCGAACGAGCGAGACGAGCTTGAACCGTTGGACCCAGGCGACGAGGGCGATCGTGGCGACGACGACAAGCGTCGCGAGCAGGGCGCCTCGGCGCGAGACGAGGCGCCTCATGTGGCGGCGGATGCTAACACGCGCCTCACGGGGCGGCGGCGGCGGGGGAATGCCGGCCCACGGCGCGCTCGAGATCGAGCCGCGCGCGGTAGCAGGCGAGCCGAACGTCGACGGCGTCGCGGCGGCTGCGCAGGATGACGTCGGCCGCTTGCAACAGCGCGACGACGTCGAGCTGCCCGCCCGCCATCGACGTCGCGAGGAGCTTCTCTTGCGCGTCGAGCGCGGGGAGCAGCGACGTCTCGTAGCGTCGCAGCGTCTCGCTGCGCAGCGCGACCTGGGCGCGCGCGTTCTCGATGTCGCGGCGCAGGCCAATGAGCTGCTTCCGGAACAATTCGCGCTCCTGATCGCGTTGCGCCTCGGCGACGCGGATCGGTCCGCCGTTCTGGTTGAAGATCGGCAGCGTCAGCTGCAGGCCCATCGCGAAGTCGTTCGGGTGGACGTCGGAGGCGTCGGAGCGATAGCGCGGGATCGCCGTGAGGCGAAACCACGGCCAGCTCCGCGCGTGCTCGAGGCGCAGCGTCTCCTCGCGCGCCGCGAAGCGCTTCTCCTCGGCCACGAGGGCGGGGCGCGCCGCGAGCGCCGTTTCGACGAGCGGCTCGAGCGCGGGCGGCGCGCTCACGTCGGTGGGCAGCGTGCCCGTGACGCCGTTCGGGAGCGCCGTGCCGAGCAGCGCCGCGAGCTGCGCCGTCGCGGCGAGCTCCTGGGCCGCGAGGTCGTCGCGGTCGCGCTCGACCTGGGACGTCGCGAGGTCGGCGAGGCCGAGATCGAGGCGCGTCGACGCGCCGCCGTTGACGCGCTTGCCGACGAGCGCGGCGATCTGTCGGCGGCCCGCGATCGCCTGCTCGACGAGCAGGCGCTTCTCGCTGATCGCGAGCAAGACGGCGTGGGCGCCCCGCACGGCGTTTGCGAGCTGCGCCTCCGCCTCGGCGAGGTCGGCGACGACGGCGTCGACCTGGGCGCGCGCGGCCGCGCGGCGGGCCGAATAGATCCCCGGCTGTGGCGGCTCCCAGCCGAGCGCGATGGCCCACCCGCGGCGCGAGCCGTAGTCCTCGACGTGGATGAAGTCGAAGTCGACGGTCGGGTTCGCGAGCGCGCCCGCCGCGACGAGCTCGCCGTCGGCGACGCCGCGCTGGTGACGGGCGGCGCGCAGGTCGGGGTTCGAGCGCAGCGCGAGCGCGACGGCCTCGTCCTCGGTGAGCGCGCCGGGGGCGGCGCCGGCCGTCGCTGTCTTCGCGGGGCGCGCCGGCGTCTCGGCCGCGACTTCGTCCATGACGGCGCGCGCGTCGAGGGGCCGCGGCTGATAGCAGCCCGCAACGAGCCACACGCACGGCAGCGCGAGGCGTGTCGCCAGTTGTTTCACGGCGCGCGTCTCGGCAGCGGCGCGTGCATCCACATCGGCGGGCCCGTGTTGTTGTCGAACACGAGCACGAGATCTTTCCCGTCGGCGGCGAGCGTGACGCCCTCGGGGTGCAGGCCCGGAAAGCGCCGCACGAGGCGCGGCTCGCCTTTTCCAGGCACGAAGTGATAGAGCGCGCCGCCGTCGTCGTGCGCGCGACCCTTGGGCGCGTTCGCGACGAGCGCGAGCGAGCCGTCGGGCAGCGTCGTGAGGTCGGCGATGCCCTGCGGGATGGGATGCCCCGCGACGTCGACGCGCAGCGAGAGCTCCCACAGGCGCGTCACGGCGCCGGGCGGGAGCTTTCCGGCGCGCAGCGCCGCGACGGGCGCCGCGAGGCGAAGGACGACGGCGCCGTCCTTCGTCGTGAGCGGCGACTTGAGGCCGATGAGCAGGGCGCCGTCATGAAACGTCACGGCCTCGATGTCGAGGCGGCCGTCGACGGGCAAGCCCGCGATCGCGAGCAGCGCGCCGGCGACGTTGCCCCCCGCGGGCGGCGTCGGCGGCGCGGCGCGCGCCGTCGTCAAATCGACGCGCCCCACGACGCGCAGGCCGCGGCCCGCGAGCTCGAGCAGCAGCAGCTCACGGCGTGACTCAGGATCGTGGCCTCGCTTGTTGGGCGAGTGTGACGTCACGAGGAAGAGCAGGCCGTCGGGCCCCGCGCAGATCGACTCGGCGTCGTTGAGCGCATCGAGGCCGGCGATCGCGACAGGCGCCTCGTCGAACGCCCCCGCGCGCGTCATCGCGAGGACCCACGGCTGATGATGATCGGAGGCGTCGCCCGTGTCGTCGCTGACGACGAGGTAGCGATCGAGCTTGGGCACCCAGACGACGCCCGAGGGCTCGAGCGTCGCCGAGCGCTGCCACAGCGACGCGGGCACGGTGATGAGGGCGGGTGCGGTTGCCGGCGCGGGCGTCGGAGGTGCCACCGGCTTGCCCGCGAAGAGCGACAGTCCCAGCGCGAAGGCCGTCGACAGCAGCGCGCCCTCAGAGCCGAACATAGACGGCCTCACCGAGGACGAGCGGGTGTGACGGCCAGCTCTCGATCTCGACGCGGCGGCCCCACATCGGGATCTGTGGCGAGAGGCGCGCCCGCGGCGGCACCTCCTCGAGCTCGGGCGAGATCTCGGCGACGCGGCCGCCGAAGCTCGCGCCGAAGATCGGCAGCCCGCGCAATTTCACGGCGCGCCCCACCTCGAACGAGGAGGACTGCCGCTCGGGGAGCCAGCACAAGATGCGGCCGGGGCGGCCCGTCGCGATGCGGACAAGCTCGGTGGCGGCCGGCACGACGTCGCCCTCGTGGTGCAGGATCAGGGAGACGTCGCCCTCGACGTGCGCGCGCACGGTCGCCTCGGCGACGGCGAGGTCGGCCAGCTTCACGGCTTCCTCGCGGATGTGCACGGCCTCGCGCAGCGGCGCGAGGCGCTTTTCGATCTGCACGGCGCCCGCCTTGCCGCCGATGGCGCGCCCGAGGCCGGCCTGCTTGCCCTTCGTCGCGGCGTCGAGGACCTGGACGCTCGTCGCCAGGTCGACCTCCTTGAGGCGTTCGCGCTCGAGGTCCGAGAGCGGGACGAGCTTCTCCTCGGCGAGCTTCTCGAGGCGCGCGCGCTGCTGCTCGACCTCGGCGAGCTGCGCCCGATCACGCATCTGCGTCGACTGCAGGCGCAGCACGAGCAATTCGGCGCGCGCGATGGCGGCGCCCGAGACGACCTCTTCGGCGACGAGCTCGGCGTTCGCGCGCGCGAGGGCCAGCCGCGCCGTCGACCGCTTGAGCTCCAGCTCTTCCGTCTCCATGACGACGAGCACGTCGCCCGGCTTGACGTGCTGCCCGACGTGGACCGCGATGTGCGCGATGCGCCCCGCGGCGAGCGGCGCCGCCGCGTGGTCGATGGCCTCGGCGTAGCCGCGCAGCGACAGCGGCGAGACGCCGCCCGTGCCGTGCGACAGCAGCCAAAACGCGCCGCCCGCGAGGGCGATCGCGACGGGAGCGGCGAGGCGTGCGCGAGATCGGGTCATGGCGAGCCGCTCATAGTTCTAGCGACGAGTCCTGCATGAGGAGGGTCGCGCCCGTGAGGCCGGGCAGACCGTTGATTTCGCGCAGCAGCACGGGGCCCACCTTGGGGTCCGAGAACTGGACTTGATACGAGTGCTCGAAGAGATCGCCGCCGGTCTCACGCAGGTTCACGAGCACGAAGCGGCGGCAGTGCTGCTCGAGCAGCTCGTTGAAGGCGCGCTGCTGCGGCGAGCTCGCCGGCATGCGGATGCGCAGGACGGCGTCGAACTCGCGGTGCGTCCCGAACGACGACACGTGCAGGAAGCCGACGGCCATCGCTCAGACGCTCGTGCCGACGATCGCGACGGCGAAGCTCTGCACGCCGCAGGCGACGCCCGCCGCGAGCGACGCGAACACGAACATCAGGTCGCGCGTGTCTTTGATCGTCGTCCGAAAGCGGACGATCGTGAGCGCGCCGACGACGCCCAGGCCGCGCGCGACGTCGTCGCCGATGGCGAGCATGACCGACGCCGAGATGATGCCGCCGAGCGCGAGGCTCTGCGTGAAGCCGCGCAGGTACGACAGGCCCGCGTGCGTCGACGAGTAGAGCCACGCGACGGCGACCGAGAGGGCGAAGGCGAGGCAGAGGGCGGCGAGCGCAGCGTCCCAGGCGATCCGTTGTTCCAAGTCAGTCGTTCTCCCCGGCGAGGTCCCAGGCGACGGCGTCGAGCATCGGGCCGTCGAGCAACGATTGCACCGCGGCGATGTATTTGGAATATCCCACGCGCCACATGTCGAGCCGGTCGATGAGCCGGCTCATCCACAGGGGCGCGAGGCGCGGGAACTTGAGCTCGATCATCGTGTGCGCGCCGCGATGGCCGTGCTGGGCCTCGCCGTCGATGGGGACCCACGCGCGTGGGTCGCCGTGGAGCGAGGTGCCGCGCGCCGGCTGGAAGCAGATCTCGCGGTCGAAGGTGAGGCGCACGTCCTCGCGCAGGTCGGGCGTGCAGTACGACTCGCGGTGTGCGCGCACGAGCACGCAGGGCCGCGCGTCGGTCATCGTGCGCCGGTATAGGAAGTTCTCGAGGTGGCGGCGCTCGTCGGGCGCGAGCCGCGCCGGCAACGCGTCGTAGGTGCCGTCGAGCAGCGGCGCGACGTCCGACATCGCGACGGCCGTGCGCGTCTTCACCGTGATCGAGTTGATCTTGCGCTTCGTCTCGAAGAACGCGAGGCCCTCGGGCACCTCGCCATAGCCGCGCACGCGCAGCTTGTAGCGATCGGCGGCGGCGTCGACGTGCGACCAATAGGCGTCGAGGCGCGGCGTCTCGAGGTAGAGCGTCGTGTTGAACTGGCGCTCGAGCCCCATGCGGACGTTGAACGGATCGAGGACGAGGTACGGCCGCGCGAAGTCGATCACCGCGGACGTCAGCGCCGTCGGCACCCAGTACTTGAGCTCGTAGCGGTCGACCTCGCGCGCGGGCAAGTCCAAGATCGGTTGGACGATGGGGGCCGCCACGGGAGCGCCCTCGTGCGGGGCCTCGGCCTTCCCACCACGCGGCGCCGACCAGACGAGCGACAGCTTGCTCACGCTAGTTGCCACCGACTCCCGAGCCGACGACGTCGGAGCCTCGCCCCGGGTAGGGGCGCGCCTGCTTGACGTACAGGGTCGCCGGCATGCCGGGCGCGGCCTCGTCGTCGAATTTGAACTCGACGTCCATGGCGTAGTACCCGTCGTTGCCGGAGGCGGGGCCGTAGGCCGGCGAGAAGCGCGTGTGGATCGCGTCGAGCGCGACGCCGAGCTGATGCACCTGCTTCGCCGTCAGCACGTTCATCGTCGCGATGTTCGAGTGCGTGAGATACGTCGTCGGCTGGTTCGGCTCGCCAAAGTAGATGAGAAACTGATCGCTTGTGACGCCCGCGGGTGGGTGCACGACCTCGGCGTCGCCGCCGAGTTGCACGTTGACGTAGAGCGCCGGGTCGAGCCCCGTGTCGTCGAAGGGGTTCGCGGTCACGGCGACGCCGTTGGCTTCTTCAGCCTCGAAGTTGTGGTGGACGAGCAGGGCCATGCCCACAGCCTTGTGGTCGATGCCGTAATAGCTGCGCTCTTCGAACGTGCGGAACAGCCAGATGCTCGCGTAGCACTGGCGGATGGCGTCGAGCACCGACGACCAGGTCGCGGGATCGCCCGAGTGGGATTCGTAGCAGCCGGCGCACGGGAAGCCGGCGAGATCCTCGCTGTTCGTGCTCGTGCGGAAGCGCATCTTGAGGCCGGGGTAGTCGGCCGCGAGCTTCGCCTTGAGCAGCGTCTGGAAGTCCATGTCGAGCGGCGCCGCGAGCATGGCCGTGCGCAGGTCGGTGAGCTTCTGCGCGCGCACGGTCGCGTCCGTCTGAAACGCCGGGTCCGCGAGGAGCGCGTCGACGCGCGCGTAGAGCCCGTTCTGCGTCATGAACTGGTCGTAGTAGAAGACCGGCGCCGCGAAGGCCTTCTTGATGGGCACGTCGGGCGTGCGCGCGAGGATCGAGTACTGCGCGGCCTTGCCGCCGAACGCGAGCACCGCCTTCTTGATGGCATCGCGCAGCGCGCCGATGGGCGCGTCGGCGGCGGGCTCGGGCGTGACGTCCTCGATGTTCAACAGGTCCTTCACCGTGAGGTCGAGCGCGGGCAGCACGACGGGCGCCGGTTTGTGCGCCGCCCAGAACGTTTCTGCATCGGCTTCGCTCACCTCGTGGACGGTCCACGCTGACGCGCCCACGGTGAGCTGGATGAGCTTGCCCTCGAGCGCGCGCAGCGTCGGGTTCGTCGTCGCGTTGCGCAGGCCCATGTTGGGCGTGTGTCGGTTGGCCGACAGCACGTTGACGTGCGACAGCGGCGTCTGAAACTCCTGCGTGATGAGCCCCTGCACGACCGTGATGTCGTTGGGCGCGAGGTCGAGCACGGCGATGTCTTGGAAAGACAGGTTCGTCGTGTCGAGGTTGGCCGCCTTGACGAAGCGCAGGCGACCGACACCCGTCGCGAGCGTGAGCGGCTGGTAGTCGATCTGGTCGTAAAGCTGATCGGTCGTTACGAGCGAGACGGTCTTCGGCAACTTCGCGGCCGCCGCGGACACCGCCTCCGACGTCGGGTGAAAGGCGAGGGCCGGCCCGAAGAACGCGCTCGCCTTCACCTTCTCGTAGAGCTTCTCGATGAGCGCGGCCGACGCCGTGTCGTACGGCGCGAGCTCGAGCGCCCACTGTTTGGGCCCCTCGTAGTAAGTCACGGCGCCGAGGATGAAGCGGCGATCGGGGCTGTAATACTCGGTCGCGTTGAACTCGGAGAGCGACCCAATGATGGGCAGCGCGCCGCCCGACAGGTGCTTCGACGCGAACGCATAGTGAATCTGATAAAGGACGCTGTTCTGAAAGGTGAGCGAGTCCGCGTTCGCCTGATCGAGGATCACCTTCACCGAGCGCGCGCCCGGTAGGCTCACGTCGAGCGGCGCCGACGCGAGCGCGAGAAAATCCGCCGTGCAGTCGACGTGCGTGAGGAACTCGGTCGTCGGCGCGCCGCCATCGGCGGTGCCGCCGTCGGCGTCCGCGGCGGCGATCTGACACGTGCCCTCCGTGACGGTCGGCTTCGGTGTCGTTGCGGGCGTCGCGGCCTTGCTGCCGCACCCCGCGACCGCCAAGACAAGGGCCAAGGGCCAGCGTCGTCGAGCGACGCGGGGGGGCGGAGCGAACGCGTGGGGTTCGTGCATCTCGTCAGGGGGTGAGAGCGAAACAGTCAATACCGCCGTACCCGCCGCCCGAACCCACGGTGTTCGAAGCCTTGAGCGGCCCGCCCATATCGACGAGGTTGATGCCCGGCGCGCAGCCGGACTCGTCGAGGACGGACATCCAGTTTGAACCGCTTCCGCCGGGACCACCAGCGCCGCAATGGGGCGGCCCTATCGGTGAGGGCATGGAGTCCTTTATTTGGTGCAGGTCAGATTGTCCTGGCAGACCTTCCCGGTCGGACAGTCGGTGCTGCTCACCTTGTCGGTGCACGAGACGAGCCCCGGGACGATGACCTCGCGCTCGACGCCGTGCGAGAGCTGCAGTTCGACCCGACCGGACGCGATCTTCGTCGACGACGTGCTCGTGCGCGTGATGGTCACCGTCGGAAAGCCCGCGACGCCGAGGTTCACGAGCGCGGTGACGAGCGGGGCCGAGATCGTGAGCGCGCCCGTGTCCGCCGTGTCGCACTCGATCTGCCCCTTGAAGCCACCGTGGTGGCTCATCTCGAGCTTGACGTGGATCGCGGCGTCGCTGCTCGCGCCCTTCGGCGTCCACGCGAGCGCGAGGGCTTTGTTCCGATCGACCGTGAGGTCGGTGTCTGTGACGACGAGCGGGGTGATGCCTTTGCCGTGGATCTCGAACTTGCCGTAGACGCCGCCGGCCGCCGTGAGGCCGACGTCGGCGCCTTCGTCGAACGGTGGGTACGCGAGCGGCGTGTCGCCGGGCACCTGGTAGCCGTTCTTGACGTTGATGAGCAGGACCGTGGTGCCGCCCGCTTCCGCCTTGATGCCGCTCAAGGTGACGTCGCCGACGTCTATCGCCGTCGGGGGCGTGCGGCAGGTGTCGTCGGCGACGCAGACGTCGGTTCCGGGACAGGTCGGGCTACAGAACGGAAAGACGGGTGCGAAGAGCGTGCAAGCGCCGTCCTTCATGCTCACCTTCAGGCCCGAGGCCACGGCCGCCGGTCCGTCGGAGACCCTTCCGGAGACGGCCGCTTGGTGTCCCCCGTTCCTCGTGTCCAAGGTGAACGCGAACGCTCCCACGAGGGCGTCGGAACTCCCGGTCGAGCCGGCATTCTCCGTAGCGCCCGCGGCCCCCGTGGCGCCGGCGGCCCCCGTGGCGCCGGCCGTCATGCCGGAGCTTCCGGCGGCGGCATCGTTTCCGTCGGACCCGCCGCCCGAGCAGGCGCCGAGCGCACCGGACAGCAGCAACGCGACGAACGGGAGAGCCGACTTCGCCGCGCTTGAGTTTGACATTCGAGTAGAAAGTCTGTGCCCTCTGGGCGGCCAGATCGTCGAAAAAAAGACTAGAAAACGGCTCGTCAGAGGTCTGACGCCAGTGAGGCCAAGGTCGCCGCTCCCCTCCGCGCCGAAGCTCGGCAATCGGCGAACCTCAAAATGACGGTCGCCGCGCCGAGGAGCGCGGACTCTAGAGATTCGCCTTCCCCTGCGTCTGCGTCGTGCGGATGAACGCGCCCGTTCCGTCGGGGAGCCGGCCCCAGGATTTGTCGGCGGGCAGGTTCGCCGGGAACGCGACGACGTCGAGCTCGGTGCCGTTCTTGTCGAGGACGTGCACCTCGTCCCCCTTGCTCGCCGACAGCTTCCACGGGACGTGGACGCCGCCCGAGACGCCGCCGTCGGCGAGGTCGTCGCAGTAGATGACCAGGTAGCCGCCGGCGTCGATCATCGTCCCCGCGGGGATCGATGTCAGGTCCGAGATCGCGCTGTCGCGCAGCTGGTAGCCGCCGACGTCGACGGCCGCCGCGCCCAGGTTCTTGAGCTCGATCCAGTCGGGGTTCGCCGCGTCGACGCCGCTCGGGAACAGCTCGTTGATGACGATCGTCTTGGCGCCGCCCGCGTCCCCGCCGTACGGCGTCGAGCTGCTCGAGCAACCCGCTCCGAAGAGCCCAAGCGCGAGCGCGACGACCGGCGCGAGCGCGACGACCGGCGCGAGCGCGACGACCAAGGAGCTCTTTCGTTTCACCATGGGGGACCTCATTGTGCCCGCGTGGGGCGGTCATGGCCACAAAGGGGCCGTTGTGCCGTCGAGGAAGAGCGCGGACGCCGTCGTCGTCGTGGTTCCGCGCGTGATGCGAAGGAGCGCGCCCGGAGAATACCCGACGGCGTAGGACATGCCGACGTCGATGAGGAACAGGCGTCCGTCGTAGCGCGCCGCCAGCTCGCCGCGCGCGCGCGCGCCGTGAGGATCGTCGACGAAGTCGAGCGCGCCCGGATCGTGCCCGAGCACGATGTGCTTCGCCGGCAGCGCGGCGAGGTACGCGTCGAGCGTCGCGACGGCGCCCGTGGGCTGCTGCCACCAGCCGTTGGCCTCGAGGAGGCTGCCGTCGCCCACGAGATAGTCGTCCGCGTAGCCGAAGGTTCCATCGACGACGGCGGTGAATTTCTTCGCGATCGAGGTCGCGGTGCGCCCGTCGCTGTCGCCCGCGTGGCAGAAGAACCAATCGTCGACGAGCGCCGCGACCGGCAAGTCGTGGAGCCACGCCCCCGGCTCCGTTTGGCCCGCGGCGACGGCGAGCGGATCGAGGCCCGCGGCGCGCAGCTCGGCCTGGAACACGGCCGTCTTCGCGTCGCTCGGGGCGGCGAGGAATTCGGCCTCGTGATTGCCGAGCGTCACGATGACGCGGCCGCCGGCGGCGCGCGCCTCCGGCTCGAGCGCGCGCAGCAATTCGATCACGGGCAGCGCCGCGCTGCCTTTATCGATGACGTCGCCCGTGACGACGAGGATCGTCGCGCCGCCGCTCCAGCGCGCGGGCGCCGTCGTCGTGATGAGGCCCGCCGCGGCCAGTAGGTGGAACGCGACGTCCGCGTCGCCGTGCACGTCACCGAGCGCGACGATGTCCTTCGCGGCCGCGAGCGTGACGACCGCAGGGTGCGCCGCCCAATCGCGCTTGTAGGTGACGCCGCCGTCGCCAGGCGAGGAAGCGCCGTGCGTGCACGCGCTCGCCGCGAGCGCGGCGAGCGTCGAGAGCCATGAGACCAGCCGTCGCACGGTCCCAGTGTACGGCAGAGGTTTTACGGCAGCGCGCCGAGGACCTGCCACATGAGGCCGGGCGAGTAGTTGAGCCCGCCGTAGCTGCTGTTGTTGTGGCCCACGCCGGGCAACGCGCACCAGATGACGGGGTAAGCGGCGGGGCAACCCGTGTACTTCACGCACTGGGTGTACTTCGCGTCGAACGCGCCGACGGCCGTCGTCGCGTTGCCAATGCATCCGTTGCGCGTGAGGAGCTCGTCGCGGCCGGGCGCGGAGCCCAGGCTGCCGAGGCGCCCGATCGCGCCCATATCGGTCTTGTTGGTGGGATCGAGCGGGCCGATCGGATTCTCGGTGTCCGCCGTGCCCGCGACGAGGACCGCCGCGACGGGCGCCAAGCAGGGCGGGTGCACCATGCGGAAGCCGCCCTCGTCGGCGCTGATGCCGCGAACGGCGTCGCTCGCCGCGCAGCCGAGCGTGTAGGCCTCCCAGCCGCCGCTGCTGTAGCCCGAGACGAAGACCTTCGCCTTGTCGACGCAGTAGTGGGCTTCGACGTCGGCGAGCACGGCGCGGAAGTACGGCAGCTCCGGCGTGTCGGGACGATTGCCGATCGAAGGCCCGCCGTCGCTGAAGCAGCCCGCGATGTACTGCAGGCCGATCTGGATCGTCGGTCCGTTGCCGGCGATCTGCAGACCGCCGCCGGGATTGTTGGCGAAGCCGGAGGCGTCGCCGCCGCAGCCGCCGCCGCCCATGGTCACCGCGTAGGCCTTCGTCGGATCGTAGCCCGCGGGGAGCCGCAGGCTGTAGGGACGGTTCGCGAAGTTGTACTTCCCGCTCGTCTGAACGTACTTGCCGCCCGTGAGATAGATGGGGTCGAGCCCGGTGATTTGAACCTCGTGCAGCGAGTACTTGCCGCTCGAGTCGCCGCCGGCGGGCGGCGAGCCACATCCGAGGCTCTTGCCCGTCTGCTTGACGACGGTGCCTCCCGTGCCTTGGTTGCCGCCCGTGCCCGTCGCGCCCGCGGTGCCCGTCGCGCCCGCGGTGCCCGTCGTTCCCGCCGTGGCGGTCGCGCCGGCGGCGCCCGTCGCGCCCGCGTTGGAGCCGGCCGTGCCGGTGCTGCCCGCGGTCCCGGTACTGCCGGCGGCGGCCGTCGCGCCGGCGGCGCCGTTGTCGCCCGCGTTACCGTTGGAGCCCGTGCTGCCGGCTTCACCGGTCGAGCCGGTGCTCCCTGCCGCCCCCGTGGTTCCGGCGGAGCCCGTCGAGCCCGCACCCCCTTGGCTCGGGCCGCTCGAGCCAGAGCAGGCCATCAACAAGAACGCGGGAGCCAAGGCAACGAACCCGGAGAGCTTCGTCATGATGGAACGACTCCTGTGCGAGGGGGCTGCGAGGCAAGGGGGCTCTCGCAGCCCCTTGCCTACCATGCCTGACGCGTTACCGCGAAGGCAGGCTCGACATGAACTTCCACATGCCGGCCTTGTAGTCGATCTTCACGCCGCCGATCGTCTCGTTGTCGCACTGGTGGCCGCAGTTGAGCGCACACCACACGACGGGATAGGCGCCGGGGCAGCCCGTGTACCGTACGCACGTCGGGAACGCCGGGTCCCACTGCGTGTGCGGCGCGTTGCCGTTCTTCGTCGTCGTGTCGGAGTAGTCGAAGACGAAGTCGGGCGCGACGCAGCCGTTGCGCTTGAGGATCTCGTCGCGCGCGGGTGCCGAGCCGGGGCTGTCGCGAGAGGTGTTCGGGGGCACCTCCGGGCCGATCGGGTTCGCCGTGTCCATCAAGCCCTCGACCATGATCGCCGCCGTCGGGCCCGTGCAGGCCGGACGGTGAAGGCGAAGGCCGCCCGAGACGGGGCCGATGGCCCGGATCGTGTCGGCGGCGGAGCACCCGACCGTGAAGGACTCCCAACCGCCGCTGCTCGTGCCCGAGATGAAGACGCGGCTCTTGTCGACGCAGTAGTTGCTCTCGACCTCGGCGATGACCTGGCGGACGTACGGATCTTCGGGCGTGTCGATGCGGTTCTTGATGCCGCCGCCGCCGTCGTCGAAGCAGCCCGCCAAGTACGAGAGGCCGACCTGAATCGTCGACTGCGAATTGTCGGGCTGGTACCCGCCGCCGGGCCCGCTCGCGAAGTTCGCCGCGTTGCCGCCGCAGCCGCCGCCGCCGAGGGTGACCGCGTAGGTCTTCGCGGGGTCGTAGTTCTTCGGGAGCCTCACGGAGTACGGACGGAACTGGTAGTCGTACTTGCCGCCCTGCGGAAGTTGATTGCCCGTGTAGACGGCCCCGCCGGCGAGGTAGATGGGATCGAACGTTCCCGTGACGTGAATCTCCTTCAATACGAACTTGGACGGCGAGTCCGTCGCGCCCGGAGGCTTGCCGCAGCCGAGGCTCATGCCGTGCGGCCCCGCCCCCGCGCCGCCCGTTCCCACCGAGCCCGCCGCGCCGGTGGCGCCGGCCGTGCCCGTCGCGCCGCCCTTGCCGCCCGTGCCGGTGACGCCGGCCGTGCCCGCGCCCGCGGCGCCGGTAGAGCCACCGCTGCCGGTGGTGCCAGCGGTGCCCGTCGCGCCCGTGCCCGCGGTGCCGATTGTGCCCGCGTTGCCGTTGGAACCGGCCGTACCGGTGTCGCCCGCGGCGCCGGTCCCCGCGGTGCCGACTTCACCCGCGGCGCCGTTCGAGCCAGCCGCGCCCGTTGCGCCGGCCGTGCCGGTCGCGCCCGCGCTCCCCGTCGATCCGGCTTCGCCACCTCGGGAAGGTCCAGGCGTACTGCACGCCATCACGAGACAGAACGGAGCCAAGGCGAGGAACCGGAGGGACTTCGTCATGGGAAACAACTCCTGGAAAAGCAGCTTGGGCTAAATGTAATTGGGTCAGCGAACCGCTTCGTGGATTCGGATCGGACGATCTCCGTCTGAGCGCGTTCAACGAGCGTCCAGATCGCGCTCAGCGACGCGCGCTCAGCGACGCGCGTCAGCGCGCGCTCAGCAACGCGCGTCAGCGCGCGCTCAGAGCGAGGGCAGGCTCTGCCAGAACTTCCAAATGCCGTCCTTGTAGCTGAGGTTGCCGACCTTGTCGCACTGGTGGCCGCACGGGAGCGCGCACCAGACGACGGGATAGGCGGCGGGGCAGCCCGTGTACTTCACGCACTCGGGGTACGTCGGATCCCACACCGCGTGCGGAGCGTTGCCCTGCTTCTTCGTCGTGTCGGAGTAGTCGAAGACGAAGTCGGGCGCGACGCAGCCGTTGCGCTTGAGGATCTCGTCGCGCGCGGCCGCCGAGCCTGGGCTGTCGAGGTTGCCGTCCACGGGGACGATGGGGCCGATCGGGTTCGCGCCGTCGCTCAAGCCCTCGACCATGATCGAGGCCTGGGGACCCGCGCACGGGGGACGGTGGAGGCGAAGCCCGCCCGAGACGGGGCCGATTCCGCGGATGACGTCGGCGTCGGCGCAGCCCGTCGTGTACGTCTCCCACCCGCCGCTGCTCGTGCCGCTCTCGAAGACGAGGCTCTTGTCGACGCAGTAGTTGCTCTCGACCTCGGCGATGACCTGACGGACGTACGGCGCCTCGGGCGTGTCGAGGCGGTTGTTGTTCGCGAAGGTGCGACCGCCGTCGGCGAAGCAACCCGCGAGGTAGGCGAGGCCGACCTGGATCGACAGGCCGAGGTTGTCGCCGGGCGAGTACCCGTTGTTGGGTCCGCCCGCGAAGCCTTCGGCGCTTCCGCCGCAGCCGCCGCCGCCCAGGACGATCGGATAGGCCTTCGTCGGATCGTAGTTCTTCGGCAACCGCACGCTGTACGGGCGGAACGCGAAGTCGTACTTCCCACCGCGGGGGAGCTGGTTGTCTTTGTAGATGAGGCCGCCCGCGAGGTAGATGGGGTCGAGCGTGCCGGTGAGGTGAATCTCTTTCAGCACGGAGTTCGACGACGAATCGTTCCCGCCGGGCGGCTTGCCGCAGCCGAGGCTGCGGCCGCGCGCGACGGCGAAGCCGCCGGTCGAGCCTGCGGTGCCGGTCGAGCCCGCGGTGCCGGTCGAGCCTGCGGTGCCGGTCGAGCCTGCGGTGCCGGTCGAGCCCGCGGTGCCGGTCGAGCCCGCGGTGCCGGCCGAGCCCGCGGTGCCGGTCGAGCCCGCGGTGCCGGTCGATCCGGCGATGCCGGTCGAGCCGGCGATGCCGGTCTCACCCGCGGCGCCCGTCGAGCCGGCCTGACCGCCCGTGGTTCCCGCCTGTCCGGTCGCTCCCGCCGCCGAGGTGCTACCCGCGGCGCCAGTCGAGCCCGCGGCGCCGTGGCCGCCAGTCTCGGAACCTGCACAGGCGGCCAGCAGACAAAAGGGAGCCAATGCGAGGAGACGGTACGGCTTCGCCATGAAAAACAACTCCTGGGGCAAAGGGAGGGAGGGGCCCGTGAAACAGCGGAGGGGCCCGCGTCGGTAAGTGCAGTATCCCACGTCCGTTCATCGACCAGACATGGCCGAAGCGGCTTTTTTTGGCGTCGGATCCCCATGATTTGAGAAGAGTGGGAAATTTCCCGACACTGACCCAATAACGCGGAATCCGGCGAAACGGCACCGCCGCCGCGCCTCGGCGCGGTCAGCGCAGGCGTTCGGGGCGCGGTCAGCGCGGGCGTTCGGGGCGCGGTCAGCGCAGGCGTTCGACGAAGTCCGCATGCGGGGCCGCGATGATCTCGGTTCCGAGCACGGCCGCGGGGAGGACGGCGCCGGTGCCGGCTTCGACGGCGGCTTCGACGTCGGACAGCGTGCCCGTGACGATGAAGTAAGCCTTGCCGCCGAGGCCGCGCGCGAGCTGCATCTCGATGAGGCGCACGGACGCCGCCTTGCACGCGGCGTCGGCCGCGAGGATCGTCGCGGCGACGGTCGTCGTCTCGACGACGCCGAGCGCGTCGACGTCGGCCGCGTCGCCCGCGCGCGCCTCGCCGCGCACGGCGCTCGGGAGCTGCGCGTGCGCTTGCGCGAGGAACAGCTTGTCGAGCGTCGCGTCGCCCGCGACGTCGAGCCCGGCGCGGAAGGCTTCCTCGACGGAGGCGACGTCGCCCTCGACGAGCACGAGCAGCTTGCCCGGGCTCACGGGCTCGCAGCGCAAGAGCGTCACGGGCGCGCGCTTGACCATGGCGTCGGCGACGCGGTGTCCGCGCGCGATCGACGCGACCTCGATGAGGGCGAGCGCTTCGGCCATCACGGGCGTCTCAGCCATCAGACGATCCGAAAGTATTCCTTGAGGGTGCAGCGGCGCTCGCGCGTGAAGTTTGCCACCGTCGTGAGGCCCTCGCCCGTGGGCGAGGCGATCGTGAACGACGTGTAGCCCTCGCCGCCGAAGCCGAGGCCGGCGAGGTTCGAGGCGTTCTTCACGAAGATCGACGTGTTGATCGTGCGCGCCATGGCGTGGAGGTGTGCGATGTTGCGCGAGTACATGACGGCCGTGTGGCCGAAGCCGTGCTCGACGCGCTTGGCGCAGGCGATGGCTTCGGCGGCGTCGCGCACGCGCACGAGCGGCAAGACGGGCATGAGCATCTCGAGCTGCACGAACGGATGCTGCTCGTCGACGTCGGCGATGAGCAGGCGCAGCTCGTCGCCCGCGCGCACGCCGAGGTGCTTGGCGATGACGGCGGCGTTCTTGCCGATGAAGTCCTTGTTGGGGTGCGTGCCGCCCGTGCCTTGGTGAAGCACGAGCTTCTCGAGCTCGCGGAGCTGTTTCTCATTCACGAGCGCGCACCCGCGCGCGGCGAGCTTCTCTTTGAGCGCGTCGGCGATCGAGGCCACGGCGACGATCTCTTTTTCCGCCGTGCAGATGATGTTGTTGTCGATCGACGCGCCGAGCACGATGTGCGTCGCCGCGTGGTCGAGGTCGGCCGTCTCGTCGACGACGGCGGGCGGATTGCCGGGGCCCGCGCCGATGACCTTCTTGCCGCTGTTCATGGCGGTCTTCACGACGGCCGGGCCGCCCGTGACGACGAGCAGGCGCACGCCCGGGTGCTTCATGAGCTCCTGCGCGCTTTCAATGGTCGGGCGCTCGACGCACGAGAGCAGGTTCTCGGGGCCCCCCGCGCTTGCGATGGCGTCGTTGAGGAGGTGCACGAACCACGCGCTCGTGCGCGCGGCGTACGGGTGCACGTTGTAGACGACGGCGTTGCCGCCCGAGATCATGCCGATGCCGTTGTTGATGATCGTCTCGGTCGGGTTCGTCGTCGGCGTGATCGAGCCGATGACGCCGTAAGGTGCGCGCTCGACGAGCGTGAGGCCGTCGTCGCCCGAGAAGGCGACGGGGCGCAGGAACTCGGGGCCGGGCGTCTTGTCGACGCACAGCAGGTTCTTCTTCACCTTGTCGTCGACGCGGCCGTAGCCGGTCTCTTCGACGGCGAAGCGCGCGAGCTCGCCGACGTGCTTGCGGGTGACGTCGCGCATCGCCTGGACCCAGCGGCGGCGCGCCTCGAGCGGCGCGGCCTCGTTCTGCTCGAACGCCTTGCGCGCCGCCTTCACGGCGGACTCGACGTCGGGGAACACGCCGCGCCGGCCGCGCGGGACGTCGACGTCGCGGCGCTTGGGGCTCGCGCGCTCGGGCGGCACGTAGCCGGATGGGACGTAGCCGGGCGGCGGGTTGCGCACGGCCTCCATCGGCGTCGCGGGGACGTCGGCCGTCTGCGCCTGCACGCGCCCGACAATTTCCTCGACGATCTGCTGGATGTGCGCCTCGTCCATCGTCGTTCCGGGCCTGGACGTTAACCCGAATTTCACTCAGGGTCAGGACGCGTGGCTGACGACGAATCTTTGGAGGCGCTTCTCGCGCACGCGCGCGCGCTCGTCGGCGTCGAGCTGTCGGAGCTCGCCGACGCGCTGGGGTTGCCCGTGCCATCGGGGCTCGTGCGGACGAAGGGCTGGTCGGGCAGGATCCTCGAGCACGAGCTGGGCGTCGCGGGCATCCAGGCAGCCGGCGCGCGCGGGCCGGACTTCGCCGCGCTCGGCATCGAGCTCAAGACGGTGCCCGTGACGGCGGCGCTCGTGCCGCTCGAGTCGACGGCCGTTTGTCAGATCGATCCCAACGCGATCGCCGCCGAGTCGTGGGCCGACAGCTACGTGCGCCAGAAGCTCGCGCGCGTCCTGTTCGTCGCGCTCGAGGTCCCCGACGGCGCGCGCTCGGTCGGCGAGCGGCGCGTGGCCGCCGTGCGCCTCTGGTCGCCGAGCGTCGACGAAGAGCGCCTCCTGCGCGCCGACTTCGAGCTGTTCGCGCGTGAGTACTTTCGCCGCGGTCGCGCCGCCGACATCACGGGGCACCTCGGCGTCGTGCTGCAGGTGCGCCCCAAAGGAAAGAACGCCGCCGACACGCGCGACGGCTACGACGCCGAGGGCAACGCCACCCGCGTCGGTAAGCACGGCTTCTACTTGCGGCCGTCGTTCGTCGCCGCGATCCTACGTTCGTAGACGCCGAATCAAATCGGCATTCCGAAGCGCATCACGAACGGTTGGTGGTCGGGGTCGGCGATGAAGTCGAACGTCGACAACATGAAGTCGTACCAGAAGTGCAGGGCGACGCCCTGCGCGAGCGAGAAGCGCGAATGAACGTAAAGGAAGCCGAGGTAGCTGCCCGTCAACGTGATGTATGGGACGGCGAGCGCCGCTTCTCGCGCGCCGTTCTCTTTGCCGACGAAGTTGAGCGTGTGGAGCGCGCCGAAGATAAGCGACCCGACGGCCCAGCCGCCCCACAGATCGAGCGACGTCTCGCTGAGGCCGGCCTGGATGACGCCGCGGAAGGTGGCCTCTTCGCCGATGCCAACGGGCAGGAAGAGGCTCAGGTTGTAGGTCTCGCCGAGCGCGACGCCCGCGCCCGTGCCGTAGCGCTTGCCGAAGAACTGCACGCCGCCTCCGTCGGTCAACGTGCGCGTCATCTGGCTCGCGGGCTCGCCCGACAGGTGTGAGAACAAGACGCCGAGGCCCACGGCGCCGCTGAGGAGCACGGGCAGGCCGGCCCACACCCACGGGCTCTTGAGCACGCGCGGGTTGAAGGGCGCGAACAGAAGATCGCCGAGCTGCTCGCGCGCGACGGGATAGCGCGCGCCGAGATCGCCGCGCGCGAGGCGGGCGTCGCGGTAGCTCGCGAAGATTCCGTAGAGCCACAGGTTCTGGAGGCCCATGAGGAAGGGCGTCGCGCGGCCCGGGTACTGCTGCACGACACCCGACGCGTCGGTGTGGCGGTGCAGCGCCACGAGGGTCGCGAGGACGAGACCCGCCGTCGCGCCGAGGTAGGCGAAGGCGCGCTCATTGTCGCCCAGATAGAAGTAGCCGCAGCCGGGGCACAGCACCGAGAACCCGGCGGCCAGCTTCGGTCGCTTCGCGAAAGGCGCGACGCTCGCCCCCGCCGCCTCGGCGGCGGCGCGCACCGTCGGATCGAAGTCGGCGTGCGCGGCGTCGTCGAGCGCGTAGCGCAGGCTGGGATCGTGCGAGGCGCCGAGCGCGGTCGCGGCCGCCGCGCGCACGCGCGGATCGTAGTCCCACCGGAGCTGACCGAGCAGCAGGTTCGACGCGGCGGGCGTCGCGAGCGCCTGCAGCGACGTCACGGAGCCGAGGCGCACGCGCGGATCCGGCGAGGACGCCCGCGCCATGAGCTCGGGCGGCACGGGCGCCGCCGGATCCGAAAGCGTCACCGCGGGCGCGTCCTGCGCGCGCGCGGGCGCTGCGAGGCCGAACCCAAAAGCGACGGCGAAGGCGACGATGATCGCCCGCGCGCGCGTCACTCTTTTTCCATGACGAGGTCGATCGTTTCGACGTCGTTGGCGACGTTCTTCTGGGCGTCCTCGAGCGTGAACGGGTGGTCGGCAAAGATCGCCGTGATGATCACCTTGCCGGCGCTCGCCGTGATGACGGGCGGGGCGGGGAGCGCGTCGCCGGGCGCGACGGACGCGGACGCGTGCGCGTCGCCCACCGGGAACACCGTCATCGCCGCGCCGTCCCCGTCGCGCATGCGCACCAGCAGGTGCCGCGCGTGCTCGGCGCGCACGGTGAGGCGCAGGCGATCCCCCGCGGACAGCGGGGTGCCGGGCGCGAGCGCCTTCGTCTGGCCGGCGCGCACGAGCGCGATCCCGAGGCCCGACGCCTTGACGCGCGAGGCGCCGCGCTCACCCAGATACGGCGTCGTCGCGGCAGGCTCGCGCGAGGGCCGCGCGACGAGGAACGCGAGCCCGACAATGAACGCGAGCGCGCCCACGAGGATCGCCGGGCGTTTCATGCGCGCGGGCTTAGCTGCCGGTCGCGTTCGTGCGGCCGAGCGGCAGCACCTGGTCGACGTTGACGTGCGGGCGCGGGATGATGTGCACGGCGACGATCTCGCCGATGCGCTCGGCGGCCCGCTGGCCGGCCTCCGTGGCCGCCTTGACGGCCGCGACGTCGCCGCGCACGACGGCCGTCACGAAGCCGCCGCCGATCTTCTCGAAGCCGATGAGCTCGACCTTGGCCGCCTTCACCATGGCGTCCGCCGCCTCGACCATCGCCACGAATCCCTTGGTTTCGATCATTCCGAGCGCGTCTGACATGGTGTCTCCCCTGTCGCTTTTTCTGATCTTACTTGTCCGCGAACTTTTCGCCCGCACGACCCGCCAGCGACTCGACGGCGGCGATGGCGGCCTTGGCGGCGGCGTCGATCTCG